>DASSXQ010000307.1:0-11535 GCA_035703725.1 Rudaea sp.
GCCTTCCTCGATAAGATCCAGCAGGGGCACACCGCGCCCGACGTAACCACGTGCGACGGTAACGACGAGGCGAAGATTGGCTTCGATCATCTGACGCCGCGCTTCCATGTCACCGGCAGTCACGCGCCGTCCCAATTCCAGTTCCTCATCGGCGCTGAGCAATGCAATGAGGCCGATTTCCTTGAGATAAGCACTGGTGGAATTGCGCGCCGCATCGTCGTGCGGTTCCACTGCATCCACCAATTCAAGCAGATCGTCTGAATCGAGGTCTTCAACCGGCTTGCGCACATTCATGTGTGCAGGATACTACGAGGCCTGATGGCTGAGGGCCAACCGCCGATTCACCAAGCTCGTCATTCCAGCTTTAGCTGGAAGGATGAGCGCTTGATTACGCCGTCCGTTGCCCGCAACAGCGCAGCGAAACACCAAGGGTTTTGAGCATTTCTTGCATTTCGCCCCAACACCCTCGCGCCTCCCGCGCGGTACGCCGAACCACCTCGAAAAACGTCACCTCGCCGGCAAGTAATCGAGCGGATTCACCGGCTTGCCATTCTTGCGAATCTCGAAATGCAATTCGTCGCGCGAACTGGCGGTAGAGCCCATTTCGGCAATTTCCTGGCCGGCGGCGACATGTTGGCCTTCCTTGACGAGCCGCTTGCGATTGTGTCCATAGGCGGAAAGGAAGCTGGCGTTATGCTTGACGATGATCAGCTCGCCGTAACCGATCAACCCGTTGCCGCTGTAGACAACCTCGCCGGCAGCAGCCGCCAGCACGGGATCTCCAGCCTTGCCTGCAATATCCAGGCCTTGGCGAGTCTGATCGCCATCGACGTAAGTGCCGATGACCTTGCCGTCGCTCGGCCAACGCCAGGTAACACCGCCAGCACTGAGTTCTGCGGGTGCTGCTGCAGGCTTTGATACGGGCGACGGTTCAACCGCTGGTGCGGTTGGCGGCGACGCGACGACAGGTTTCTCGGCAACACCCGCACTGGCGGGCGTTGGTACCGGACTCGGCGTTGATGGACTTGCGTGCTGGATGTGAACAGCGTCATGCATGGGCGCTGACGTGTGTGTCGTCGCCGCCAATGGCGTCACCTTTGCCGCAACGCTTTGATCCGGCGCAGCTTGCGTGATGGCCGCACCCGGCGCAGGTTGCGCGGCACTTGCGTCTTGCGTCGGCTGCAATCGCAGCAGTTGTCCAACGCCGATACGATAAGGCGCACCAATCGCGTTCCATCGCGCCAGTTCGCGATAGTCCAGACCATGACGAAACGCGATTGAATACAGCGTGTCTCCGGCAACGACACGGTAGACATCGGGATTTTCCACGGGCGTCGTTGCAGGGCGAGCAACCACGACCGCACTGTTCGCTCCACCCGTGGACAAATCGACTACGGGCGCGGGCGGCCCGGACGCGCAGCCACCAAGCATGATCGTCGCGGCGATAGCGCCGCGCCAAAACGCAAATCTGAAAATTTGCAAGGCAAGATGTTGCATGATCCGATTCAACGCAGGTACCGCAGATAGATTACCAGCAGCGCAATGGCAATCAGTATCGCCCAGCCAATCCATTCGATCCAACGATGAATTGCGCGTTCCGCGCGCTCGCCACCCAGGCGGATCAATCCACCCAGCAGATAAACGCGCTTGCCGCGCCCAATCAGCATGCCGCCGGCAAATGCCAGCAGCGGCACACCCACGATTCCCGAAGCCCAGGTAAATATTTTCAGCGGAATCGGCACAAATCCGGCCAGCACCAGCAGTCCAAACGCCTTCCACGGATGTTCGACCATGTCCACACGCAACTGTGCGACGATTGTGTCCAGACTGTGCAGCCAGCCCAAATCCGCAAACAACGGACGCACCAGATCGAATGCGTAGTGACCCAGCGCATAACCGACGAACGAACCCAGCATCGAACCGCACAAGCTGATCGTGGCAAAACCCACCCATCGACGCGGCTGCGCCAGCGTCATTGGCGCCAACATCAATTCGGGTGCGACGGGGAAAATGAATGCCTCGATGAAACTCAACCCGGCCAGGTACCACGGTGCTGCCGGCTTGGCCGCCCAACGCAGGGCAAATTCGTACAACGGCTTGAACAAACGCATCAGGCCAAGCCACCCAGCAGCGGAACGAAGCTCACGCCGCCGAGGTTTTCGCCGTTCAAGGCGCCATTTTCGCACCGATAACGCATGAGCAACTGCGCGCCGGGCGCGCCGACGGGAGCAACCAACACGCCATCAGCGGCGAGTTGACCGAACAGTGCCGGATTTACCATGTCACCCGCTGCCGTCACCATGATTGCGTCAAACGGCGCGTGTTCGGGCCATCCCGAATTGCCATCGTCATGGCGCGAACGGATATTTTCGATCCCGAGTTTGCGAAAACGTTTGCGCGCACCACGCAACAATTCTTCGATGCGCTCGACGGTGTAGACATTTTCCACAAGCGCCGAGAGTACGGCGGCCTGATAGCCGGAGCCGGTGCCGATTTCGAGCACGTTGGCAGGCAGCTTGTGTTCGATCAACGCCTCGGTCATGCGTGCCACGACCCACGGTTGCGAAATGGTTTGGGCTTGTCCGATTGGCAGCGCCGTATCTTCGTACGCGCGCGACGCCAATGCTTCTTCGACAAACAAATGTCGCGGCAGCCGGCGCAACACCTCCAACACGCGACGATCCGCAATCCCTTCCGCCTTGAGCCGCTCAATCAGGCGATCACGCGCACGCTGCGACGTCATGCCAAGTCCGCGAGCCTCGGGCGTGGGGCGGGAAAACACGTTCATGTGACCGGGTCCAACTCCAGCGACAACGATTCCACCCAACCACTGACTTTTTCCAACGCCTGAAACCGGGTCAGATCAACCTGAATCGGGGTAATCGAAATGTAGCCTTCACGCACCGCCATGAAATCCGTTCCGGGACCATCGTCTTCTGCTGCGCCCGCCGGTCCGATCCAGTACATCGGTCGCCCGCGCGGATCGGTCTGACGCACACAAGGCGCGGAACGATGCCTGCGTCCCAGACGGGTTACGGCAAATCCGCGCAACTGCGCCCATGGAATATCCGGGACGTTGACGTTGAGAATCGTATCGGCCGGCAATGGGTCAACCAGCAAACGCTGCATGATGACCAACGCGGCCTGCGCGGCGGAATGATAGTGTGTACCAAGATGGTCGGTCGAAGCCAGCGATACGGCAATTGCCGGCAAGCCGAGAAACCGACCTTCCATTGCCGCCGAGACTGTTCCGGAATAAATCACGTCGTCGCCAAGATTGGCCGAATTGTTGATTCCGGACACCACGATATCGGGTTCGTAATCGAGCAAACCGGCCAGTGCCAGATGTACGCAATCCGTCGGCGTGCCACTGACCCGATAGCGACCGTCGTCGAGTTTGGCCACGCGAATGGGTTGATCCAGTGTCAGCGAATTGCTCGCGCCGGAGCGATCGCGATCCGGTGCGACGACAACGACATCGCCGACAATCGCCAGACGTTGCGCCAAAATCTTGATGCCGGGTGCGTCCACGCCATCGTCGTTGCTGACCAATACTCGCATTGATTTTCTTTGCTGCCGTGGTGCGGCCCGAATCACGAACCTGACATTGTACCGGAGCCGTGTCGCCAACAGAACGAAGCGTGCCGTCTGCTAAGCTGACAGGCAATGGCAAAGCGCCCCAAAACCAGTGTCAGCGCAGAGGATTTGCGCTTGTTCTCGGAAGCCGTCGGGCCGGTGCGGCCGATTTTGAGTCCAGGCGTCGTGTCACTGCGCAAACGGCCACGGCCAGAGCCGCACCAATCGCGACGTGATGAAGCAAACGTCACCGCAGAACTGTTGTTCAGCGAGATTGATCCGGCCGCCATGGAAATTGGCGAGGAACTGAGCTATTTGAAATCGGGCTTGTCGCCGCGCTTGCTGCGGCGCTTGAAACGCGGTCAATTCAGCATTGCCGACGAAATCGACCTGCACCAGATGTCCAGCAAGGTTGCACGCACCGCAATCAAGCAATTTCTCGACGAGAACATTCGGCGCGGCCGCTTGTGCGTCAAGATCATTCACGGCAAGGGCTTGCGCTCGCGAGCCGAAGGCCCGGTGCTCAAGCGTCTGGTCGAAAACATGCTGCGCCATCGCGGTGATGTACTCGCCTTCGCCTCTGCCAAACCAGCCGAGGGCGGCAGCGGCGCCACAATTGTGTTACTGCACGAACGATAGCCATGTTTGATCGACCGGGGATTGCCTGGCTATCGATAACGAGTGCATCCGCGACCAGGCGGGAATGGCGTCCAACCCCTCTTCGCTTGTGACCGATGGCGACGCGCACAGTGCGGCGCAGAGACTGCCGCAGTCCGCAGCCGTCGGCAGGCGCAGCTCGGGATCCTGGCTTTGCGCGTCATGCCACGCGGCTTGGACTATTCCGCCGGAATTGGTTGAAGTCCGTACTGAAGAATTTCTCGAATAACCACAGTGGCATACGATCCGGAGTTCAAGTAGAAACTCAGCTCCAAGGTGTCCTGACTCAGCCACCGGGCGACGAAATTCTGCGGCCGCAGCGCCAGCGCACGGCGTTGCTGGCGCAAGCCGTTGGTGACCAGACCAGTCGCAAGTTGCGGATTCGCATTGGCAATGGCGCTTTCAAGTTCACGTACTTGACCCGCACTGCGCAGCTCGCCTTCGCCCCACAAGGCACCGGTGAGATCGATATCGCCGCGCGCATGGCGTTCGCTCAGTTCGGGCGTGAGAGGTTCCGGACCAAAAATGCTGTGCGTGCCTGCCAGCATCCACACTTCGCCATCGAGCGGACGCTGCCAATCGCCGCGTTGCACCCGCTCGGACAACAAGCGATTGAACAAATGCGAACGCGCTGCCGACAGCAACAGCGAACGCTCGTGGCGCGCCACGCGCTTGCCTTGAAACATCGCCAATGCCTTTCGCACGTTGTCGCCGCCGCGACCGAAGCGCTGCTCGCCAAAATAGTTCGGCACGCCGCCGGCAGCAATCGACGCGACGATACGCTCGGCCGCGGGATGATCGCCTTTTACATCGCGCAACACGATGCGAAAGTGGTTGCCCTTCAACGCTCCGCGCTGCAATTTTCTCGAGTGGCGTCCGACATTGAGAATACGAAATTCGGCATGCTGCAACGCTGCCCAATCCGGATCGGGTTTACCCGGAAGATGCAGGGAGAATGTCTGTCTCGCCACGGCGTGACGATCCTTGAGCCCGGCGTAGCTGACAGCACGTTCGCCGATGCCGGCAAAGCGCGCCAGCTCACGCGCGACCCAGTCGGTATTGGCACCGCGCTTTTCCACGCGCACGAAGCTGTGTTCGCCTGCGCCATCGGCGGCGAAACCCAAATCTTCGTCAACGACAAAATCCTCGGGTGTCGTGCGCAAGATGCCGGTCAGCGCGGGCCCGCCAAAGGCGTACGGTGAAGGTGCCACGCCCGGTTCAATCATGTGGGCGGCTCGTGCCAAAATCTTGCCTGCGTGTGGTCATGCGTCAGCCTTGCCAATCAACACCGTCGCCATGGCGGCAAGGCCCTCGCCGCGCCCGCAGAATCCAAGCTGCTCCGTCGTTGTCGCCTTCACGCTGATGCGATCGATGGCGCAATCCAGATCGGCGGCCACGTGTGTACGCATTGCCAGTGCATGCGGCGCAATTTTCGGAAGTTCGCAGACGATCGTGATATCGGCATTGCCCAACGCAAAACCGCCTTGGCGCATCAATTGCGCGCAGTGGCGCAAGAACGTGCGACTGTCGGCGTCGCGCCAACGCTCGTCCGATGGCGGGAAGTGCGTACCAATATCGCCAAGCGCCAACGCGCCGAGAATCGCATCGCACAGCGCGTGAATCGCCACATCACCATCCGAATGGGCGACGACACCTTGCGTATGCGCAATGCGCACGCCACCGATGACGACATGATCGCCGGGACCGAATGCGTGAACGTCGATGCCCTGGCCGATGCGAATCGGTGATGAAGCAGGGCTGAGGGCTGAGGGCTGATGGCTCATGGCTGACTCGAAGATTGGCGCGCCAAGATGAATTCGGCCAGGGCGAAATCTTCTGGCGTGGTCACCTTGATATTACTCTGCGATCCTTCGATCAGCTTGGGCTTGTGGCCCATGCGCTCCATGGCCATGGCCTCATCGGTTACCGCAATGCGTTGTGCGGATGCGGATTCAAGCGCTTCGACCAATGCGCGGTAGCGGAACATCTGCGGGGTCAGCGCTCGCCAACAAGCGTCGCGCGGTTGGGTGTCGACAACTCGCGCATTGTCATCGGCGCGCTTGAGTGTGTCGCGCACGGGGGTGGCCAACAAGCCACCGTCAGCCAACGATGCGGTCTCGAGCAATCGTGAAATATCCTCGAGCAAGACACACGGCCGTGCCGCGTCGTGCACGAGCACAAAGTCATCGTCCGCGACATGATTTTGCAGCGCGTGCAAGCCGGCCAGTACCGAATCCGCGCGTTCAACACCGCCAACTGCGGCAAGTACCGTTTTGCCCGAGATCACCGTTTGGTGTGACCAACAAGCATCGTCCGCACCGAGGACCAGCATCAACCCCGCGATGCGCGGATGCGCCGCAAGCCGCTCCAGTGTGTGCATCAGCAATGGCTTGCCCGCAATCGGCAGATACTGCTTGGGCACGTCACCGCCGACGCGCGTGCCACGTCCGGCTGCAGGCACGACGCACCACAACGCCGCGTCAATTGCGGCCATCGCCATTTTTCTTCGCACCGGATTGCGGCGGAACCACCTGATAAAACGTTTCGCCGGGTTTGATCAGGCCCAGCTCGGAACGCGCGCGCTCTTCAATTGCGCCGGTGCCGCTTTTCAGATCGTGCACTTCGGCTGCCAATTTGTCGTTGCGTTGCTTCAGCGCCTGATTTTGCGCTTTCTGCTCGGCCAGGCGGTGCTGCAACCGCCAGACATCACGCATGCCGCCCTCGCCTGCCCAGAGTTTGATTTCCAGCGCAATCAGCAGAACCAGCAATATGAGAGCGATGTAGCGCAACACACGCGACGGCTCAGTTGGCCAATCCGGGAACGTTGGGGAATGCTGCGCGACCGGCGAATTTCGCCGCCGAACCCAGCGCTTCCTCGATGCGCAGCAACTGGTTGTATTTGGCGATGCGGTCGCTGCGGCACAACGAACCGGTCTTGATCTGCGTCGCCGTCGTCGCCACCGCGATATCGGCAATGGTGGTGTCTTCGGTTTCACCGGAACGGTGTGATATGACCGCCGCGTAATTTGCCTTGTCGGCCATGCCGATGGTTTCCAGCGTCTCGGACAACGTTCCGATCTGGTTGACCTTGATCAAAATCGCATTGGCAATGCCGTCGCGGATGCCTTCGCGGAAAATCGCCGGATTGGTGACGAAATTGTCGTCGCCGACCAACTGGATCTTCTTGCCCAGCTTCGCGGTCAGCGCCTTCCAGCCGGTTCGGTCGCCTTCGTCCATGCCATCCTCGATGCTGACAATCGGATACTTCGCGCACCAATCCGCATAAAGTTCGATCAATTGATCGGACGAAAGTCGTTTGCCCTCACCGGCAAGATCGTAGACGCCATTTTTGTAGAACTCGGAACTGGCCGCATCCAGCCCCAGGTAAATATCCTTGCCTGCTTTGTAACCGGCCTTGCCAATCGCTTCGATGATCGTTTCGATGGCCTGCTCGTTGGATTTCAGGTTCGGCGCAAAGCCACCTTCGTCGCCGACTGCGGTGGCCAGACCTTGCGACTTCAACACCGATTTCAACGCATGAAAAACTTCCGCGCCGGCGCGCAGCGCTTCGGAAAAATTCGCCAGTCCCAACGGCAGTATCATGAATTCCTGAATGTCGACATTGTTGTCGGCATGCGCGCCACCGTTGACGATGTTCATTTGCGGGACAGGCAAGTTCGGGGCTGAGGGCGCGGCGCTGAGGGTTGCCAGGTATTTCCACAACGGGAGTTTTCCGGATGCCGCCGCAGCATGTGCGGTTGCCAGTGAAACACCAAGCAGTGCATTTGCGCCGAGTCGTGCCTTGTTTGGCGTGCCGTCGAGTTCGATCAATTTCTTGTCGAGTCCGGCCTGATCGTTCGCATCGAAGCCTTTTACTGCTTGCGCGATTGGTCCGTTGACGTTGGCGACTGCATTGCGCACGCCCTTGCCGCCGAAGCGCGTTTTATCGCCGTCGCGCAATTCCACCGCTTCGCGCGAACCGGTGGACGCACCGCTGGGAACAATGGCGCGGCCGAACGATGCATCGCTCAGCGTGACTTCGGCTTCGAGAGTCGGGTTGCCGCGGGAATCCAGGATTTCGCGGGCGTGGACATGGTTGATTGTAGGCGTCATCGTCAGAAGTTCTTGGTTAGTCAACAGGTAGTAATTCTTGGGCGAAGGGCCCTGCTTGATCGCGTTTTTGCCGCCGGCAATTGACCAGCCGCGAAGCAAATACATGAACAGTCGAACACAAGCTGCCACCCATGCTGCAACTCAATCCCACGAGGGCAACCATCGTCATCGTCGGATTCACATGGGCTGATTGCAGTCCCCACAGAGCACAATATGCAGATGCCATCGCGCCAACCACGAAGCCACGGATTGCCAGCTGGCTTTCGTTCCGAACCAACCCAAGCGGCTGCTTGAGTGCGTCGATATCGTTGAACGCGGCATTCACCTGATGGTTTCCATCAAGAAGCGACGAAAGCTCGGGATTTCGTAACGCGATCCAATTCAATCAACGTTTCCAACAGCGCTTCCATCTTCCCCAGCGGCCACGCATTCGGACCGTCGGACAAGGCCTTGTCCGGATCCGGGTGGGTTTCCATGAAGATGCCGGCGACGCCAACCGCAACGGCCGCGCGCGCAAGCACGGGAACGAATTCACGCTGACCGCCGGACTTGCCACCTGCGCCGCCGGGCAATTGCACCGAGTGTGTCGCGTCGAAAACCACCGGACAGCCGGTGTCGCGCATCACTGCCAGGCTGCGCATGTCCGAAATCAGATTGTTGTAGCCAAAGCTGGCGCCGCGTTCGCAAACCATGATTTGCGTATTGCCGGTTGCCAGTGCTTTTTCCGAAACGTGTTTCATTTCCCACGGCGAGAGGAACTGGCCTTTCTTGATGTTCACCGGTTTGCCGGCGCGCGCAACATTCTGGATGAAGTCGGTCTGGCGGCACAGAAACGCCGGCGTTTGCAACACGTCAACGACGGCGGCGACTTCATTCAGCGGCGTGTATTCGTGTACATCGGTCAGCACCGGCGCGCCAATCTGGCGTTTGACCTCACTCAGGATACGCAGGCCTTCTTCCATTCCCGGCCCACGGAAACTCGATACGGACGTTCGATTTGCCTTGTCGAAACTGGACTTGAAAATGAAGGCAATGCCGAGCTTTTCGGTGATTTCCTTCAATGTTCCGGCCGTATCCAGTTGCAACTGTTCCGACTCGATGACACAAGGCCCGGCAATCAGGAATAACGGCTGATCCAGGCCAGCGTCAAAATTACACAGTTTCATGGAGACAGGCACTCAAGTGGGATATTTTGCGCAGCTTGCAGACCAGCGGCTTGCTTGCGCGCAGGATCAAAATGGATTCCCGCTTGCGCAGGAATGTCGGCAATGGGAAAGCACGGGTATTCATGCCGACGCCGTCTGCGCCACCTGCGCGGTCACCTGCGCCAGTTGCGGAGCAACACGCACGGATTTGTACTCGCGCGCGGCAGCAATGAATCCGATGAACAAGGGATGGCCATCCCTCGGCGTGGAAGTGAATTCCGGATGGAACTGGCAGCCGACAAACCAGGGATGCCGTTGCTGCGGCAATTCCACGATTTCAACCAGCAAGTCGTCCATCGACTTGCCTGCAACAACCAATCCCAGATCCTCGAAGCTCTGGCGGTAGCGATTGTTGAATTCGTAGCGATGGCGGTGGCGCTCGCGCACCACATCGCGCGCGTACAGCTCGCGCGAAATGGAACCGGACTTCAGACGGCATTCCTGCGCGCCAAGACGCATGGTTCCGCCAAGATCCGAGCGTTCATCGCGACGTTCGACGTCACCCGTGCTGGTGGTCCATTCGGTAATCAAGGCAATGACGGGATCGGCACAGTGCTTGTCGTTTTCGCTCGAATTTGCACCGGTCAATCCGGCAATGTTGCGCGCGAATTCGACCACCGCGGCATGCATGCCGTAGCAGATGCCGAAATACGGAATACGATTCTCGCGGGCAAATTTCGCTGCCCCAACCTTGCCCTCGAAGCCGCGCTTGCCGAAACCGCCGGGCACGAGAATGCCGTCCACATCGCCGAGAATTTCCGCGCCGCGCGTCTCGATGTCCTCGGATTCAAACCACCGCAGATTCACGCGTGTGGATTGTTTCAGGCCGCCATGCCGCAGGGCTTCGCCCAGCGATTTGTAAGCGTCTTTGTGTTCCACGTATTTGCCGATGATGGCAATCGATACTTCATCCCTGGGATTGTCTGTTGCCTGGACCGTGCGTTCCCATTCACTCAGGTCGGCCGGTTTCGCATCCAGTTTCAAATGCGCGACGACAATGTCATCCAGACCCTGTGCGTGCAGCCAGGAGGGCAATTTGTAGATGGAATCCACATCCATCGCGCTGATGACGGCCTTTTCCGGCACGTTTGTGAATAATGCAATCTTGCGTCGATCCGATTGCGGCAATGGCTGCTCGCTGCGGCACAACAGCACGTCGGCTTGAATGCCCAGCGCGCGCAACTCCTTGACCGAATGCTGTGTCGGTTTGGTCTTGATTTCCCCTGCGGCCTTGATGAATGGAACCAGGGTCAGATGCATGAACAAGCAACGGTCCGCGCCTTGTTCAATTCGAATCTGGCGAATGGCCTCGAGGAACGGCTGCGATTCGATATCGCCCACGGTGCCGCCAATCTCGACCAGCGCCACATCGTAGCCGCGCGTGGCTTCGTCAATGCAATGTTTGATTTCGTCGGTGATATGCGGAATCACTTGCACCGTGGCACCCAGGTAGTCGCCACGGCGTTCCTTGCGAATCACCGATTCGTAGATTTTGCCGGTGGTGATCGAATGCTTGCCGGTCAAGCGCGTGCGCACGAAGCGCTCGTAGTGACCCAGATCAAGATCCGTTTCGGCGCCGTCGTCCGTCACGTAAACTTCGCCATGCTGGAACGGGCTCATCGTGCCGGGATCGACATTGATGTACGGGTCCAGCTTCAGGATGGAGACGGTCAGCCCCCGGGCCTTCAGGATGCGGCCCAACGAGGCGGTGACGATGCCTTTCCCGACTGAGGAAACGACACCGCCAGTAACGAAGACAAACCTGGCCATTGAAGTCACTCGGGGGTGGTGGGGAGCTCCCGGGTTTTTCCAATCGTACCGTCGGCGCCGAGGGGTGTCGAACAGCCGGCTTCCACTCCTCGCTGCCCGCCCCTCCGCTCGTCACCTACCTCCTCCAACTCCGTCTCCTTCCAACTCCGCTCCTTCCGACTCCGTCTCCTCCCAGCTCCGTCCCTTCCAGCTCCGTCCCTTCCAGCTCCGTCCC
>DASSXQ010000010.1:0-15514 GCA_035703725.1 Rudaea sp.
TGTTGGTGGAAATGATCGCGTTGATCGGGCTGAAAGCGATGGCGATACCGGCGCCGGCTGATCCGGCAGGGAACTCGAACACGGCCTGGTTGGGCCATGCGTTGTTCACCCAATACTTGCTGCCGTTCGAGATTGCTGCCGTGATTCTGACCGTTGCCGTGATTGCTGCCGTCATGCTTGCATTGCGCCACAAGCCATTGGCGAAATACGAAAGTCCGTCACGGCAGGTGGCGGTAAATGCGCGCGACCGCATTCGCATCGTGAAAATGCCGAGCGCGAGCAAGCAGGGGCCAACGCCATGATCACACTCGCTCACTACATCGCCCTCGGCTCCATATTGTTCTGCATTTCCGTGGCGGGAATCTTCATCAATCGCAAGAACATCATCGTGCTGCTCATGGCAATCGAGTTGATGTTGCTTGCGGTCAACATCAATTTCGTGGCGTTTTCGCGCTTCCTTGGCGATTCGGCAGGACAGGTTTTCGTATTTTTCATCTTGACGGTGGCGGCCGCCGAATCGGCAATCGGTCTGGCAATTCTGGTGGTGTTGTTCCGCAATCGCGCGACCATCAATGTCGGCGAGCTCAATGAGTTGAAAGGATGATTCATTCGCCATCGTGGCATGGTTGGCCGCGGCGACGAGAGCTGTATTGCAATGAAACGATGAAGGCAATCAAGGCAAAAACATGAGTTTGAGTGCAGACATTCTGCTGATCATCGCGCTGGCCCCGTTGCTCGGCGCGCTTGTAGCCGGCCTTTTGCGCAAGCAGGTCGGGCGCGCTGGCGCGGCGTTTGCCGCAATTGCCGGCGTGGCCATCAGTTGTGTGTTGTCGTTCTACGTGTTCTACCAGTTGGTCTGGGGTGGGGCGGCGTCGTTCAACGAAAACATCTATACCTGGTTTCAGGTCGGCAGCTTTTCCACGCACATCGGTTTCATGATCGACCGACTCAGTGCGTTGATGATGGTCGTGGTCACTTTCGTTTCGCTCATGGTGCATGTTTACACCATCGGCTACATGGCCGACGACGATGGTTTTCAACGCTTCTTCAGCTACATCGCGTTGTTCACGTTTTCAATGTTGTTGCTGGTGATGTCCAACAACTTCCTGCAGTTGTTTGTCGGTTGGGAGTTGGTTGGACTGGTTTCGTACTTGCTGATCGGTTTCTGGTTCAAGCGACCCAGCGCAATTTTCGCCAACCTCAAGGCATTTCTGGTCAATCGAGTTGGCGACTTCGGTTTCATTCTGGGAATTGCCGGGGTACTGGCTTTTTTCCACACGCTTGATTACGCCAGCGTGTTTCATGCGGCGCCATCGCTGCAAGGTCAGACCCTGACCTTGTTCGCTGGCCACGCGTGGTCGGCAGCGACGGTGATCTGCCTGTGTCTTTTTGTTGGTGCGATGGGCAAATCCGCGCAGGTACCGTTGCATGTGTGGCTGCCGGATTCGATGGAAGGTCCCACTCCGATCTCGGCATTGATTCACGCGGCGACGATGGTCACTGCCGGCATCTTCATGGTGGCACGCTTGTCGCCGTTGTTCGAGCTTTCCGAAACCGCATTGAGTACGGTGTTGGTCATTGGTGCGACGACGGCATTCTTCACCGGTCTGATCGGGATTGTGCAAAACGACATCAAGCGCGTCGTGGCGTATTCCACGTTGTCGCAGTTGGGTTACATGACCGTTGCCCTGGGCGTTTCGGCCTACGGTACCGGCATCTTCCATTTGATGACCCACGCGTTCTTCAAGGCGCTGCTGTTCCTTGGCGCCGGCTCGGTAATCATTGCCATGCACCACGAACAGGACATGCGCTACATGGGCGGCTTGCGCAAGTACATGCCGATCACTTACGTGACCATGTGGATTGGCACTCTGGCACTCGTGGCAATGCCCGGCTTCTCGGGATTCTTTTCCAAGGACGCCATTATCGAAGCCGCGCATGAATCCTCGCGCTGGGGTTCGGGCTACGCCTACTGGTGCGTGTTGCTCGGCGCATTTGTAACCGCGCTTTACAGTTTCCGCCTGCTGTACTTGACCTTCCATGGCACCGAACGCTTCGTCGTCGAGCACGATTCGCATGGCCATCACGACGCGCATGATCATGCACCGGGGCATCTGGCGCACGCGCCGACCGAATCGCCGTGGGTCGTGACCGTGCCGCTGATCGCGTTGGCAATCCCCTCGTTGATGATTGGCTGGTTTGCAACCGGTCCGATTTTGCATGGCGATTTTTTCGAGTCGTCCATCGTCGGTGCCGCCGCTGAACCGGGGCATGCGTTTGGCGGAATTCTCGCCATGGTGATCGAAGGATTTGCGGGACTGCCGTTCTGGTTCGCATTTGCCGGGTTTGCCGTTGCCACCTACGTGTATTTGTACAATCCGAAGTTGGCTGATCGGGCCAAGCAGAGCCTGCATCCGTTGTGGAGCTTGCTCGATCACAAATACTGGTTTGACGAAATTTATCAGGTCGTATTTGTGCGCGGCGGTCAGTTGCTTGGGCGTGGACTCTGGAAAGGCGGTGATGTCGGCGTGCTCGACAACATCGCGATTGATGGCACGTCGGCCGGCATCGGCCGCATTGCCGCGGCCGTCCGCTGGGTGCAATCCGGGTATTTGTATACCTACGCTTTCGCCATGATTCTTGGCCTCGTCACCCTGTTGGGTGGCTTGTGGTGGGTATTGAAAATGCATTGAAAAGTGCGGACAAGGATGTCCGCTTCGTGATCTTCGCAATCAGGGAAGATTGCACAAGTACCACCAATTTTACGGTGGGTTGCGCCGCTGCGCGACCAATCCACCCTACACTGGGTAAATTGACCAATGACATCTAGCTGGCCCTTGTTAAGTCTTCTCATCTGGCTGCCGATTATCGGTGGCGGGCTGGTCGCACTTGTCGGTCCCGGCCGCGCGAACATGGCGCGCTGGCTTGCTCTTGCCATCACCCTGATCATTTTTTTCATCAGTGTTCCCTTGTTGACTGGTTATGACGCGGCCAGTGGAACGCTGCAATTTCTCGAACACAAGGTCTGGATCAGTGCCATCAATGCCAATTACGACCTGGGCGCAGACGGGATTTCGATCGCATTGATCGTGTTGACCACGCTGACGACCGTGCTGGTCATCGTCGGCGCGTGGGATGCCGTGCACGACAAGGTCAGTCAATACCTGGCCTCGTTCCTGGTGCTTGAGGGTTTGATGATTGGCGTGTTTGCGGCCATGGATGCGTTGTTGTTTTACGTGTTCTTCGAAGCCATGCTGATTCCGATGTTCATCATCATCGGTGTATGGGGTGGCCCGCGCCGTGTTTACGCAACGCTGAAATTCTTCCTGTACACGTTCTTCGGTTCGATCTTCATGTTGATCGGCCTGATTTACCTGTACCTGCACGCACACACCTGGGAATTGTCGAAACTGGCCGACTTGCACTTGTCCGCAACCGCGCAAGCATGGCTTTTCTTCGCCTTCCTTGCCGGCTTCGCCATCAAGGTACCCATGTGGCCGGTGCATACCTGGTTGCCCGATGCGCACGTCGAAGCGCCGACTGGCGGCTCGGTGATCCTGGCCGCCATCATGTTGAAAATCGGTGGTTACGGGTTCCTGCGTTTTTCCCTGCCGATCGTGCCGGATGCGTGTCAGGAATTTGCCTGGCTTATCGTTGCCATGTCGATCATTGCGATCATCTATATCGGTTACGTTGCGCTCGTTCAGCCGGATCTGAAAAAGCTGATTGCTTATTCTTCCGTCGCACACATGGGATTCGTGACGTTGGGATTGTTCATCAGCCTGGCGCTGATGCGCGTCACGGGTAGTGCGGACGCTGCCTATCTTGGCGTATCCGGCGCAATGGTGCAGATGATTTCGCACGGATTCATTTCCGGCGCCTTGTTCTCGTGTATCGGGGTTCTGTACGAACGCACCCACACCCGCAACATTGCCGATTACGGTGGGGTCGTCAACACGATGCCGTGGTTCGCGGCGTTCTGGATATTTTTCTCGATGGCCAATTGCGGCATGCCCGGGACCAGTGGTTTCGTCGGCGAGTTCATGGTCATTCTGGCCAGCTTCCAGGTGAATTTCTGGATTGCCGCGGGTGCAGCATTCACGTTGATCATCGGTGCAGCCTACACCTTGTGGCTGGTCAAACGCCTGATTTTCGGCAGCGTGAAAAACGATCTGGTCGCCAAGTTGCGCGATATCAATCCGCGCGAGGCGATTCTACTCACCGCATTTGCCGCCGGCGTGTTGGCCATCGGCATCTGGCCGGCTCCATTGACGCATTTGATGGATGCGTCCATCAAACACATCGTCGATCATTTGTTGTTGTCGAAGATCTGACGCAGGACCCGCAATGAACTTCAGTCTCCACGATTTGATCCTGCTACTGCCCGAAGATGTCCTCGTCGGCTCGACCTGCATCATTCTGCTGGTTGATTTGTTCGTCAAACAAAAGCAACGTGCGCTGACGCATTGGTTGTCGCTGCTTGCGTTGATAGTGACGATTTGCCTGGTTCTGGCCGATACCGATTCGGCGCGCACCGCGTTCAATGGCGCCTTCATCCACGATGGCGTGGCGGCTGTGCTCAAGGTATTCATCCTGGCCATTACCGCAACCGTGCTGGTTTATTCGCGCAGTTACATGCGCGACCGCAAATTGCTGGTCGGCGAGTTTTATCTGCTGTGCCTGTTTGCCACACTGGGCATGATGTTGCTGGTTTCCGCCGGCAGTCTGGTGATGGTCTATCTGGGTCTGGAACTGTTTGCGCTTGCAACTTATGCGCTGGTGGCGATCCATCGGGATTCGAGTCGCGCATCGGAAGCGGCGATGAAATATTTCGTGCTCGGTGCATTGGCATCCGGCATGTTGCTGTTTGGCATGTCGATGATTTACGGCGCGACCGGCACGCTGGATCTGGCCCAGATTCATCAGGCGGTGGCGACGGCGATGGCCGCCGGCGGCAATCCGCATCACCAGGTCTTGCTCGCGTTCGGCATGGTGTTTCTGGTTGTGGGAATCGGCTTCAAATTCGGCGTGGTTCCGTTCCATATGTGGTTGCCCGACGTGTATGAAGGCTCGCCAACGGCGGTCACGATCTTCATCGGTACGGCGCCGAAATTGGCCGCATTCGGCATGGCTTATCGATTGCTTGATGCCGGTCTCGGCGGCCTGAGTCCGGACTGGGGCCTGATGCTCGCGGTGCTGGCGGCGTTGTCGCTGATCCTCGGCAACGTCGTCGCCATTGTCCAGACCAACATCAAGCGCATGCTTGCGTATTCGACCATTTCGCACGTGGGCTTCCTGTTGCTTGGCTTGGCCAACGGCACGCCCAGCGGATTTGCCGCGGCAATGTTTTATGCCATTGCCTACGCCATCATGACCACGGTGGCCTTCGGCGTGATACTGCTGTTGGCGCGCACTGGTTTCGAGGCCGAAGAAATCGACGACTTCAAGGGTCTGAACCAGCGCAATCCCTGGTACGCGTTCATCATGGCGTTATCGATGTTTTCCCTTGCCGGCGTACCTCCGCTATTCGGATTCTTCTCCAAATTGCTGGTCCTCAAAGCGGCCATTGACGCTGGCATGATGTGGCTGGCAATCATCGCCATCGTGTTCGCCGTGATTGGCTGCTACTACTACTTGCGCGTGGTCAAAGTCATGTACTTTGACGCACCGGCCGACAAAACCGCGCTCCAGTTGCCCCAGGATCTGCCGCTGCGCTGGCTGTTGTCGATCAACGGCGTCGCCTTGATCGTGCTCGGCGTGTTATGGGGTCCGTTGATTGGATGGTGCTACCGCGCGTTTGGCCTGCCATCCTGAGGCGCGTGCCACACGCCGGTTACCCTGGATTGGCGAATCCCTGAGCGGTCTGCGGGAAAACCAATTGTCCCGCTCTCTCTGCGATGCGGGGACAATCAAGCGGTTCCCGATTCCCGGTCGTTACCGCACCGGTTTGACCATGCGCAGAAGCTCCACGCCAAACCCATGCTTTTCGTAGAGCGTGCGCGCGCGTTCGTTGCCGGGAAATACAGCCAGAGTGACGTGGCGGCAGCGGTGTTGTTTGGCCCAGTCTTGCGCGTATTCGATCATCGCGCTGCCCAGCCCCTGGCCATCGTGGCCGGGCGCGACCACCAGGTCGCTGATATGGCAGTTGAGTGCGCCGGTGAAGAAGTCCTTGTGCGTTTGCAGGTGCAGAAAACCAAGGCGTTCGCCTTGCGCGTCTTCGGCAACGAATAAATGCGACCCGGCCGGCAATTCATTCAAATGTCGCGCAATGTCGTTGCGAATCCCGACAAGCATTTCGCTGCGCTTGCGCCACGCCGGCAAATCAAAAGCAACAAAGCGTTCGGTAAGCGCCAGTATGAATTCGTCATCATCGGCGTGCGCCAGACGTATTTTCGCTGAAACGGCGGCGTCATTCATGGTGTAGGTGCCTGCGTTGCGCCATTGTTTCGGACTCATCCAAATTGCGCATCCGGCATCGCCATCAGTGTGTCCGCGCCGGCGCGAATGGCCGCCCGGTGAGCAAGCGTGCGCGGCAGGATGCGTGCAAAGTAGAAGCGCGCGGTGGCACGTTTGGATTGCATGAACGCATCGGGGTATGTGCTCTGTTCGGCAGCGACCACGCTGCGCGCCCAGAAATACGCCAGCGCCACGTAACCGGAATAAAACAGATAGTCCACGGCGGCGACGCCGATCTCTTCCGGATTTCCCATCGCGCGCTTGCCAATTTCCTGAGTCGCATCCGCCCAATCCTTCGTGGCCATTGCCAGCGGCGCGATGAATTCGCTCATTTGCGCATTCTTCATGTGCGCCTGACAGAATGCGCTGATTTCCTCGAGGAAATGTTTCAGTCCCACGCCCTGGCTTTGCATGACCTTGCGGCCCAACAAGTCCAGTGCCTGGATCTGCGTGGTGCCCTCGTAAATTGTCGTGATACGCGCATCGCGCGCATATTGTTCAATGCCGGTTTCATGAATATAGCCGTGCCCGCCGAAAATCTGCAGCGCGTAATTCGTGCACTCCACCGCCACTTCCGTGAGCAATCCCTTGACGATGGGAATGAT
Organism: Rudaea sp.; assembly: GCA_035703725.1. GTDB lineage: Bacteria > Pseudomonadota > Gammaproteobacteria > Xanthomonadales > Rhodanobacteraceae > Rudaea. Next base: position 7,062 of record DASSXQ010000010.1, read on the forward strand.
GAAGCTGAGCAGCTCATCGGCGCGCTTGCGCTCGTCGGCATCCGGCGAACGTTCAACCAGGTCGACCAACGAAGCCGCGTAATAGCCGAACGCGCGACAGCCTTCGGCAAAGGCTTTCTGGGTCAGCAGCATGCGCCGGATATCCGGATGCACGATCAACGGATCAGCGGCCTTGTCGGGATATTTCGCTCCGGACAGACTGCGCATTTGCAGGCGCGTGCGCGCGTATTCGAGCGCGGGTTGATACGCACGCTCGATCAGGGCCAAACCCTGCAGGCCCACGGCAAGCCGCGCGGTATTCATCATCGTGAACATTGCCATCAAGCCACGATTTGCCGGACCGATCAGCCAGCCTTCAGCGCCATCGAAATTCATCACGCAAGTGGATGAACCCTTGATGCCCATCTTGTGCTCGATTGCGCCACATGCAAGCGAATTGCGTTCGCGCATTTTCCCATCACGCCCGGTCTTGAACTTGGGCACGATGAACATGGAAATGCCCTTGGTTCCCGCCGGCGCATCGGGAAGGCGCGCAAGCACCAGATGCACGATGTTCTCGGTAAAGTCGTGCTCGCCGGCGCTGATGAAAATCTTGGTGCCGCTGATGGCATACGAGCCGTCCGGCCCGGGTTCCGCTCGGGTTTTCAGCAAGCCAAGATCCGAGCCACAGTGTGATTCAGTCAGACACATGGTGCCCGTCCAGCGACCCTCGATGATGGGTTTGAGAAATACTTCGCGCTGCCATGGTTCGCCGTGTTGCTTGAGCGCTTCGGTTGCTCCGTGCGAAAGCAATGGATACATGCCCCAGGCGAGGTTCGCCGAATCCAGCATCTCCTTGAGTGGTGCACCGATGGATTCCGGCAAATGCTGCCCGCCATACTGTTCCGGCGCGGTCAATCCGCCCCAGCCGCCCTGGACATATTGCAAGTAGGCTTGCTTGAATCCGGTTGGCGTCGTTACGTCGCCGGTGGCCTTGTCGAACGTGCAACCTTCCGAATCCCCGACCGCGTTGAGTGGCGCCAGCACCTGCTCGGAAAACCTGGCCGACTCATCCAGAATCGCATCCAGAACGTCACGCGTCGCGGTCTCGCCGCCGGGAAGTCGGGCGTACATTTCCTGCACGCGCAGCAAATCAAACATCACGAAGCGCATGTCGGAGAGGGGAGCTTTGTAGGTTGTCATGGCGTTGGGGGCCGAAGTTTTGGGATTCAGGGCTGGGGAAGAATAGGGCTGAGGGCTGAGGGCTGGAAGGGTTTGCTCGTCATTCCAGCGTACGCTGGATTGCAGGGGCAGGATGCCGGAACGGGCATTCGCCTGGCGAATGGACCGTAGGGCTTGCTGAACAAGCAGCGAGCAATTGCGTTCATTCCTGGCGATATACGGTTTGGAGAATGCGAAGGTCCCACTTCAACCCTCGGCCCTCGGCCCCATCTTTCCATCACCGATACTGATTCGCAATCCCCGGCACCGGCAACAACCGGCTCTTGTGCTCAAACTTGAAATCCTTGCTGGCCGCCGTGATGTTGATCGTGCCTTTGAGTTCATAGGCCACGCCGCCCGGCAGCTTGACGTCGCTGGCGAATGCTTTGCGCACGTCGGCGCCAGGTTTCAAGGTTGTCGTCACGATATCGGCATTCAGGCCGGGAATATCCAGTTGCGGATTCAGCGAAATGTCACCCGCCGCCACACCGGCAATGCGAAGCGACGCCTGGAACGTGCTGTAGCGCACCGTGATGTCGCTGAAGTTTTCCAGCCGGATTTGAATCTTCCAGCTTCCGTCGGCAAGCACATCAAGCTGCTGGATGGTGGCGTTGGGCGGGTTGATCGGATGCGTCGGTACGCCACAAGCTGCAAGCACACCAAGGGCCAGCGACAAGATAAACAACCGTAGACAACGGATCATGGAATCGGCCTCGTAGCGGTGCCAAGTCGCTACCTTAGCCAAAACACGCACGCAGCGGAAGCGGTAGCCGGTTTGTTACCATAAGCCGATGACGACACCTGCCCTGGATATCCTGCGCCGCGTGTTTGGCTATGCCGCGTTTCGTGGCGATCAGCAGGCAATCATCGATCACGTCACCGGTGGCGGCGATGCGTTGGTGTTGATGCCGACAGGGGCGGGGAAGTCCTTGTGTTATCAGATTCCGGCGCTGTTGCGAACCGGCACGGCGATCGTCGTGTCGCCGTTGATCGCATTGATGCACGATCAGGTTGCGGCGTTGCGGCAATTGGGCGTCGAAGCGGAATTCCTCAATTCCAGTCAGGACGCGGCCACCCAGCGCGACGTCGAGCGACGCCTGAGCGCCGGCGAGCTGGATCTGCTTTACGTGGCGCCGGAGCGATTGCTCGGCGAGCGTTGTCTGGACATGCTGACCCGGGCGTCGTTGGCATTGTTTGCGATTGACGAGGCACATTGCGTTTCGCAGTGGGGGCATGACTTTCGTCCGGAATACCGTCAATTGACGATATTGCACGAACGCTTTCCCGATGTGCCGCGCATTGCCCTCACGGCGACGGCCGATACGCCGACGCGGCTCGAGATCGTCGAACGCCTGCATCTGGAAAGTGCGCAGCAGTTTGTTTCCAGTTTTGATCGTCCGAATATACTTTATCGCGTTGTGGAAAAAGACAATGCGCGCCGCCAGCTCGGCGATTTTCTGGCTGGACATCGAGGCGAATCAGGGATCGTCTACTGCATGTCGCGGCGCAAGGTCGAGGAGACTGCCGGCTGGTTGAACGAAAACGGAATTGTCGCACTGCCTTATCACGCCGGCATGGATCCGTCGGCGCGAACCGCCAATCAGCAGCGATTCCTGCGGGAAGACGGCATCGTCATGACCGCAACGATCGCGTTCGGCATGGGCATCGACAAGCCCGACGTGCGTTTTGTCGCGCATCTTGATTTGCCGAAAAGTCTGGAAGGCTATTATCAGGAGACCGGCCGCGCCGGGCGTGACGGACTGCCGGCCGAGGCATGGATGTGTTACGGCCTGGGTGATGTTGTCACGCTCGGACGCTTCATCGCCCAGTCCGAATCCAGCGAAGAGCGCAAGCGTGTCGAGCGCAGCAAGCTTGAAGCGTTGCTTGGCTTTGCCGAGACGATCGGGTGCCGGCGGCAGCACTTGCTCGCGTATTTCGGCGAGACGTTCGCCGCACCCTGCGGGCATTGCGACAATTGCGTCGCGCCGCCGGCCTGCATCGACGGCAGCGTGCTTGCGCAGAAAGCGTTGTCGTGTGTGTTTCGCAGCGGCCAGCGCTACGGCGTCGGACATCTGATCAACATCCTGCGCGGCGAAGATGACGAACGGGTTCGCGCAATGGGTCACGACAAGCTGAGCACAGTCGGAATTGGTGCGCAGCTCGATGAGCGTCAATGGCGCAGTGTGTTTCGCCAACTGGTGGCAATGAATCTGCTCGCCACCGATGCCGACGGCTTTGGCGTGTTGCGTCTGGTTGATGCCAGCCGCGCGGTGTTGCGTGGAGAATCATCGGTTACGTTGCGGCGTCCGGCAGATCGCAGCGAACGTCGCGCGCAACGCCGTTCGCAGCGCAGCGCACGCAAAAGGCAAATGCTGGAAATCGCTGCGCACGAAGAAGCGCTGTGGCAGGCACTGCGCGAGGCGCGCGCGGATGTTGCGCGCGAGCAGGGTGTTCCCGCCTACGTCATTTTTCACGATGCGACGCTGTTGCAGATGCTGCGCGAGCGCCCGCGCGATGCCGATGAGTTCGCGCAACTCGGCGGTGTCGGTGCAGCCAAACGCACACGCTATGGCGAGACCTTCCTGCGTGTGATTGCGCAGGCATCGCCGGATGCGCGAACTGTTGCCGATTCTACGCGCAATTGACGGCTGCTCCAGTTCGCGTTCCGCATCGGCGACGCATCGAATCCAACGCGGATTTCCGCCGCTGGCGTCCCTGTTGAATCGGTCCGATGAAAAATTCGTTCGTGTGGAGCTTCGCTTGACCCAAACTTGGCATGTCGCCGGACCAGGCCAAAGAAAATCCCGCTACTCGCGATCACGCGAATTCGATACATGCGAAACATTTTTCTTGCTGTCGTGCTGGTGATGGCGGCGTTACCCGAGGCGGCGACATTGTCAGCCACCCCAACTGACGCGGAGAATGCCGTCTGGGCGGCGACCTGCGGTCACGACCATGCCAGCATGCCGTCAATCACGGTGCGGGTGCGTCCGCCAACCCAGACACTGCCGTCTGCATCCATGCGTATCGCAATTGCGGCATCGTGACCCATCTCGCGGCCTTGACTGACTCGATAACCGTGCGTGAGCCGACCGTGCGGCTCGCACTGTGCGATGTAGGCAGCAATCAGACCATTTGCCGCGCCGGAGGCCGGATCTTCGACGATGCCGACGCCGGCTGGAAATGCGCGTACGACCAGATCGTGGTCACTCGCCTGGCTGCGTGCAAAGACGCAAAGACCCAAACAGTCTCCAGCGCGTGCCAAGGCAGCAATGGCAACGTGATCCGGTTGCCAGTCGCGCACGGCGGCCTCACTGGCAAGTTCGGCCAACCACCAGCGCCGACCGCCTTCGACGCAGGCCGGCGGCAGCGCGCCGAGCGTGCGATCACCAAGGGCCGCCCGCAACATTGGTTCGACGTCACGGTCTTCGTGCAGGATGCGCGCAGGCGGTGCCTGGACGAAAAGCTTGCGCGCGTTGTCATTCTGTTCAACGCGTATGGGTAACATTCCGGCGCGGCATTGCTGCACCAGCGTTCCGGCGCGTGGGTGTGCGAACCCGGTTTCCAGTACCGCATGCGCACTGCCGATGGTGGGATGCCCGGCGAATGAAATTTCGCACGTTGGCGTGAAAATGCGCAAGGTGTAACTGGCTTTGTCTGTTTGCGCCGGCAATACAAACGTGGTTTCGACGAGATTTGTCCACGCGGCAAAACGTTGCATGTCCGCGTCAGTCCATCCTTGCGCATCGATGACTACGCCAAGCGGATTTCCTCCGCCGGGTGATGCGGGAAAAACGTCGAGTTGCAAATAGCGCAGTGGCCGCATCGGATCGCTACCGAAAATGGCTGCGGATCATAACTGAATTGCATCGGTTCGCGCGCGCATGAACGGCACGAATGCTCGCGCGTGGCCGACACAATGCTCATCGTGTTGCCGAAAAAGTTTTGCGCGGTCTCGCAACATGGTGACTGCGCGCAGCCGGCAGATCAGGTGGATTCGTGATTGTCTGTCCGATCCGCGTAGCCTGCGCCAAGGCACGAACGCATGGATGCGTCAACGAATGCGATGATCGTTTGTTGAAAGCCCCGCCCGGAAGCAGTATTTTGGCAAGCCATTTCGAATGCTGCGCCGCTTGCGCATGCGGGAAACCTGATGAGCCTGACTGAATCACTGCGTTTTGAATCACGTGCACGGCGTCCGTTGTGCCTGGCTATTGCACTGGCGTTTTCAAGCAGCGCACTTCACGCCGCCACAATTACCGTCAATGACGGAAGCGATGCGGCAACGTCAACCAGTTGTACGCTGCGCGCCGCGATTGAGTCGGTGAATGCCGGCGTCGCGGGCAGCGTATGCAGCAGCGTGGTTTCCGGCACTTTCGGAAACGCCGATACCGTCGTCTTTGATGACTCACTGGTCAATGCAACGATCACCTTGAGCCAGGGTGAACTGGCGGTCACCGCGCCAGTGATTATCGAAGGCCGCGGACAGACCATCGATGCGCAAGGCCATTCGCGTGCGCTCTATGTCAACCACACCAATCTTGATGCCAACAATCTGACAATTGCGGGCGGTTATCTGGATGGCTATAGCGGTGGTGGCGTGTACGCCGCCTACAGTACGGTCACGCTGACCAACACCACCATCACACGCAATTCCATTCGTGGCCATGGTGGCGGCATTTGCAGTTTCTACGGCACTTTGACCCTGTCCAATGTGGCCGTAACCGGCAACTCCGGCACGAGCGGCGGTGGTGTCTATATCGATCATGGTACGGCAAGCATGGTCAACACGACGATCACCGGCAATCTTGCCGGAGATGGCGGCGGCGTCAATGCCTACGGCGCTTCGGTAACGCTGACCAATACTACCGTCACCGCGAACAGCGCCCAATATTACGGTGGTGGCATCAATGGATACAATCACGCCGGTATCACGTTGGCCAACAGCATCGTGGCCGGCAATACTTGTGTCACCGATCCCGACTTGTCGCTCGTAAACGCATCGACGACAACCAGCAATCACGGTTTGTTGGGAACCGCGTTGCAGGCGACGTATCCCAATAACGGCAACGTGTTCAGCGACGATCCCGGCGTGGAAACACTGGCCGACAACGGCGGCTCCACGCAAACAATGGCATTGCGCCCCAACAGTCCTGCAGTGAATGCGGGCAGCAATGCCCTGGTTCCCGTCGGTGTTCAATTCGACCAGCGTGGTCCGGGGTATCCACGCATCTTCAACACCACGGTCGATATCGGCGCTTTCGAATTCAGCGACAGGATTTTTGCTGACGACTTCGAATCCACACCTTGATCCACACCGCGCGAGGCAAAGCGAAAGCGCCATCATCGCATTGGATCTGACGAAGCAGGGCGCCTCCTTCAGTCTTGCATGACGGCTTCCCCGCTGCGCCGGGGAAGCGAAGCAGTGTCTCGGCGAAACCCCAACGCCTCGGCGCGCAGTTCCGGGCTTGTCGTCGCGTCTGGCGTCGTGGTTACTCCGCTACAATCACACGATGACCACGCCACCAAGCAACTCGCAGGCCGCCGCGCTCGCAAGCAAGCACACCAACACGTTCCCGCCGTTGCTGCGTCAGTTGGGTGCATCGCTTGTGGTATCCACGTATCAGGCCGGGCAGTTGATCCTGCTGCGCGATCAAGGCGATAGTCTGAATACGCATTTCCAGCCGATGGCAAAACCCATGGGCATGGCGACGGGGCCGGGCAAGTTGGCGATCGGATCGGATTGCCAGTTGTGGACGTTTTACAACATGCCGGCAGTAGCGCCAAAACTTGAGCCGCAAGGCAAGCACGATGCCGCATACCTGCCACGCAGCATCCACGTCACCGGTGATATCGATATTCACGAAATGGCGTACGCCGACGACGGCGAGTTGTGGCTGGTCAATACCAAGATGTCGTGTCTGTGCACACTGGCCCAGGAGCACAGCGTGGTGCCCTGCTGGCGTCCACCGTTTGTCAGCGAATATGACGTCAGTGATCGTTGCCATTTGAATGGTCTCGCCTTGCGCGATGGCAAACCCGCTTACGTCACTGCGCTTGGCGAAACCGACAAACCGGCTGGCTGGCGCGACAACAAGGCGAGCGGCGGTCTGTTGATGCGCATCGACGACGAGAAAATTCTCGCGCGTGGATTGTCCATGCCGCATTCGCCGCGTTGGTACGACGGCCGCTTGTGGTATCTGGAATCCGGTGCTGGCCAGTTGTGTACGCTTGATCCGCAGAACGGCGAAAAAACCATCATCGCCGAAATGCCGGGATTCACCCGCGGGCTTGATTTCGTCGGACGCTTTGCCTTCGTCGGTTTGTCGCAGGTGCGTGAAACCGCGGTTTTCGCCGGTTTGCCGTTGACCCAACGCGTCAGCGAGCGGCACTGCGGTGTGTGGGTCATCGATACCGTGCAACGCAAGATGGTTGCCTATGTAATCTTCACGGGTCGCGTGCAGGAAATCTTCGCCGTCACCGTGTTGCCGTGGCGTTACCCGACGTTGCTGGAATTGAGCGATCCGGTGTTGCGCAACAGTTACAGCATGCCCGATGAGGCGATCAAGGATTTTGCCAGACCCGATCCACTCGCGGATCGCATGGCTGCGGCGACAGCCGCGCATCATCAGCGCGAGTTTGATCGTGCGATTGAAATCTATCGTGAAGTGCTCGCGCACCGCCCCGAGCATCGCAACGCACGCTTCCATCTGGGCATCGCCATGGCTGATGCCGAACGCTGGACCGAAGCGGTAGAAGTATTGAGCCTCGTGGTCACCGAACAACCGCGCAATGCCGAGGCGCACAATTCGTTGGGTCTTGCCTATGCGCGGCAGGCAAACGAGGCCAAGGCAATCGAGCATTTCGATCTGGCGCTGGAAGCCGACCGACAATTCGCCTTGGCGCATTTCAATCGTGGCCTGGTCAACTTGCGCCTCGGCAATTACGCACAAGGTTGGGAAGATTACGAATGGCGTTGGCAAATGCCGACATTCAATCCGTTCCGTTGTCCGCAACCGCAGTGGCAGGGCGAAGACATCGCCGACAAGGTGTTGCTGGTGCACACCGAGCAAGGCAACGGCGACGCGATGCAATTTGCGCGCTTTCTGCCGATGGCGGCCAAGCGCTGCAAGAAACTGGTACTTGTCTGCACACCCAACATGAAGGCGATCATGGCCACGGTTGAAGGCGTCGACGAAGTGCGACCACCGGGGCAGTTTCCCACCGACAGTTTTGATGTTTATTGCCCGTTG
>DASSXQ010000054.1:0-3537 GCA_035703725.1 Rudaea sp.
CAGCAATGCCGGGCTTGCACTCACGCAAGGCGGTGTCGTCAAAGCCTCGACATCCAACGCTTCGCCCAGTACGGTGACGCTCAGCCTTGTCGATGGCACCAAATATCGCCTGACCTTGACATACGACACCGGGGTGTCAGCCAGTGGCGATATTGGCGTTCGCGCGTTTTCGGCGCCACAAAACCTGATCACGGCGAATTTGCTGAGTTCAGTCACCTTCAGTGCCATCTCGCTCAGTTCCAGTGCGATCAACCCGGTCGCCGCTGCCGTTGGTTCAAGCCGCGGCACGCCTCAAGGTGCCACCGTCGGTACGGCATTTGCCGCGCCATTCCAGGTGACCGTCTTGGATGATGCAGGTGACCCCGTGCCGAATGTCACCGTCACGTTTTCTGCTCCAACCAGCGGGCCAAGCGCAACGCTTGCGGCAACCACGGCAACAACCGACGCCAATGGCCAGGCCCACGTCACCGGCGTCGCCAACAGCATCGCGGGGAATTACACGATTACGGCTACGGTTGATGGTGTAGCCACCCCGGCCGTGTTTGAACTGAACAACATTGCTGGCAGTGCCGCCACGGTAGGATCGGCCGGCGGCACGCCGCAAGATGCCACGGTTACCAAAGCGTTTGCGACCTCGCTGGGTGTAACGGTGTTGGACGCGAGCAATAACCCCGTCAGCGGCATTACCGTGATCTTTACCGCACCGGACTCCGGGGCCAGTGCCTCGTTCCCGAACGGCGCGACCGCGAACACGGATGGTTCCGGACACGCTCAGGTGGATGCTGTCGCGAATACCGTCGCCGGCAATTATGTGGTGACAGCCAGCGTGCATGGCGCGGGCACGACGGCAAGCTTTGCGTTGACGAATGTTGCCGGTCCTGCAGCTCAGGCGACACCTTCCAGCGGCACCCCTCAAAGCGCGACGGTTTCGACCGCTTTCGACGACCCGCTGGGCGTCGCCATCACCGATGCTTACGGCAACCCCATAAGTGGCGCGACCGTCACTTTCTCCGTGCACCCCAATGCTGCCACGGGTGCCGGAGCAGTCTTTCCGCCGGATCAGACAACCATTGACGTGATCACGGATAGCAGCGGCCTGGCTCTGGTCGGCGCGATTGCCAACGAATATCCCGGGTCCTATCAAATTGTCGCGACAGGCGACGGTTTGCCCACCGCCGTGGCGTTCAATTTGACCAACGCCGCTGCGGTCACGCCGCATGGCGATCCCACCAGTGGAGGCCAACAAAGCGCCAACGCGAATGCGGCATTCTCCTGCCTGCTGCAGCTCAAAGTAACCAGCGACGGCACCACGCCCATGCCCGGGGTGAGCATCGATTTTGTCGCGCCGACTTCGGGTCCATCGGCCACGCTCTCGGATGGAACCAACAATGGAACCACGGTGACCGAGTTCACGGACGTAAATGGACTGGTCGCCGTAACCGCGCAAGCCAACGCGATTCCTGGTCAGTACGCCATTTCTGCCGGGGTCACGGGTTCGGGTACGTCACTGGCCAGCTACACGCTCACCAACTTCCCTGCCGGCGAACGAATTTTCGGCACGGGTTTCGAGCAGTTGCCGGCTGTGTGTCCATAAACTTCAATGGGACATTGCGAATCGCGTCGATTTCACCGGCGCGATTCGTTCATCAGAGGCGCCATGCAAACGGCACTGAAGCGGGCAGACTCAATTCGGTGCAAGCAGTGCGACGACGATCGGCAGTACGTGTGCCGTCACGGCTTCCAGATTGGCAAAAATTTCCTCGAGACTGATGCTCGACTCACTGCCGCAACCTGCAGCCCAGTTCGCAACCAGTGCCAGACACGCGTAATCCATTCCCAGTTCACGCGCCAATGCCGCCTCCGGCATTCCCGTCATGCCGACCAGATCGCAGCCATCGCGCCGCATCCGCGCAATCTCGGCGCGCGTTTCCAGTCGTGGTCCCTGAGTTGCGCCGTAACACCCGCCATCGACGATATCGATGCCTGCGCGAGACGCCGCAGCGAGAATGCATCGACGCAACGGCGACGAATACGGCTCGGTGAAATCCACATGCTCGACTTTCGCACCTGCGACGTCGCAGAAACTGTCGATCCGGCCGTGGGTATAGTCGATGATTTGATCGGGCGCGGCGATGACGCGCGGCGCCATGTCGTCGCGAATGCCACCCACGGCGTTGACACCAATCACGCGCCGCGCGCCCAGATGGTGCAGCGCCCAAAGATTGGCGCGGTAATTTACCCGATGCGGCAGGATGCCATGATCTTCGCCATGGCGCGCAAGAAACGCAACGCGGCGTCCATCCAGGGTGCCGGTCACGACAGGTCCGGATGGATCACCGAATGGCGTGGTGACCGACTGTCGTTTCACGGACTCGAGGGCCGGAAATTTGTACAAGCCGGTGCCACCAACAATTGCCAAATCAAGCTGCATGGCCGTCAACCTCATTCATGCAGCGCATAGATGCCGGGAAGATTTCTGCCGTGCTCGTGATAATCCATGCCGAATCCGAAGACGTAGCGATCCGGCACTTCGACACCGACAAAATCGGCAGCGATGCCCGCAATCGTGCGGTCATGGCGCTTTACGCAAAGCACCGCGATCAATACCTGCCGCGCACCTTGCTCAAGACAATAGTCGCGAATCGCACTCAGGGTATGACCCTCGTCGAGAATGTCGTCCACCAGAATCACCGTGCGATCTTGCATCGATGTCTGCGGTTGATTGATCCAGTGCAATTGGCTGCCTTGAGTCGAACCGCGATAGCGCGTGGCATGCACGTAATCGAATTCCAGATCATGCGAAATTGCCAGGGCCAGCGCGGCAGAAAAAATCAGGGCCCCGTGCATCACCGGCAGAAACAACGCAATTTCGCTGCCAAGCTGCGCATCGATTTGCTTGCCCATGCGCACAATCTCGCGTTCCAGCGCAGTGCGATCATGAACCAATTCAGCCGTCTTCATGACGTCGGCAAGTGCGGGATAAGTTGTCAAGTCATTGGCTCCGTGATGGGCTGGTTCGCGTCCAGATCGGTAATTCTGGCGATGAAACGATCGCGCTGCGGATTATCGACAAGCTGTTGCCAGGTCGACGCCACTTTGCCGCATAACGAAGCAATGCGCGCGACATCACAACCTGTTGCATCGATCTGGCTGGCCAACGCTTCCGCGACAATGGGCGGCTGACACACCAGCATGAGGTCGCAACCGGCTTGGCGGTGCGCATCAATGCGCGCGCCAATGCCGCCGACGCTTGTCGCTGCCGCCATGCTGATGTCGTCGCTGAAAACAATTCCGCGGAAACCCAACTCGCCGCGCAGGATTTGCTTGATCCACACGGATGAGTATCCGGCTGGGCGCACATCGATTGCGGGATAGGCAACGTGGCCCATCATCACCGCGTCGGCACCGGCTTGAATCGCATCGGCAAATGGAATCAAATCGTTGTTGCGCAATTCGTCGACACTGCGCGGATCCGTCGCGCTTTCCACATGCGTATCTTCCGGCACCGAACCATGGCCAGGGAAATGCTTGATCGTT
>DASSXQ010000185.1:0-5016 GCA_035703725.1 Rudaea sp.
CAGTGGATGGCTTCGCGCACCGTGTTGTTGCCACGGAACGAGAACGACACGTTGGACACGCCGCCGGAAACATGCGAATGCGGGTAGCGCCGGCGCAGTTCGCGTGCTGCTTCGATGAAGTTCACCGCGTTGTCGGCGTGCTCATCGATGCCGGTCGCGACAGGAAAAATGTTTGAGTCGAAGATGATGTCTTCGGGCGGGAATCCGATCTTCTGCGTCAGTAGCCGATAGGAGCGTTCGCAAATCTCGAGGCGCCGTTCCACGCTATCGGCCTGGCCTTGTTCGTCAAACGCCATCACCACGGTCGCGGCACCATAGCGCAATATCTTGCGTGCTTGATCGAGGAACGCCTCTTCGCCTTCCTTGAGTGAAATGGAATTCACCACGCCTTTGCCCTGCAGGCATTTGAGGCCGGCTTCGATGACGCTCCACTTCGATGAATCCACCATCACCGGGATCCGCGCGATGTCCGGCTCCGCCGCAATCAGGCGCAGGAACTTGACCATGGCCGCTTCCGCATCAAGCAAGCCTTCGTCCATGTTGACATCGAGAATTTGCGCGCCGTTGGCAACCTGCTGGCGCGCAACTTCAACGGCCTCGTCGTAACGGTCCTGCTTGATGAGCTTCTTGAACTGCGCCGAACCCGTCACATTCGTGCGTTCGCCAATGTTGATGAAGTTCAACTGTGGCGTAATGACCAGTGGTTCCAGGCCGGACAGGCGGGTGTAGCGATGGGTAGATTTCATGAGCAAAGGCAGTCAAATTGAATAACTCCCTCTTGCCCAGCGACAAAGTTGTCGAGCAAGAGGGCTGGAGTGAGGGGATGGTCCTTCAGGTTGCAAAGGGTCGAGGGCAGGCAGATTTTCCCGGATTCACGTGGACGATCTTGGTCATGGCTCAAACGCTGCTTGCTTACCCAACCCTGCTCGACCCAGCTCAGCGTGGGGGAGATGGCGTTGGAGCGTGCGCGGCTTCATGCGGCGACCTGGTTGGGCGCAGGCAAGACCCGTGGTTTGAAATGGACTACTGCTTCGGCAATCGCGCTGATATGCGCAGGCGTGGTGCCGCAACATCCGCCGACCAGATTCAATAATCCGGATTGCGCGAATTCGCCCAGTGTCTTGGCCATGTCTTGCGGCGTTTCATCGTAGCCGCCAAATGCGTTGGGAAGTCCGGCGTTGGGATGCGCGCTGATGAGACAATCGGCGACGCGCGACAAGCTTTCGATATGCTCGCGCAAATCCTTTGCTCCCAGTGCGCAATTCAGGCCAACCGACAAAGGTTGCGCATGGCGCAACGAATACCAGAATGCCTCGGCAGTCTGTCCGGAGAGCGTGCGCCCGGAACGATCGGTAATGGTGCCGGAGATCATCAACGGCACGCGCGCGCCCAGTTCATCGAACACGCGGGCAATGCCCGCCCACGCCGATTTCGCATTCAACGTATCAAAAATGGTTTCGATCATGATGACATCGGCGCCACCTTCGACAAGGCCGCGCGTGGCATCGGCATAAGCATCGGCCAATTCGTCGAAATCGACGTTGCGAAAGCCGGGATTGTTGACGTCCGGGCTCAGACTTGCCGTTCGGCTGGTTGGCCCGAGTACGCCGATGGCAAAACGCGGACGATCCGGTGTTTCCGCCTCGATTTGCGCACACGCTGCGCGCGCGAGTTTTGCGCCTTCCCGATTCAATTCGTGCACGAGATGCTGCAGGCCATAATCGGCCTGGCTGATCGAGGTTGAATTGAAAGTATTGGTTTCGATCAGATCCGCGCCTGCGCGCAGGTATTCGAGATGGATATCGCGAATCAAATCCGGTTGCGAAAGGCTGAGCAAGTCGTTGTTGCCCTTCAGGTCATGCGCACAGCCAGACCCGTGTTCGTGCGCATGCTCGATGTCATGCCCGGTGCTGAACCGCTCGCCGCGATATCCGGACTCATCCAGCTCATGCGCCTGCAACATCGTGCCCATTGCGCCATCGATAATCAGAATGCGTTGATCCAGCGCCGCATGCAGTTTGGCGACGCGATCCGGGTACATCCAGGGCAATATATTGTTCATGGATTGGTTCATCCTGTCTTGGACTTGCGTGCGAGCAGGCTGAGCACCTCGAAGTGCGGTGGCCGCCGTTCGCGCGTTACACGTTCGCAACTGAGCACTTCAAGTCCGGCCTGACCAGCGAAACCGCGCAATTCCGGCTCGGAAAATCCCAGATTGCGGTGATCGAATGGCTCCACGACAGCGCGATGCGCATGCTTTCGCAACGTTGTTGCAAGCAGGCGACCGTTTGGCTTCAACAGCTTTGCCGCCTGTTCGACAACCAAACCGGGCTGATCGCTGAAAGTCAGTGCGTGCATGAGCAAGACGAGATCAAAGCGTCGTTTGCCCAACTTGAATGCGTGCATGTCGCCTTGTTGGATGTCCACATTGTTGAATCGTTTGAGTCGAATGCGCGCTGCGGCAACGACGCGCTCGCTTGCATCCACACAAAGAATCGACCGCGCGCGCGGTGCCAGCAACTCGGCCAGCACGCCATCGCCGGATGCAATATCCAGTACGTCACCGCACTCAATCAACCCGCTCAATGAACGCGTCAACGCTTCCCAGGTGCGGCCCGGCGAATAGTGACGTTCCATGTCGCCGGCCACGGTGTCGGCCCAACCTTCCACGCGTGCGCGTTTGGCCAGGATGGTTGGCAAACGGCGCAAATCATCAGCCATCAATGCGTCGGTGACGCCTGCGCGCAACGCTTCGAGCAATGCGGATGAATTCGCGTCGAGCTCTGCATTGCGTCGATAGTACGCAGATACGCCGGCGCGCCGATCGCGCACCAATTCCGCCTCCTTGAGCTTGGCCAGATGCGTGGAAACGCGCGGCTGCGCCAGGCGCAGCACGCTGGACAACTCGGCCACGGTCAATTCCTCGTGTTCAAGCAGTGCCAGCAGACGCACCCGGGTTGAATCCGAGAGCAGGCGCAGCAAGGCCGACGTTGTCGCCAGATCCACAATTATCCTTTCATCTTGATTAAAAGATAGATGGCTAGATTAGTCGTGTAACCGCCTTGCGTCAACGACGCGGTCAAGCACATTTGCCTTGCGTGACGCCAGCTTCGCGGCAATGATCGTGAGCGACCGCGAACCGCGACCGATACGCGTCCGCTGGTGCGCGGTTATACTTTCCCGGCTATCACCTCGCTGTCGCGCGCGTATTCATTCAAGGGAGCAGGGAATGTCGGGTTTTGGTCGGATTTTGCGTATCCTCGTTGTTGCCGGGATTTTGTTGGCGTGCAGTTTTGCCGTTCAGGCTGGCGTGTACAAATGGCGCGATGCGGCCGGCAACATGCATTTTTCCGATACGCCGCCGCCGGCCGCCGATGCGGCAAAAGCGCAGGACGGAGTCAAACAAGTGACTCTGGATGTGGATTTTGCCGATGCCAAGATCGAGAACAAACTGCCGATCTCCAATCCAGCGCCCGATTCCGGCGCCACGGTCGAGCTGGACAATTTCAAGCTTCGTCTGGATGCCGCCAATGGCAACAACGTTACCGTGGGCCGCATTTTTGGCGGCAAGAACTGCACACTTGTTTCGGATATGCAATGGAACGATGGCGTGCTTGATTTGAAGGACAAGGTTTCCGCGAAAATGGTCGCCGAGCGGTTCCGCAATTTTGGCTATCGTTTCGCGACCGTGGGTGGGCAGGGCGCACAAGCTTTCGGCGATTTGCGTCTGGATGCGGAATTGCTCAAGATCAAATTTGATGTGTGCAACCAGATTGCTGCCAACGGTGTATTTGGTCCCGGCTCGCGTGCGTACGTGAAAGTGCGCTGGACGTTGCGACCGGAAACCGGCGACGAAGTGCTTTACCACGGCATCAGCGCCGGTTCGTTCGATGCATGGAAACCTGGTGGTGGAACGGAAGGAACCGTACTCAAGGCATTGCGTGCCGCAACCGATAACCTGCTGGGCGACAAGGCCTTTGTCGACCATCTCACGGATGCCGGTGGCGCCAGTCGCCATGGCGCTGTCGGTGCGAACGGCGATGTCAAACTCGATGTCGTGTATGGCGACGGCAGCGGCAGTTTTCGTGGCCACTCCGACATGGCGTTGGGTAGTGCGGTGACGGTGAAAACATTGCGCGGTCATGGTAGCGGCGTATTGATCGATGCGTCGGGTCTGGCATTGACCGATGCGCATGTGGTCGGCAACGAAACCCGGGTACAAGTGATCCTCGACGACAAGGTTCTGGATGCGCAGGTGTTGCGCACCGATCGTCGCAATGATGTGGCCTTGCTGAAATTCGATGCGAACGGCCATCACGCGGCAAGTATTGCGCGAGCCGAGCCGCATCCCGGCGATGTACTCTACGTCGTTGGAACACCCTTGAGTCTTGATTTGAGCAAAACCGTGACGCAGGGCATTTTGTCGGCGATACGACAAGTCAACGGGATGGAGTATTTCCAGACAGATGCTGCGGTGAATCCCGGCAATTCCGGTGGACCGGTTTTCAATGACGCTGGCGAATTGGTCGCGCTGAGTGTGTCCGGTTTGGTCAACGCGGATGGTGCTTCGCTCAATGTGAACTATCTGATTCCGGTAGCACGCGCATTGAGTGCCGTGGGCGCAAGCCACGATTGATCGTGGCGTTGTGCAGCGCGTGCAAATGAGCAATGGAAGTGTTTCAGCCGTACCGAACTCGGTTTCGGTACATTCGACTTGTCGGCGTCGCCGCATCGTTGGTCGCGCACTATGCGCAATCGCATTGCTTGCATGGTGCGGTGTAACCGCTGCGGTTGAAGATGCGCAACTGGGCAAGTACCAGACACACGATGCCGTGTCAGTCGGCTATCGGGCGATCGTCACGCCAGGTCGCGAACACGCGCAATTGCTGCCGTTGATCGTCTTTTTGCACGGCGACTGGCAAGACGGAACGGACAACGAATCGCAACTGGCCGGTTACGGCAACGGCTCGCTGGAACTGGTCGATGCCGCGATTCACGATGGCATTCCACTTGTAT
>DASSXQ010000203.1:0-6243 GCA_035703725.1 Rudaea sp.
TACATTTGTCTCATGTCGGACCCACGACCTGGCGATTCGGCGTACGCGGGGACTGTTGCTCGGCCAGACTTGCCTTGGCCAACTCGGCAATGCCGGCCAGCGAACCGAGAATGCCGGTCGCCTCCATCGGCAGCAGCATGATCTTCTGGTTTGGTGCGCCAACCATCTCCTTGAGCGCCTCGACGTATTTGGTGGCGACAAAATAATTGATTGCGTTGATGTCACCCTGCCGGATGGATTCGGACACCATTTGCGTCGCCTTGGCCTCCGCAGCTGCCTGGCGCTCGCGTGCTTCGGCCGCGCGGAATGCCGCTTCGCGTTCGCCCTCGGCGGCCAGAATCACCGATTGCTTCGCTCCTTCGGCTTTCAGGATTGCGGCCTGACGGAAGCCCTCGGCTTCGAGGATGTTTGCACGTTTTTCGCGTTCGGCCTTCATCTGCCGCGCCATGGAATCGACCAGATCGCGCGGCGGCTGGATGTCCTTGATCTCGATGCGGTTGCACTTGAGTCCCCACGGATGCGTTGCCTGATCGACCACGTTGAGCAGGCGCGCATTGATTTCGTCGCGCTTGGACAGCGACTCGTCCAGATCCATCGATCCAAGCACGGTGCGGATGTTGGTCATCACCAGATTCAGGATCGCATCCGTCAAGTTGGAAACTTCATACGCCGCCTTGGCGGCATCAAGCACCTGATAGAACACCACCCCGTCAACCTTGACCACGGCGTTATCCTTGGTGATCACATCCTGGGAAGGTACATCGAGTACCTGTTCCATCATGTTCAGCTTGCGTCCGACCGTGTGGTAGATCGGAATCAGGATATGCAATCCGGGCGTCATCGTGTTCGTGTAACGACCAAATGTTTCCTTGGTCCACTCGTAGCCTTGCGGCACGAAACGCACCGTCTTGGCGATGAAAATCGCCGCGACGACCAAAAGTACCAACGCAACGAATCCGCCCGTTCCCATGTCGATCTCCCCAGCCAATCGTGTGTGAAGACGCAAATTATATACGCACTTCACCACTACACCGCCCGCCGGAGCGGTGTTACCATCGCGCCGCTACCGTCGCGCACTGAGGATCGCGATGGGGCTTTGATTGTCAGCCTGGGGAATTCGATATGAGACATCAGCTTGCGATCGCCATCGGCGTGGCCCTGCTTGGCGTGAGTGGTATGGCATTGGCTTTGACCGATACCGAAACCAATGCCAGCATTCCGTTCAATCTGGCCACACCCGGCGCGCGCAGCATGGGTATGGGCGGTGCATTTCTCGGTTTGGCCGACGATGCCACGGCCGCCTACAGCAATCCGGCGGGCCTGACCCAACTGGTCTCGCCGGAAATTTCGGTCGAGGCGCGGCACACGCGATACAGTATCCCTTACGTTGATACGGGCAGCGTGACGTTGAATCCGTTCAACGCCTCGGGTCTGAAAAATGCGAACGCGGATAGTTCGCGCAACAACCTTTCGTTTTTATCCGTCGTGTTTCCGCATGACCGCTGGTCGTTTGCGTTTTATCGCGATGAATTGGTCAACTTCAAGGACGAGTTGAGATCCAGTGATGCCGGTGCGGTAGTCGGTAACCTGTACAACACCTTTCCCGTCAACGCACGTTCGGATTTGAAGATCATCAATTATGGTTTTTCCGCCGCATGGAAAGCCGGGGACAATATTTCGCTTGGCGCGGGGCTGTCCTATTACGATTTCGACATCGACACATTGGTAAGGCGGCGCACGTTTCCGGGTGCCGCCGACGGAATACCGGCAGGTACTCCGATCAATCAACAAACCCAGGTAGGCGACGACAACGATGTGGGTCTGAATCTGGGTGCGCGCATCGTGTTCAACGAACAATTGAGCGCTGGCGTGGTGTATCGGCGTGGCCCAAGCTTCGACTATCATGCGCAAAGCGTTCTGTTGCCATTATCGCCTGGCGCCACGCCTACCGTCGCCGTTGATCTGGCCAAGGTGCGATTCAAAGTTCCCGATCAGTTCGGCGCAGGATTCAGTTGGCATCCGAGCGATTCGCTGGTAGTCAATTTCGATGCCGACTACATTGAATACTCGCAACTCACGCGCGGCATCGAGTCGCTGTTCGGTACCAGTACCGCGACGGTCTCACGATTGTCGATTTCCAACGGTACGGAATTGCATCTTGGTGCCGAGTACACGTTTGCGCAACTGCAGCACCCTTTCAGTTTGCGTGCCGGGGTCTGGCATGATCCGCGTCATTCCATCGCTTTCGTGGGTGACCCGGGAAGCGATCCCCAGGGAATTGCGCTGGCCACCCTGTTTTCTGCCGGCAAGGGCTCACAGACCCATGCATCGATCGGTGCAGGATTTGCGTTCAAGAAATTCCAGATTGATGCGGCTGCCGATTTTTCCGATTTGACGGATGTGATTTCCGTGTCGGCCGTGTATCGTTTTTAGGCAACTTCGGCAATAGCGCAAGCAACTCGCCGTCGACGAAAGCCGGCGCATGCGTGAACGAAAAACGCCCCTTTCCGGGGCGTTTTTTATTTCCGCGATTATCCGCGACTATTTGCTCGCGCGGTAGAACGCGCGGAATGCAGGCGAAAAGAATCCCGCATCCGGTTTCGCATCAGCATCCAGCGCGCGCGCAGAACGAACATCACTGCGCGCACTATCGAGCATGCCGGGGTCACCGGAAATTCGCGCCAACGTGAATTTCGAAGCGGCGCGTACCAGCCAAGCATGAAAACGCGGCTGCGACTGCGCATAGCCATCCGGATTGATACGCGCAACCTTGTCGTAACGACCCGCCAGATAGTCGGCAAATGCATCGACCAACGGTTGCGGCGGCTGGTTTCCGGATGTCGCAGCTTTGACCGGCACGACCGTTTTTCCATCCATTGCGACATTGGCGCCGATCTGCGTATTGCGACCGGTCTGCGTACGCGCAGGTTCGGGCTGTTTGGCAGCCTTCGGGTTTTCTGACGGTGCTTTGACAACTTCTGCCAGATTGGGAGTTTGCTGCGGCGACCCTTTGGCCGCAATCTTGCGGTTGCAGATGTCGAGGTCACGGGTTTGCACGGCTGCAATTTTCGGCAACTGCGCCACGACATCGCGGTTGGCAGGCAGATTCCATTGGGTCACGGCCTGCGCGCAATCGCCTTGCCGGAAAGCAGTCAATCCCAGGTAGTATTGCGGCACATAGGGTTGCCAGACCTGGCCGTAAAGACGCACGCGTACGGCGGGTTCGGGATGGTCGTCAATCGCTTGCTGGATGAGCTTGCGCGCTTTGGCGTAATCGCCATCTTCCAGCGCCTGCAGCCCGTGACTGTAGTCGTACTTGTACTCGGCATGCGCGGCAATGCACACCTGCATCAGCAGGATCGCGGCAACCAGCCCACGCAAAAAATTACCAGCCCGCACGAGCAAAATACGCCTTGGTGGTGAGCGACGGGAATGCCGCACTGGCTTGTGTGCGTTTGCGCGCATCGACACTGGCAATGATGCGCACGGCTTTGCCAATCTGGGGATGGCGGAAGGTGATTGCATAGCTTCCCGCTGGAAGGGTCAAGATCAACGGCGTTGTGGTGTCGGCAGGCAGCGGCACGGCGTGGCGATCTGCATCCAGCACCGATTCGACGGTGGCCCAGGGATACGCGTTGAGAACCAGTTCGCCGCGCTGCGCTGCCGCGCGCGCCTGTTCGGCGGCAACCAGTTTGACGCGTAACGCGGGCGCCTGTGCCAACAGTGCCGGAAGAGAAGTGTCGCCTGCCAGCACGGCGGAATGCTGCTTGAGCAAATCGGTCAGGGCATCGAAATCCGTCGTGTTGTCGGCCCGCTGCAAGCCCGCGCCAATTGTTTCGATCATGCGCGTACGCAACGCCAATGTTTCCCGGTTGGCTGCGTCGTTGGCCAGAAGCGTTTGCAGATCGACCAGTCCAGCGCGCAAATGACTTGCATCCGGCACAGCTTCAGCAAGAGTTTGCTGGACATGATTGCGCAACGATTGCTCTTGTGCGACGCGGCGTTCGTTGGCAACCTGTTTTTCCAGTGATGCCGCCAAGGTTGCCAGTGCCGGATCGTCGGCAAACACCTTGCGTGATGCTGCCACCATGGCCACGGCGGCAGCGCTGTCGTTTTGCGCACGTGCGCGCGCCGCGGCAACGATGCGACCGGGCAACTGCGCCAACAATTGCTTTGCATCTGCATTGTCTGCATCGATTGCCAGCGCGGTACGCAAGGCGTCGTAAGCATCGTCGGCCGCCGGCGCCACGAAACGTTGTTCGGCAATGGCCTGTCGCGCCGTGCTCAATGCCTGCGCCAGCTTGGTCGCACGTACGCCCAGACGCTGTTCGATTTGCTGCTTCAAGGTTTGCGCAGCAGCCAGCGAAGGCGCGACCTGCAAGGCAAGACCGGCACGTTCCAGCGCGTGTTGCGCCTCGCCTTTTGCATCCAGCCGCCGCGCATCGGTCAGCAATGCCTGCGCCACGTTCGTGGCCAACTCGGATATCCGTGGGTCGTCGACGTTCAGCTTGCGCAATTGCCCCAGCGTTTCGATGGCGTTGTTGCCGCCGGGTTCGGCCAACTGCCCGCTGCGCAGTTGCTCTTGCCCGGATTCCAGCAGCGCGACGATGGATTTTTCCACGTCCTGCTGCCTGATCGCGGACTCTACTTTCTGACGCAAGGCAACGAACGTCGGGTTGGTGCCGAGATTGGGCTGCAGTCGGTCCAACGCGGCGCTTGCCGCTTTGGCGTCGCCAGCCGCCAGCAATTTTTGCGGAGCGTCGAGTAGTTGGGCGACTGCACCATCCACACGCTTGTTCACCTCGCTGTCGTCAGGCGCCAGCGCGCGTGCCTGCAGCAGCAATGCGTAGCTGCCATCGGCACCGAATTCGCGCCCTGCCGCATGCGCCACCTGCGCGCGCTGCAGCAAGCCCTGCACCTGCACGCGCACTTGCGCCGCCTTGCCGGCTTTGTCGATATTTTCCGCAAGCGTTCGCAAAGCCGGATCATCCGGACGCACCAACAAGGCCTGATTGGCAAGTTGCGCAGCCATGTCGATTTTGCCAGTCGTCAACGCATCGCTTGCCTGCGCAGCGAGGGTGCCTGCAATCTTTTCAACCAGTTCTTGTGCGGCGCGATTGGCCGGATCGCGATCAAGCACTTTCTGCGCATAAGCGTAGGCGTTCTCGTCGGCAGGGGCGACCAGATCGCCCTTGCCTTCGAGTTGTTGCGCATGCTGCAACAACAATGTCACCAGTTGCTGTTGTTCCTTGGTCAAGCCGCCGTGTCCGCCAAGACTCAGCCATGCACCTACAGCGATCAACACCACACCGGCTGCGAGGGTAAGCCACTGCCACAACGGCAGTCTGGCCCACAATGTGTTCGCCGCCTCGGAGAGGCGCGCGGCAGGCGAATCGGGCAGCGGCCCGGCTTTTGCGCGTGCCGCCGCACTGATCCGACCACGCATGGAATCGCGCAAGCCGATGCTGCCACTGGGCGTGCCGACGGAAAAACCCAGCGCACGCAGTTGTTCGGAAGAGTTCTGCTCCGGGTTCAATTGCAGACGCAGCAACAGCGTGTCGCTGCGCACCAGACACGACTTCAAGTCCTCGCTGAACTCACGCATGTCCGCGTAGCGTTCATCCGGCTTTTTCGCCAGCATGCGTTCGAGTACCGGCTGAAACGCGCGGAACTCGATTGGCAACGGGGGCGGCGTCTGGGTCAGATGTGCCATCAACACCGATACGGGTGTTTCTCCGCCAAATGGCGGCGAACCGGCCAGCATTTCGTAAAACAAGACTCCCAGACTGTACTGGTCGGCACGACCGTCAACTACATCCCCGTTGATTTGCTCGGGGCTCATGTAAGTTGGCGTCCCGACCAGCATGCCAGCCTGAGTCAGGCGCGTGGATTTTGCATCCTGCATTCGCGCGATGCCAAAATCGGTCAGCACCGGCGTGGCCGCATCGCGAAACATGATATTGGCCGGTTTCAAATCGCGATGGACTACGCCATTCTCGTGCGCAAACTGCAGCGCCGACGCGATTTGCACGACTACCGCCACCGCCTCGGACAAGGCCAGGCCGCGATGCATGCGCTCGGATAGCGTCCCGCCATCCAGGTATTCCATGCTGATGTAATCGATCTCGTCGTTGCTGACGATGTCATAGACCGCAACGATATTGCGATGCGGCAATCTGGCCATCATGCGACCTTCCAGCAGGAAGCGCTTTTCGGTCTGCAGACTGTCTTCCGACGTGTCGT
>DASSXQ010000216.1:0-2011 GCA_035703725.1 Rudaea sp.
ATACTCGTATTCGCCGCTGGCGCTGGCCAGGTCACGACCGCCAATGACCAGACCGTCGGCATTTTGCGGACCAATTACCTGATACGGATAGCCGCGAATGCTGTGATCGCCGCCGCTGAAAAAGCGCAATTGCGGCGGCAATTTGTCGAAGTCATCGACTTTGGTGGCACCCAGCGAACCGCGCAGGATGAGGCGCTGGCGACGGCCGAGCGCATGAATCCATTTTGCGTCGGCGCGCAACTGCACGAAGCTGGTGGAAGACAACAATCCCGGACTGGCGCGCGCAGTCAGGGTAACGGCATATCCGCTGCGCACGAACAGCGGATTGTCGGCGCGTTTTTTTTCCAACACCAGTTCCGGATACAACAGTGTGGTATTGCCGCGCTGATTGAGTTGCTTGTTGCCATTGGGATCCAGGATCGTGAAATCACCGGTGAGCGCCCGCAGACCCAAGGTGCGCGTGACGCCATGCCATTGACGTGTTTCGTTGGCAGCCAGCGAGATTGTGTGCGACAGCGTGGTTTCGGTGTTTTCGTCCAGATAGTTGATGCCGAAATTGTAGCTGCGATGATCTTCGCCGGGCAGCGGGATCGAGTACGTTGCGGCGGCGGATTTGAGCCGTTGGGCAATTTGGGTTTCAAGTTTCAGCTTGTGTCCATGCGAGTTGACCCAGCGGCGTGTCAAGCCGCCGCGAACGCCAACGCCGATATCGGTATCGACAAAAATTCCGGCGGTATAGACATTGCGTTTGGCTGGCCCGAGCGTGACGCTCACCGGAATGATGCCATCGTGACCATGTTCAACGTCCGGTTGCACTTCGACGACGGCGAAATAGTCCGCGTCAATCAAACGTTGTTGCAATTCGAGAAGTTTGGCCTGACTGTAATAGTCGCCCTTGTGCCATGGCACATAGCGATTCAGGAATCCGGGGAAAAACTGGCTGCCGCTGAAGGTCGTTTCGCCATAGCGATAGCGAACCCCGGTATCCCAGACCAGATGAATGGACGCACGATTCTCGCCACGCACCACCTCGACCCTGTGCGTGGTTGGTTTTGCATCCAGATAACCTTCGGCGAGTAACGCGGATTGCACCGCCGCCTTGCTTTTTTCGTAGGCGGCCTGATCCAGACGCTGGCCTTTTTTCGGAACAAACGTGTTCAGTGCGTGACGTATCTGCCGGTTGCTGTGAGCAGGCTCCGGCACGTTCACGTCGAACGTGGCCACGGTAGTTGCCTCGCCCGGATGCACATGCAACACGGCCACCCAGCCTTGTGTCGTCTGCTTCAACTCGCCATCGGTGGTCGCATTGAAATAGCCGTAGGGCTGCAGTGCCCTGGAAATTGCCGCCGGTGCCTTGGCGTACAGTCGGCGTGCCTGGGCAGCGCTGACATCGCGTGTGGCATACGGCTCGATCCCCGTCGCATCGATGGCGGCGGATTCCATCTCGCCTTCGACTCCGTCAATCTGCACCGTCAGGGTTGCTGCATGTGCGCAGATGCAGGCCAGCATCAATAGCCCGGCGAAACCTCCGCGCAATAGCCTGGCGAGAAACTGGCTGGAAGCGGGAGGCCGGGCGAAATCGAGACGCAGGTCCATGCAGGAAATATTTCATCAACAGTCAGGTGGATGCAATGTTACGCAAGCGGGCATTAACCTCGCCTGCACGGTTACGATCAAAGCGCCGGGGCAAGCTTCGTATCGAATGATCGATTCGCGCGCTTTTCGGCACTCCAGGCGATGCGCGCCCCGATCAACGCGGACAAATACGGAATTGCCTGGGCGCAAAGAATCGCAATCCACAATTTGCCTTCGAGGTAATTGATGCCCACCGCGTGCATCATGCCGTAGATGGCCAGAACAATGGCGATAAACATCATCAACTCTTCGCGCACCGCTGCAAACGGATTGGGCCGCTTGCTCAAGCGACGACTTTTGGCGGTACGCACGAATTCGCCATGCTTCTTCCACAGGCCCAGATAAATGCCCCGTGCAATTGCGTGACTCAGGCCCA
>DASSXQ010000221.1:0-15133 GCA_035703725.1 Rudaea sp.
TACTGCATCTGGAAAAACACGCGCAAGCGCGCGTTGATCCTGCGCTCCGGGAAAGTCATCCAGGTTCCGGCCGCGCGAGCCACGTACCAGGCCGAGGGCGATGGCATCACGTGGGCGGTGCTGGACACGGGTGTTGAAAGTTCACATCCGCATTTTCGCGCGCATGACACGATTGCCCAGGTTTGGGATTGCACACATCCCGGCCCGGTCACATCGTTGCTGGATGGCAAAAAGCGCAGCACGGATGCCGAAGGCCACGGCACGCACGTTTGCGGGATCATCGCCGGAGAGCACGGCGATTATCGCGGCATGGCGCCCAAGGCAAAATTGCACGTTTACAAGGTGCTGGATGATGCCGGTGCCGGTGAGGACAGTTGGATCATCAAGGCCATCGACCATATCGCGCAGATCAACAACGATTCGTCCCAACTGGCCATCCACGGCATCAACTTGAGCCTTGGTGGTTCGTTCGACCCGGAAGTATATGGCTGCGGCCACTCGCCGATTTGCCAGGAGCTCGGGCGCTTGTGGCGACAAGGTCTGGTTGTGTGCATTGCCTGTGGCAACGAAGGTGTGGTTGATGTCTCGACCCCGGGCGGGACGCAGACGCTCAATACCGCCTTGTCGATTGGCGATCCGGCCAATCTGGAGGACAGCCTGGCCGTCGGGTCGGTGCACGCCGATCGTCCGCATACCTATGGCATTTCCTTTTTTTCGTCGCACGGACCCACGGCAGACGGGCGCAGCAAGCCGGATGTTGTCGCGCCGGGCGAGCGCATTACTTCCTGCAATGCACATTACAACGCCAGGGATCCGGCCAGCTTGTATGTGTCGCTCAGTGGAACCAGCATGGCCGCACCGCACATATCCGGTTTGGTCGCCGCATTCCTGTCCATCCGCCGCGAGTTTGTCGGGCGACCCGATGAAGTCAAGAAGATCCTTGTCTCCAACTGCACTGATCTGGCCCGCGACCACTACCTGCAAGGCGCGGGCATGCCGAATCTGATGAAGATGCTGGCCAATACGTAATCGGTGCATGGCGCAAGCAGTCATGCTGCTTCCACCTTTCGCTGGCGTTTGGAGATGATGCCCAGGCTACGTGTTGCTTTCCGATTTTCTGACCCGTGCGCTACCAGTGGCGCGGTGCGTCCATGAGTGAATGCAGGATGCGGATCACGGCAATAGCATAGACTTCAATGCGCGCGTCGATGCAGGTTGCTCGACGACAGCGCGCCAACAGCCGGACCGAACGGACCGGCGACTGTGCGTCCGTCCCGGAACAACGCGCGCGCGTTTGCCCTCGACTGGGTGGATACGACGGCCGAGATCAAGGTCGAAATGCAAGCCCGATCCGCATCGCATCGTGATACAGCCGCTCAATGTCCGTGTCATCAGGCCGATCAACCACCCCGACACCAACCGATGCGGCGGCCAAACCAAACTCCGGTGGCAACCCATCAAGCGCATGGACCAGTTCGATCGCGTAGCGCACCAGCCATTGGCGCAATTGTTGACCCCAATCGCACCCGGCTGGACACGTGTCCAGCACAATCATTCCGGATTGCGTCGTTTGCAGCAGTTGCCAACCCTCTTCGTTGACACACAGGGCCAACGTTTCGTATTCAACCGGAATGCGTGCAGCCATTCGTTGAATTGCATCGGCGCGGTCCGCAACCATCAATACCCGCGGACGCGGCAGCACCGCGCGCGCGCTTTGCGCAGCGGCATAAACGCGGCGAACGCGGTAATCCAGTACGCGGCGTGCGAAACTCCGCAGCGTGGCGCCAACTTTTTCTTCGTAGTCCGGGTAGCGTTGGCGCAATACCTGCATTCCCGATGCACCGAGAGTCAGGCGTCGCGCTTCGCCAAAACTCGCGCTACGCACATGGCGCACGAACACGTCACCGGCGATGACGTGCCGGAATCCGTGACGTTCGCCGCGCTGGCACAAATCGTTTTCCTCGCCGTAGCCGCACGGGAACGCATCGGCATCCAGAACGCCGACGCGATCAAGCATGGCGCGCTTGATGTACATGCAGAAACCGTTTCCGGTTGGCAGTTGGGGCAGGCACGCCCCGGCTTGCTGCAACAGCGCGCGCTGGGTTTGCACAAGGCTCCAGCGTGCGGGTATCGGGCAATAACGTTCCAGCTCGGGCACGCTGAAAGCGCCGGCATTGTCCGACACGGCGGTGACGGTACCCGTGTTGGCGTGCGCGTAAGCGGTCAGGTGCAGGCGCTCGAGCCAGCGCGGGCCCACTTCGGTGTCGGCATTGAGCAGAACGATGTCGCCTTCGCCCGCCGCGCCAATACCCAGGTTGCAGGTGCGCGTGTAACCGAGATTTCGTGCGTTGCGCAGCAGCGTGATGTGCTGTCGCCCAGCGTATCGCGCAAGCACGTCGGCGATGGCAGGCTCGTCGCTGGCGTCGTCGATCAGCACGAGCCGCGCATTGCCCGTACTCCAGCGCAGCACGGATTCGATGCAGCGTTGCACGATCTGTGCGCAATTGTGAACCGGGACGATGATCGACACCGGCGCGCGTTGCGCCAATGTCTGCGCATCCGGCAACGGCGCGTCGGCCAGTGGTTGCATAGCCGCAAGCTCGCCGGTCCATTGGTCAATTCCCGCAACGGCCGCTTGACCAAAGCACACGCGCCACGTGGGTGCGATGAAGGTGCCATCGACTCGACGCAACGCAAATTCCATTTGTGCGTGACCGGCTGGCGCAATCTCGAACGCGATCTCGGCAACCTGGCTACCCGGCAAGCGCGCAAACAGCACGCCATCCAGCCACAATTCCACTTGTGTACCAGTGGCATCCGTCGCATCCAATTGCCAGCGCAAGCAGCGCCCGTCCCAGGATTGCCAGCCCGCAGCCGTCATTGGGGTCAACCCGCGACGGGTGCAGCCGCATGATAGGCGTGCAGCACCTCATCGACATCGCCTTGCATCACGCTGCGACCATGTTCGATCCACAACGCGCGATCGCACACTTCGCGCACTTGCGAGTCGCCGTGCGAGACGAACACGACAGTCGCGCCGCCGTGAATGCGTTCACGCAATGCCGCGCCGGATTTTTCCTGAAATGCAGCATCGCCAACCGAGAGCACCTCGTCGATCAGCAGCACGTCGGGATCGACCTGCATGGCCACGGAAAATCCCAGACGCATCGACATGCCGGTGGAATAGCTGGAAATCGGTTGCTCGAAAAAATCACCCAGTTCGGAAAATTCGAGAATCGCCGGCAGGCGACTCGCAATCTCGCGGCGGCGCAGGCCCAGCATGAGTCCGGACAAAATGGCATTGTCGCGGCCGGACAAATGCGGCATGAATCCAAGCGCCAGCGACAACAGTTGACACGTCACCGGCGCGCGCTGGACGCGGCCGCGATCCGGGGTGATGATTCCGGCCAGGGTGCGCAGCAAGGTACTTTTTCCTGCACCATTGCGCCCAATCACGCCCAGACGCTCACCGCGCGCCAGACGCATGTTGACATCTTCCAACGCCCAGAAGCGCGGACTTCCCACGCGCAATTGTGCATTGAAGGCGACGCCGACATTTTCAAGTTCGATCAGGATTTCGCTCACGTCGGCAGCTTCACGTAGCGCGGGGTCAAGCGTGTAATCAGGAACGTGGCAAACGCGTACAGCGCCAGCGAAATCAAGGCCACGCGACCCAGCGCAGCCCAATTCGGCCAACGCGCGTACATGAGAATTTCGCGCCCGCTATCGACCAGATCGACAATTGGATTGAGCTCAAACCAGCGTCGCATCGAAGGCGGCACTCCGTCGAGCGAAAACACGACCCCGGACACGAACATCATCAGGGTCAGAATCTGTTCGATCACGAAACGCAGGTCCGGAACGAAGGGCATGACCGCCGCAAGCAGATACGCGCATGCCGACGCGAAGATCAGTTCAACCAGCAACACCGCCGGCAGCGCGAGGTAGGTGATGTTCAATGGATAGCCGGCAGACCACAGGATCACCAGCAACAACGCCAGAATGAAAAGAAATTTCACGGTGTCGGCGAGAATCTGCACCGTGGGAAATACCTGCGACGGCAATTTGACCTGACGAATCAGCGGCAACTGCTGCCAGATTGCGTAGCCTCCGTGCGTGACACTTGACTTGTACCACTGCCAAAAGGTCAAACCAACCAGCAAGAATGCGACGTAGTCCGGCTGTGACGTGCGCAGCACGATGGCAAACACCAGGTAGTAAATGGCCATGCTCATGGCCGGCTCGATGATCCACCACAGCAATCCCAGATACGAACGCGCGCGTTCGGCGCGAAGTTCGGCATAGGTGGAAAACGAGATCAGTTCCAGATAGTGCAGGCGCATGCGTGGATCATCCCAATGTGCGGTGTCACTCTTGCCGACGCAAAGTCGCGCGCGCCGTTGCGGCAGAGCCGACAGCGATGCTGCATGTATTCATCGATCCCGGATCAGTGCTTGGCTTTGGTCGCTGCGCTCGCGGCTGGCTGGGCATGACGCTTGGCCGGGGCATGAAACACCGGCGTGAATTTTTCCCGGGCGCCGTCGGTGGCAATCGATTCGACGTAATACCAATAGTCCTTGCACGGATCGATGTTGTCGTCGACAAACTCGTAGTTGTGGGTTTGTTCGGTAGTGCCGTTGCCCAGTATCGGTTGCCTGGTCAGCTTCACGAATGGTCCTTTTTCACTGTCGCCGCGATAGACGTCGTAACCGAAGTTTTCTTCTTCGCTGGCCGTGGTCCAGTGAGCCGTGTTGCGTACGCGTTTGTCCGCGGGCAACTTGCTTTGGCTGCCGCAGACACCCGCGGTCGTGGCTGGCGCGTTATTTGGTGCTGCGCTTGCCGGAGGGACGATGAGAAAACACGATGCGGCCAGGCCAAAGGCCTGAAAAATTCGATTCAACGACACGAGCGACTCCGAAATTGGACTACAACGCGCGATTGCGCAGGCGAACGATAGCCGCAGCGCAGCAATGGCGCAATCAAAAGACTCGATTTGCGCATGTTGCGTGGGCGACAATGCATCCATGCGACTCATTATCCCGATCATTGCGTCAACCCTGCAAATATTCGCTCCAGCCGCGCTCGCGGCTGCCGACTGGACTGTGCGCGTGACGCCATTCAATCAGGTATTTCCGGCGCTTGAATTGTCCCAGGCCCGCCGGACGCAGCCGGCCAACCAGACCGATCACATCCTCGGCGCCGGCAGCGGCTTGATTTCCGTGAGCGTGCGTGCCCACCATGCCGGCGAACATGTGCTGTTGCGCATCGAAATTCCCGCTCTGGGGCCCGCGCAGAATTTTGCCGCGACGCTGGCCGAGTCGGACGTCACCTACCATCTGCACCCGCCGCTGGACTGGACCGCCGCGCAACTGCGGCTGTTGCCAACGCCATTGAATACGCACCTGAACATCCAGTTGACTCGCGACGGCGTGGCGGTCGGCGCCAATGTGGTCGGCATCAGCCTGCGCCCGCTTGACGAGGCGTTGTATTTTGTCCGCGATGGCAAAGACCGTGTGGACTTGTCCTGGATATTTGCCGCTTACGTGGATGAACATGACGCCGTCGTGGACCGAATCCTCGACAGCGCGCGCCAAAGCGGCATCATCGAGAACTTCGACGGTTATGCCGGCGCCGATCCGGACAACGTGCAACGCCAGGTCTGGGCAATCTGGCAAGCTCTCAGCGAGCGCGGCATCCGCTATTCCGGTGCCGATCCGGCAATTGAACGCGGCCCGAACGTGTTCAGCCAACGCGTGCGCTTCCTCGCCGATACCTGGGCGGACCGTTCGGCAAATTGCATCGACGGCAGCGTGTTGATCGCGTCCGTCCTGCAACGCATGGGTTTGCGTGCGTTCCTCGTGCTCGTGCCGGGGCATGCCTTTGTCGGCTATTACACCGATGCCGACGCCCGGCAAGCGGCATATCTGGAGACCACGCTGCTGGGCGGACACGTCCGCACTCCCGACAAGCGTCCTGCCTTTGCTCGAACGCTCAAACTCAACGTTGCCCAGCGCGCCAGCCTTGGCGGTTTCACCGCAGCACTGGCCGCAGGCCAAGCCCGTCATTCGCGCGCGGCGGCCAAACTCGATGGACGCCATCATCCGGATTTTGCGGTCATCGATATCGATGCGGCACGCGCGTACGGCATTCGTGCCATTGCCACAGGTTCCGCTGAACTTCCCGCATCCAAAACACGGTGGCGCAGCGCAAGGCGAATCGGAAGCCAGCCAAAACCCGCCGAAGCGACGGGAACGGCGCTGAACTACGCCGCCCCGAATCGTAACGTGAACGCGGCGCCGCCCAGCGCCTCGGAGCGAGACACTTCAAGGGTGCCACGATAGGCTTTGAGCAATTCCTGCACGATGGCCAGACCGATGCCGTGGCCTTGCACGCGCTCGTCTCCACGCGCACCGCGTTGAAACAAATGCTCGACTTGATCCGCCGGTATGCCGGGGCCGTCGTCTTCGACAATCAGGATCAAACCATCGCGCCGTGTACCGCGCTGTACTTGCGCGCGCGCGCTGAGCAGCACGCGGTGGCGTGCCCACTTGAATCCGTTTTCCAGCAAGTTGCCCAGCAGTTCCAGCAAATCGCCCTGCTCGCCGTAGAAACGCGCTTGCGCGTCAATATCGAATTCGCAAAGTATATTTCTTGCCGAATACACTTTTTCAAGACTGGCGACAACTTCCTCGGCATGCGAATCTATGCGGATTGGCGTGGCGAACGTCGTGTGACCGGTGGTGACCGCACGCGATAACTGGTAGGCGACAATTTGATCCATGCGCCCGGCTTGTTCGAGCACGGTCCAGCGCAATTTCTCGCCACTGCTGTCGGATTCCAGCTCGCTGCGGATGACGGCCAGCGGCGTCTTCAGGCTGTGCGCAAGATCAGACAGGGTGTTGCGGTAACGCTGCAAATGCTCGCGTTCGCTGTCGATGAAATCGTTGAGATTGCTGGCAAACCCGGATAGTTCGCGCGGATAGTCCCCGGCAAGATGCTCGCGCTCGCCACGCTCGACCCGGGTCAAGTCGTCCGCGACACGACGCAAAGGGAGCAGACTCCAGCGCAAGGTGAACACCAGCAACGCCAGCAGCACGACGCCAAGGCCACCCAGATACGTCCACAACGTGCGCCGGAATACGTTGCGCTGCGCATCGAGCAGGCGTGCATCTTCGGCAACATGAATGGTCAGGTTCACCGAATCGCGGTGCGGTACCGCCC
This sequence comes from Rudaea sp., assembly GCA_035703725.1. Taxonomy (GTDB): domain Bacteria; phylum Pseudomonadota; class Gammaproteobacteria; order Xanthomonadales; family Rhodanobacteraceae; genus Rudaea. The sequence continues at coordinate 7,222 of DASSXQ010000221.1, forward strand.
ACGATACGCCCTGACTGAGCATGTATATTCGTCCACCTGCGCCATCGATCGGGCCGACGAAGCTGACCTCGCCGGGAGGCAGCGTCTTGTCGAATGGAAGTTTGTCGCCCAATGCCGATGTCGAACGCCAACTTTTGGCTTCGCCATTATTCACATCCACCGGCCCCACCACACCCGCATAAAGATTCCCGCCGGGCTGATCGAAACGCGGATCAGGATAAATTTCCGGCGGCAGCCAATGCCGCGAGCGGGCGACATCGGAGGTGGCGATGATTGCGTAGATGTAGCTCTGCAATCGATCCCGCAGCGCACTGCGCAAGGTTTCGTAGCTTGCCGCATCCAGAGCGATGCCAGTCAATCCGAGGAACGCGGCCAAGGCAAATCCGGCCGCAAGCAACGAGCGCGCTTGCAGCGACAGCGGACGTGCCGGGGTCATTTGAGCGGGTTGCTCAGTCTTGCGCAGGCGGCGCATCCGCTGGAGGTTCATTGCGCGGAATGGCGAATCGATAGCCGCGGCCGCGTACGGTTTCAATGGGCTTGAGCGTGTTTTCTGCATCGAGTTTGCGTCGCAGACGCCCGATGAACACTTCAAGCACGTTGGAGTCGCGGTCGAAATCCTGCTGATAAATGTGTTCGGTCAGGTCTGCCTTGGAAACCAGTTCGCCGGCATGCATCATCAGGTACTCGAGCACCTTGTATTCGTAGCTGGTCAGGTCCGCCGGCTGGCCGTGCACGCTGACCGTCTGTGCGGTTGTGTCGAGCACGATCGGACCGCATTCCAGCGTCGGCGTGGTCCATCCACTGGCCCGGCGTACCAGCGCATTGATCCGCGCAAGCAATTCTTCCACGTGAAAGGGTTTGACCAGGTAGTCATCGGCACCTTGTTTGAGTCCCTGTACTTTGTCCTGCCAACTGCTGCGTGCGGTCAGGATCAAAATCGGACAACGTTGACCGGCTGCGCGCAATTCCTCGATCAATTCCATGCCGGATTTCTTCGGCAGGCCCAAATCGATGATGGCCACATCAAATGGCACTTCGCGCCCCAGATACAGACCTTCTTCACCGTCAACGGCCGTATCGACCGCAAAGCCATCGCGTTTCAGGCGCGCAGCGAGGGTTTCGCGCAGCGGGGCTTCGTCTTCGACCAATAGTACGCGCATAGTTTTGTGTCCTTGTTATTGCATCATGCTCTGCATGCGTGACTAAAAATGCGGCCAGCGTGACCACACGGGCAATTTTAGGTGTTCCTGCGTGAATGCGATGTCTACTTGTTGTTTTCTGCCGGCACCTCGATGACTCGCACCTGGCCATCCTTGGTGAGCACTTTTATACGATAAATCGTGCGCTTGCCACTGTGTTTGGTTTCCGCGGAAAGCACCTTGCCGTGGGTGTCGTGTTCAACTTTGACAATCGCATCGTGCAAGGTCAAGCGCTTCGCGAACGCCGAACCCGAGGCGGCGGCGAAGACCAGTGACACGCAGATGGCGACAAAAGTCGATTTGATTGGCTTCATGATTGCGCCCGACCGCCGTTGATGCGGCCGCGCGTGGCCCTACTATGCCGCAAGCGAATAAATTGCGGCTGAACCGCCATCCCGGTCGCCCAAAGCCGGCTAGAAAATTTCACCGACGCAGCAGCGCAGACTGCCGCCGGCTTTCTCGATTTCGCCAAGACCCACGCTGCACAGCTTGAAGCCAGCGGTTTCGAGCGTAGCGCGCTGGTCGGCACCCAAACTGCCTACAGCGCGTTCGCTCATGCAGACACTGTCGGACGTCAGTGCGATGGCGTTGGCGGCAAATGCGGCTTTTTGCCAGGGAGCCAGTTGCACGACATGCGGCGCATAAACCTCGCCGATGACTTCGGCTACTTGCGCCTCGGCAAAGCCATCGGCGGCGACGATTGCCGCGCGCGAAGCCAGAATCGCCAATACCACGTTGGTATGGTATTCACCCGGCGCGAGGTTGAAGCAAAACATCAGCTTGAGACCGAATGCGTCATGCATGGCACGTGCACCGGCCATGTCGCAGCGTTCCGAAAGCCCGCAATAGCCAATCCCGCGCGCGCGATCAATCACCAGAGAGCCGGTCAGTTCGGCGACAACCGATTGAGCGGACAAATCCACAATTTCATACCGAAGCAAATCGTGGAAAAATTCGCGAATGTCGCCACGTGCCGCTTCACGGCGGCGCACGGCATGGCGCATGGCGCCGACGATCAGTCTTCCCGACGTGGTGGCAAACACGTTGTTGGGAAACAACGCATCCGGCGTGAGCGTATCGCCCGGAAACACGATTGTCGGAACCAGTTCGCGCAATGCGGATGCCAACGCGGCATGCTCGCTCAATGCACACGCCGCATCCACGTCTTCGCGCATCGCCATGTAGACGTTGTCGCTTGCCGACTCGGCCGCCAACCTGAAATCAACGGGAGTGACCAGAAACGCGGCACGTGCGGTGGCCGCGTCCGTCGCAGGATAGCTCTCGGGCGAATAGGCGGCGCGAAACTCGGCTGGCGTGGTGACGATCATTTTTCATGTGCCTCGCAAATTCATCGTGCAGGGTTCTTCTTCCGCGGGCGATCGAGGTGTTGCTTTCCCGGATCGTTCGGATTCATCCGAACAATTGAAATTTCCGTTCGAATCAGGCAGCACGTGCGTACGGTTGCATTGCCGTGATCGCTGCAATCATCACCTCGACGCCCGCTCCGGCGCGGTGCATGTTCTGACTCAGGTATCGCCGAAACACGCGCGCTCCAGGCTCACCGTGATACAGACCCAATACGTGCCGGGTAATGTGATGCAAGGCCTGCCCGGAATCCAGGTGGCGTTGGGTGTACTCGTGCAACTGCCGCAACACCTCGTCGCGCTGCGGGATTGGCGTACCGAACAAACCTGCTTCGATCTGCGCCAGCACGTAGGGTTCATGGTATGCGGCGCGACCGATCATCACGCCATCGACGTGCCGCAGATGCTCGGCTACGGCAGGCGCGTCGGTGATTCCGCCATTGATGACGATGCACATGTCCGGAAATTCGCGTTTGAGCCGATACACCCGCGCGTAATCCAGCGGCGGGATCTCGCGATTTTGTTTCGGGCTCAAACCCTGCAACCAGGCCTTGCGCGCGTGCACCATGAGCGTGTGCAGGCCAGCACTGCGCATGGTTTCGGTGAATGTTTGCAGGTCGGAATACGCATCTTGATCGTCAACGCCGATACGGCACTTCACCGTCACCGGAATATCGACGGCCGCAAGCATTGCCGCCACGCCCTCGGCGACCAGCTCCGGCTCACGCATCAGACACGCGCCGAAGCGCCCGTTCTGGACACGGTCGGACGGACAGCCAACATTGAGATTGATTTCGTCGTAGCCCAAATCCGCCCCAATGCGCGCTGCTGCGGCCAATTCGCCCGGATCGTGCCCGCCCAGTTGCAGCGCCAACGGGCGCTCGGCGGGGTCAAAACCAAGCAGACGTTCACGATCGCCATGCACAACCGCACCCGTCGTCACCATTTCGGTATACAAACGCGCATGGGGACTGAGCAGACGATGGAAATAGCGGCAGTGCCGGTCGGTCCAGTCCATCATCGGCGCGACGCACAATTTCCACGCGTCGGAAACGTGGTGTCGCGGCGAACTTTCCGCCACGCAGGTGGATTCCAGGAGTGTCATCACCAGGCAATCTTTCGTAATCCGCTTGATGGAAGTCTATCAGCGCGCTGGCCAGGCCACTACGCAAGAATCGTGGTCACAGTCTGTCGTGACTCACGTCATGGATTTACTTGCCCACAGCAACGACCCGATTGCGCCCTTTGCCCTTGGCTTTGTACAGCGCCTGATCGGCAGCCTTGAGCACATCGGACGGGTACGGCGTTTGCGCATCACGGTTGGCCACGCCAATGCTGATGGTGACTTTTACCTCATTGGCTTCCACGCGCTTGATCGCCTGAGCTGCACGCACTTTGGATGGTGTGGAGCGCACACGCACCCGCAATGCCTCGACGCGCGCACGCGCTTCTTCACATGCATGCAACGCATTGCGACTTTGCGCGCGACTGAACACAAGACAGAATTCCTCGCCGCCGTAGCGAAACGCGCGACCACTGCGGGTGCGACGCAATTGCTGCGCCACGGATTGCAGCACGCGATCACCGGCGGCATGACCGTGCGTGTCGTTGAAGCGCTTGAAATGATCCACATCGATCATGGCCAGCGCATAGTTGCCACTCATGCGCGCAAGTGCTTCATCCAGCGCGCGGCGATTGGGCAACCCCGACAGCGCATCGACGAAAGCCATGCGATACGACGCATACAGCACGGTTCCCAGCGAGCACGCGCCGGCTATAGCCAAAACCGTCCGCGCCGTGTCCAGCTTCAGGTTCGATAGCAGCGCAATCCCGGCCAGAGCCAGAATGATGCCCAGTCCACCTTCCACGGCAGTGCCCGTCAGCACCCAGCGCAACACGCACAGGCCTGCTGCGACAAACGTCAAACCGGCTGCAACCGTTCCCGCACTCCAGGGCAGCAAACCCAACGGCAACAGTTCAAGCAGAGACGACCAAATGGTCGCCGGCGTGGCAAGCGTCAACCAGACCGCGACGGCCAACAACGAAAGCAGGACCAGATTCCGACGCGAAAACAGACCACGTTCCGGCATCGCCGCAATGGCCAGCAACAGCCACGGCGCGAACATGCGCATTGCCTGGATGCCATGCTCGGCATCCATCGGAACAATGGCGCCGGCAAGCGCCAACGATGAAAACGTCAGCACGGCGAACGCCAACACGGCACGATTGCGGTGAAATCCGAGTGCCAGCAGCAAGGCAATGGCGTTGAGCAATGGCGCGATCAGCGTGGGCCAGATTTGCGTTGCGATCACCGGATTGGCTACCTCGTGCAGGCCTGACGCATTTCGCCGGCGGCGAAGCGCTAGTGTACTGCGCCACCGCCTGCTGTCGCATCGTGGCCCAAAGGCGTCTCAATCACCAGGACGCGAGTCACATTGCGTGGTTGGGGCTGAAGGCTGATGGCTGAGGGCCGAAGCACCTCGGTCGTCATTCCGGCGAAAGCTGGAACGAAGAGCCTTTTGCTTTGCGATTTTCGATTCCCGAATCCCGAATCCCGAATCCCGAATCCCGGCTCTCCGCCAATCCCGATTCCCTCATCAAGGCATCGATCGATTCAACTCGTCCAACGGCGTACCGTCTCCTCCATCCTCGAAGCCATCGCGCAAGATCACGATCTGCGCTGTGGCGGTCGCGCTGTCGTTGGCCGGACTGGTATCGCCGGCGGTGCTGACACTGGCCATGTTGACGACTTGTTCGGTGGGCACGCCAGCGTCGCTGCGCACGGTGACGGTGAGCACGAAGGTAACGTCGGCGCCAACGGGCAGGTTTTGCACGCTGCCGCTCAGGCTGTTGGTACCGCTGCCGTTGGCGTTGCAGGTGGTGCCGCCCGCGGGATGGCACGTCCATGTCGAAGTGGTTGCATCGAGTTCCGGCGGCAAGTTGTCGGTCACGCCGGCGCTGGCGATATCGGTATTGCCGAGGTTGCTGACGATGATGGTATACGTCAGTTGCTTGCCGTATTGCACATGGTCGCGGCCGCTGTCGATGCCGATGCCGATGCCGACATCCGGCAGCGGCGGTTCGTTGATGGTCACGCCGAGCGTGACCTGCGCTGCGGCATCGTAATTGCCGTTGCCGGCCTGGTCGGCAGTCAACGCGCAATGACCGGCCGCAAGCATGGTAACCGTGGTGGCGCTGACCGTGCATACGCTCGGCGTAGTGCTCCCAAAGACGACGGGATTACCGGAGCCACCACCGGTGGCAGCGACATTGAACGTGCCGCCAGTGCTGTAGGTCGGGTTGGCCGGACTGGCGACAAAGTCGTTGATGGCCTGGCTGGCTTTGGCGATCACCAAGGTGGCGAGCACCGCGTTGCCTTGATAGTTTGCATCGGTAATCTGGGCATTGACCAGATAGCTGCCGGCAGCGGTGGGCGCAGTCGCATTGCCGTCGTAAGTCACGCCATAGGCCACACCGGACGGAGCGACGATCACGGTCACCGCTTTCGGGTTGCCATCATAGGTTTGCGCGAGGCTGTTGTTGTCGATTGTCAGCGTTGCCTGTGCCGGGTTGACGTGCACGGTTTCATCGGCGATGGCGGTGTAATTGTTGTCGCTGCAATCGGCGTGCACCGCATAGTCGCCAACGTCGGGGCCGACACTGCCCGTCACCGTACAGGCGTTGCCGTCTTGGGTGAGCGTCGCGGTCACCGTCGGCGAGGTGCCGTCATAGTCGAACGACAATTGACCCCAGGTCACCGTGCCAGTGGCTTTGTCGACATGCACGCTGCCACTGCCGCTGACATTGTAGGTGGCGCTGGTGCAGGTCGCGTTGACCGGAATGTCGCCGGCATCGGTGACCGTGGCCGGTGTGACGACGCACGTGGCTTGCGCGTCTTCGGTCAGCGTCGCCGCGATCGTGTGCGTGTTGCCGTCAAAGGTGAAACTGGTCGGCGAGAAAACGATCGTCCCGCTGGTGATGGGCGGATAGCCATACAGGACATTGCCGACGCTCGCCGAGGTGACCGCGTTGTGACGGTCGTAGGTCTTGGCCCACACCGCATCGTATTGGGCTTGCGTCATCGTCGGCATATACACGCCGCCAAAGCGGTTGCCGACGGCGTTGATGTCCCAAACGAACGGTCGCTTTTGACTGGACTGGTTGCTGCCGCCCGAGTACGCGATGCCGGAACCGATCGCGTAGCCGGAGCCGCCGTTGCAGCCACCGCCGTTGCCGTCGTGGTTCTGGGCGGTGCAACTGCGATCGTCCAGTGCGATGTACCAACCAATGGCGGCATCGAACAGGTTCGCGTCGGCCGGCTCATTGCCGCCGACGATTGCGCTGGTAAAGCTGGCGGTGCCGTTGGCGTCGTTGTCGTCGACGAATTCGATGGCCTTGCCCTTGTTCCCCGCTGGCGCGCCGTTGGCGTTGAAGGAATTGGCACGAATCACGACGTCATACGGTTGTGGTGCCGGCAATCCGTTCCACACTTCACGGTTGCCGATCAGGATGGCGGTGAAATCGCTTTGATTCGCCAGCGGCGTAAACGTGTTGTTTTCGATCGTGACGTGCGGCCGGCTCATCACCCACAGTGCGCGATACACGCCGCCAAACGCGGTAAATTCATTGTTGCTGATCGTGGTCGGCGAGCTGCCGCCGTTGGCGCCCATCACGCGCAACGAATGTGCTTCGGAACCGTTGCCCCACGAATTGGAATCGGGTGCCGTGAAATGATTGCCGTCAATGAGCGTGGCGCTCAGATTGCCCCCGGCCGACAGGTACAACTGCAAGCGGCCAAAATACCAGTTGTCGTTGATCGTCAACGCATGATGGGCACTGCCGCCATTGGGGCTTTGAATCCACATGTCCTGGGTTGTTGCGGCCACCTGATTTGCGCTGATCGTGCCGACGCTGTTCTGCACGGCAATGGCACGTTTGGGGGCATAGCTGTTGAAGAACGAGGAGCCAACAGTCGGCTCCACGACATTGTTGCTGATGGTCACGAACTGGCCCGCTACACGCGGCTCGCCGCTCGGCACCGAGCTGTCGCTGCCTGCGGCCATATTCACACCGATGCCAATGGACGAACTGCCACCGACAACCTTGATGTAGTTGTTGTCGAGGACGAGGCCATCGACCGCACCGGTAGCGACGATGCCTTCCTTGGCTTTGCTGGATGAATTGGTCAGTTCGATATAAAGATTGCGCACCTGCACATTGGCGACGTTTTTCACCCAGATCATGCCGCTGGTACCGCTGGGTACGCTGCTCGTCGCGGCTTTCAGAACTGCGGCATTGGCCGCCTTGACCGGCGCACCCGGCGCACTGGCCGCGTCGAACGGCGAGTTG
>DASSXQ010000277.1:0-2771 GCA_035703725.1 Rudaea sp.
AGGAATTGCGATTTCGTGCTCGCCGCCCTGGCTGGCGCGCAGATTGAAGCTCAGAACATGTGTGCTCGCGTGTTGTCCGGATTCGCTGGAAAACTCGACGGAATCGATGGCCCGTACTGCTCCGGACACCGGCGCGGGGCGCGTGATTTTCATGCTCAGCGTTTCACCCGGCAACGGATGAAACTCGAAGTTTCGATAATCGTTGTCCGACGCACCCTGCGCATCGGCAACACCCGGCACGCCGCTGAAATCCACATGCCAGATGGGACTGACGAGCACATGCCAGACTTCTGCGCGGTCGCTCAGCTTCGGCGCCGTCAAGGTCAGGCTTTCGCCCTTGTCGAGCGTGCCAACCCAGGACGTACTCACCTGTCCGTCGTCGATGGCCGCAGCGACCAGCTTGTCATGCACCTTGATGCCCGAGGTCTGCACATGTTCGCCGGGCAACAGCGGAACCGGCACGGTAAATCCACCTTGGGCCGGCGACAGGCGTTCGACTCGGGTGGTAACGCCCCAGTCCAGGCCCAGCGCAAGGCTGCGGTCGACCCGAACGTACGGTGGAAACTGCTGGACACCCGCGCTGACTTTGCCGGAGGCGCTGGCTCGTGCTCGCGTCAGGCTCATCGTGTCGGTCTGCAAGACATCATCGCTCAGGCCCGAGGCCTTCCAACCGCTGCCGTGAAACAGCACGCGCGACGGGCGCAAGGCAAAGCTCAACGCAACCTTGTCGGCCGTGGCGCGATAGTCGATTTCGATTCGATGTACGCCCCGATCCACGGCGATCCACAGCGAGCCGTTGTCGCTGCGCAAGACATTGGATTCCGGCTTTCCATCCACTTTTATACTTTGCAGCACCGTGGCGCCATCGGCATCCGGCAGCGGCAAGGCGACGCGCTGTGCCGCATCGGCTTCAAGAGCAACCGATAGCGCATCGCCGTTTGCCGTAACCTGCGCCTGCGGCACGCTGGCACAGGTCGGCGAACATTTCGGTGCCTCAATCAGACGTGCACGCAATTGTTGCAACAATTCATCCGACGGATACGCCTGGGCATGGGCCGCGGGCACGAAAGCCACGCTGGCCAGTATCAGCAACGCCGCGCTGGTGCTGCGACGCGTATCAGTGCGTGTCCGCGCACCCGACGCAAAAAGTCGCCACAGCAGCCACGCCAACAACGCAACCAACACGATACGCAACGGCCTCACCAGCCATGGCGGCGCAATCAACAAACGCACGTTTTGCGAATCGAGCACCGGTCCGGTCCAGCTCAAAGCCGCCTGACTGCCAAGCATCCAGCTTGGTTGTCCGCTGCCGGTCTGAACGATGGTGGATTTGTCGTAGTGATCGATCAAGTTGGCTCTGTCGACTTTTGCACTCGTGACGACGACACTTTCCAGGTTCCCGACGGCTTTTGTTGCACTGACTCGTGCGCGCCTTGCCCTGTCTGAAACCGAAAGTGCTGCTGGCGGCGATGGCGCCGCAGGCGTTGGCGGCGGTGCGGCACCGACCGCTTGTGAGTCTTCCTGCATGTAGGCGACTGTCGGCTTTTGTTGCATCTGGTCAATGATGCGTGCGAACCCGCCGCTATTCTCAAGTTGCGGGTACAAGGCATAGCGCAACTGATCCGCCACGAACGGCAGCGAAATCAAAATGAGTATGCCCAAGGCGACGCGACGCAAAATCTCGGCGCTGCGTTCCAGCTTTCCCGCCGGCAATGCGATGGCGATCAAGGCCAAGGCAAATACGCCGATCAAACTCCAGAGTGGCGAACCGGCTTCCTGGTAGCCAAGCACGAGAAAAATTGCCGTTATCACTGCACCGGAAATGCCGAGCAGCCGCCACGCGAGCAGCACCGCAATCGCGCAGACGAATGCATCCAGCAAGGTCCAGTGCGACATCCAACTGCCACTGACGCTGTCGGCGCCGGGTGCTCCGAGCAATTTGTATCCGTAAGGCAGATGCAGGGTTTCATCGACCCTGTCGAAGGTTTGTTGCCACCCGCTGACCGGCAGGCTCGACGATGCGGAAGCGACGCGCACGCCGGCATCCAGACTGACCGCAGGCGAACGCCATTCCACACCACTGAGCTTCTTGTCCGCGCCGCGCGTGACCAGCAACGCTTCGCTACCATTGCGTCCCTGCGCCGAATTCATGGCGTCGGCACGTTCGAGCACAAACGGCGCGGCAACATCCAGGCGCCAACCCTGCACCATCTTGCCCTGAATGCGATCCTTGGCATACCAACCGTCGCCGGAAAAATCCAGCCACGCTTCGCGATGCAGATTCAGGCGATTGCCTTCGTTGAGCGCAAGACCACGCGAGCGTTGCTCAATCGTGAGCGTGCCCGCATCGGCCAGGGCGAAGGCCGGAAATTGCGTCCATTGTTCGGGGACCTGCGCCTGACGCGGATCCACCTGGGTGGCGCTGCTGGCCACGGTCACGCGCAAGCGCGGTGCGGATTGATAACTCCATATCTCCTGACTGGGCCATGGTGCCGGCGGCAGATGAACAGCGACATTCGTCAACGCCTGAGTGGCTCGCGCTTGCAACGTCAACTCGTTGTAGCCGGGCTGAACCTGCACATGCAGGCGGCCATCGTCATCCAGCCGCGCCGGCCAATCGCCCGTCACGGAAATCGGCACAAATCCGGCGGGAAAAACCGGACCCAGCGTTTCTTCGCGCGCCTGTCCGGAAACCTGCATTTGCAATTGCGTGGTCAGCATCGCCGGTACGCCGTCGCTGAGTTTGCGATACACCCGCACCGACAAATTGT
>DASSXQ010000296.1:0-8451 GCA_035703725.1 Rudaea sp.
AGCGCAAACGTCATGCTGAAGCCGAGAATGCCGGCACCCACGAGTTCCAACACCATCGAACCGAGGATGAAGTAAAACGCTGGCGCATTTTCCATCGGTCGTCGATTGGTGTGCGCATCCAGATAGATGTGCCAGAAGCAAAACACCAGTGGCAACGGTTCCAGCGCACTGAACAGCGAACCCCAGAACTGCCAGAACTCTGGCGTACCGATCCAGAAATAATGATGTGCATTGCCGATCAATCCGGACAGCCACACCAGTGCCACACCCCAGAACACGGCAAAACCCACGGATTTGATGTCGGCCTTGAACATCAACACCAGCAGGAATCCAACCAGGGTGATGTGGATGACTTCCCAAACACCCTCGACCCAGTAGTGCACCACAAACCAGCGGAAGTATTCCTGCAAGTCCAGACGCGCCACATAGAACAAGCCGAACACCCACACGGCCATCAGCGCGGCGACGCCAAGGCCCAGTCCCCAATGAATTTCATTCCATTCGCGCATTGGCGGGAACGTGCGCAACACGACAAAGGCAAGAATGGCAAAACCAATCAGCACCAAAACACCGGCAATGCGGCCTGCCTCCAGATACTCCAGGCCTTGCTGCAACCAGGGCTGCCCGGCCCACCATCCGGCAACGCCAACCTGAGCCAACGGCAGCGTGAAGAAATTCCACAACACGATCACGATCAATGCGTAGAACAGCAGTTTGATCAACCACGGCGCGAACATCTCGCGCCGGGAAAGCAGTGGAGCAACAAACAGGATGGCGCCAATGAAGCCACACAAAATCCACAAGATGCCGAGATTGAGATGTTCGGCACGCGCCGTATTGAAATTCAGCACGCTCGCGAGGATGGTTGGATCAACTTGCTGCGCTGACAACAGCAGGCCGTAGCCGACCTGGAGGACAAACAACACCAGCATCAGCATGAAGAAGCGCAGGCTCAAGCGTTGGGTTTGGAATTGAATCTGCATCACTGCTTCTCCAGGCTGTGGAGGTAGGTCACGATGGCGTTGACGTCATCTTCGTTGAGCAACGTGCCGTAAGCAGGCATGACTCCGGGCGGATACCCGGCCACGACTTTCGCATTGGGTTGGAGAATCGACTCCTTCAAGTAAGCATCATCGGCATCGACCGTGCTTCCATCGGCCAACGTGACTTTCGAGTGATACAAACCGCCCCAGCCGGGACCGACGAGGCGTTTGTGGTCTGCTGCATGGCATGCCATGCAGCCGTTATCCCTGGCCAACTGTTCGCCGCGTGCTGTTGAATCCACGGCGCCACTGGCAGCGACTTGCGCCGGCACGGCCTGAGACGCCGGAACGCGCGCCGATGTCCCTCGCGCAAGTTGCACGCGATGCTCGAAACCCTGAACTTCCACTTTCGGCGGCCAACCTTCCGTATTCATTTCCGAGGTGTATTTGAGATAGGCAATCAATTGGCCGACCTCTTCCTTGGTCAATGGCAGATTGGGCATCAACGTGGTACCGCCGCCGCGACGCTCGATGCGCTCTCCGGCCCCGGGAAATTTCTTCAGGTATGCCTCGATGGAATCAACCCCTGCATCGGCACTCTGGATTGGATCGAGCAACTGCGCGCGCACTGCCCCGTTGGTTGGCCAACCGCCAGCCGAGGGCAGAAATGCAGCCAGCCATGCCGGTCCGGTTCGCTTGTATTCCTCGGTCAGATCCGGGCCAAGATACGCACCGTTGCCAACCAGCGTGTGACAACCCATGCAGTTGTAGGCCTGGAATACGCGTTTGCCATCGGCGGCCCGATATGGACCGAACGAAACAGTGTCCGGTGTGACCTGACCGCGCGACTTCACGAACGAGAACAATGACAGGACGATGAAAATCAACGCCAGGATGGCCAATACGATGAATGCACCGCGACGCCGTGGCGTCTCGCAACTGCTGCCTCCGACACCACAGCTCATGGCAATTGCTCCTTTTCGCTGGATGTTGCAACCGGTTCCGGTGCGTCATGCATGAACAGGATCCGCAGGCTGCCGATGAAGATGTAGAACACATACACCGCCAGCACGAAGCCGATGGCAAAGTAGATCCACCACGCCAGGTGGGATTCGGCCCAGTATTCGAAATCGCGCCAGAACGGCCACGACAAAAAGAACGCCAGCACACAGGCCAGCACGGAAATGGTCAAATCGATAATTCGCTGCGCCATGCGATTTTGCCCCGAGGTTGTTGGATCATTGACGGGAAACGCCATGCATCATTGGATCCATCCCCAGATGGAACCGCATGCACCACGGATCGAATTTATGCGTACACGGCAAGTTCGTCCTTGATCCAGATCAAATGATTGCTGCAAGCGCAGGTGTGGGGGCGCGACAGGTCCGCGTCGACATGACGTTGCGTCATGCCGGTGAAACGCTCATGTGGTGCATGGTGGGCAATCATTGCGATGCCCTGTCGCAGAATCACATCGAGTCGAGGCTTGTCGTTAGTGACAAACTGCTGCAAGTAATGCCATGCGGGCGCATTGGAAGCGCACCCGCACAGCGAAACGTCGTGGCTACTTGTCGGTTAACGTGATGGTGCCGTGCATGATTGCCGAATGACCGGGATACGAGCAGAAGAACACGTAATCAGTGCCTTTCTTCAACACGCCCGGACTGAAACTCACCGATGTGGTCTCGCCCCCGCCAATCACCTTGGTGTGTGCCAGCACGCGCGTGTCCCCCGGCTTGAGGTACTCGTTATCCAGTCCGGCCTTGATGCCATCGGCATCGACACCCGCCTTGTCCGCGGCAGTCGTCAGCACCCAGTCGTGGCCCATGATGTTGCGTGCCAGCTTGCCGGTGTGTTTGAGTGTAACGGTGAAGGTCTTGCAGCTCAGCGGCACGTCGATGTTTTTGACGTTGAATTGCATCATGTCGTTGCCTTCGACGGTAGTGGCACATGTGTCGGCCCACAACGAAGTGGACAACAGGCCCAGTACGGCAATGGTTAACAGGCGCAGGAACATCGGATTATCTCCTTCAGGGTTGAAATCACGTGTGGATTTTGTGTCCATTGCGGGCGCAAATTCTTGATCCAGATCATTGCGCTATACTCGAGCGGTCAGGAGCTTTGGCGATTACGCTCACTGTCGCGATGATTCATGATCCGGTACTGCGCATGAATGGTCGATGATCGTCCGCCAATACGGCCAGACAACGATCAATCCAGCTCCGCGGATTTTTTGCAATCGCAGGAGGATGATGTGCGCTGATCCTCGACCTGCATGCCTGGAAAATTCAACCGACACCCTACTCAAAATCAACGGATTGGGAGCCTCTCATGACCAGCAACAGTTTCGGCACCCGTGACCAACTCACTGTCGACGGCAAGACATACACGATTTTTCGACTGGATCGCATTGATGGTGCGCAGCGCCTGCCCTACAGCCTGAAAGTGCTGCTGGAAAACCTGTTGCGCAACGAAGACGGTCATCTGGTTACGGCCGAGCAGATCAATGCCATGGCGGGCTGGAATCCGGACGACGTACCCCATCAGGAAATCCAGTTCACGCCGGCGCGCGTGTTGATGCAGGATTTCACCGGCGTGCCGTGCGTCGTGGATCTGGTGGCGATGCGCGATGCGATGACGGATCTGGGCGGCGACGCGCAGCGCATCAATCCGTTGATTCCAACCGAACTGGTTATCGACCATTCCGTCATCGCCGATGCGTTTGGCAGTGCGGATGCGTTTGCGATCAACGCCAAACTGGAATTCGAGCGCAACGCCGAGCGCTACCAGATGCTGCGTTGGGGCCAGCAGGCGTTTGCGGATTTCAAGGTCGTTCCACCGGACACGGGTATTTGCCATCAGGTCAATCTCGAATATCTGGCGCGCGTGGTGTTTACGCGCGATACGCCGGATGGCCCGCTCGCCTATCCGGACACACTGGTCGGAACCGATTCGCACACGCCAATGATCAACGGACTGGGCGTGTTGGGTTGGGGTGTTGGCGGCATCGAGGCAGAAGCCGCAATGCTGGGACAGCCGATGAGCATGCTCTTGCCGCAGGTGGTGGGGCTCAAACTCACCGGGGAATTCAAACCCGGCATTACCGCGACCGACCTGGTGCTCACGGTTGCCGAGCTGTTGCGGCGTACCGGCGTCGTCGGCAAATTCGTCGAGTTTTATGGTCCGGGCGTAGCCCGTGTGCCGCTCGCCAATCGCGCCACGCTCGGCAACATGAGTCCGGAATATGGCGCCACGTGTGCCATCTTCCCGATCGATCAGGTCACCCTGGACTACATGGCGCTGACCGGTCGCAGCGAACATCAAATCCGTCTGGTCGAGGCTTATGCCAAGAAACAAGGCATGTGGCACGATCCTGCGCACGAACCCGTTTACTCGCAAACGCTGGAACTGGATCTGGGCACACTGGAGCCTTCCATCGCGGGGCCGAAACGACCGCATGACCGGATTCCATTGCACATTGCACCGCATGCGGTCGGCGCGTTGCTGGAAGGCAAGTCGCAGAGCGAAGCCGTGACTGTCGGGCTGGATGAGGCGTCGGGTGAATCCTTTCCGGCCAGCGATCCCGTTGCCATGAGCCGGGCACACCTGGGCGATGGCCCACGCTCCCCATGCGATTGCAAACGCCAACACGCATGGCTGCACAACCCGGCTGACGTGAGCCTTGCAGATGGCAGCGCATTCCAGATTGATAACGGCCATGTGGTGATTGCCGCAATCACGTCATGCACCAACACGTCCAACCCGCAAGTCATGATGGCTGCGGCATTGTTGGCACGCAACGCAGTCAAGAAAGGCTTGTCACGCAAGCCCTGGGTGAAGACCTCGCTGGCGCCCGGCTCACGCGTGGTGACCGATTATTTCGAGCGCGCCGACCTCACCCGCTATCTGAATGCGCTGGGTTTCGATCTGGTCGGCTACGGTTGCACAACCTGCATTGGCAATTCCGGTCCACTGATTCCGGAAGTGGGTGCGGCGGTCGCCAAAAATGATCTGACAGTGTGTTCCGTGCTGTCAGGCAATCGCAACTTCGAAGGCCGCATTCACCCGCTGACGCGCATGAATTTCCTCGCCTCGCCACCGCTGGTTGTCGCGTACGCACTGGTTGGCAGCCTGCACGTGAACCTGCTGCACGATTCGTTGGGCACCGGCAGCGACGGCCAGCCGGTTTATCTGCGCGATATCTGGCCATCGCCACAAGAGATTGACGCGACCATTGGCGCCAACCTCAAGGCCGACATGTTCAGCAAGGGCTACGCCGACGTGTACGCAGGCGACGAGCGCTGGCAAGGCATGCATGTGCCTGCAGGCAACACCTTCCAGTGGCAACCCGATTCAACCTATGTGCGCAAGCCACCGTACTTCGATGGCATGCAACACCAGCCTTCGCCACTGACCGATATTGTCGGGGCGCGCGTGCTGGCCAAGCTCGGCGATTCGGTGACCACCGATCACATCAGTCCGGCCGGCTCGATTGCAGTCGATTCGCCCGCCGGGATCTACCTTGCGCAACACGGTGTGCAGCGCAACGACTTCAATTCGTATGGATCGCGGCGTGGCAATCATGAAGTCATGATTCGCGGAACCTTTGCCAACATCCGTCTGCGCAATCAGCTTGCGCCGGGAACCGAAGGCGGCTTTACCCGCGACTTCACGCGCGACGACGCGCCGGTCGCCACCATCTACGATGCGTCGGTGAACTATATTGCCGCCGGTACCCCGTTGATCATTCTGGCCGGCAAGGAATACGGCTCGGGCTCGTCGCGCGACTGGGCTGCCAAAGGCACGGTGTTGCTTGGCGTCAATGCGGTAATTGCCGAGAGTTTCGAACGCATCCACCGCTCCAACCTGATCGGCATGGGTGTCCTGCCGCTGCAATTCGCCGAGGGACAAAATGCCGAATCGCTGGGGTTGTCCGGTGAGGAAACATTTGCAGTCACCGGTCTTGCCGGGCGTGACGCGGCACCGCCCGCGGTCAATGTGACGGCGACCAATGCGCAAGGAAAAACCCGCCAATTCCAGGCGCGTGTGCGTATCGACACCCCGGTCGAGGCGGCCTATTACCGGCACGGCGGCATCCTGCAATACATGCTTCGGCAGTTGCTCGGTTCCGCAACCAAATAAGCGCCGGCATTGCTGCGCCGCGTTTCGTCGTGCGACAACCGGGACCACGCAATCAACCAGAATGAAAGGAGTGCGACATGCAAACCAACGTCAAACTGATTCGCAAAGAGACCGTCGCCAACGGCACCATGGCTTTTCATTTTTCCAAGCCCGACGGCTTCGAGTTTCGTGCCGGGCAATTTGCCGACTACACGCTGATCGATCCGCCGGAAACGGACGCTGAAGGCAACACCCGTGGATTTTCGTTCGTGCATGCGCCTTTCGAACCCGATCTGGTCGCTGCCACGCGCATGCGCGATACCGCGTTCAAACGTGTTCTCCAGGACTTGCCGATTGGAACCGAAGTCAAACTCGACGGACCTTATGGCGACTTCACCCTGCACAAGACTCAAGTCACACCGGCCGTGTTCATCATCGGCGGTATCGGTGTCACGCCTGTGCGCAGCATGGTCGCGCAGGCTACCCACGACAAAACCGCGCACCAGCTCACCTTGCTGCATGCCAGTCATACGTCGTCGGACTTGCCGCTGAAAAGCGACTTCGAGCAACTGGCCAGGGACAACCCGAATTTCACATACGTCATGGCCGTCGAGTCGTCGCCCGACGGCTGGCAGGGCGAGCGCGGCCGCATCGATGCGGCAATGATAAAAAAATACGTGGCGGATCTGCACAAACCCATCTACTACCTGTCCGGTCCGGAAGGCATGGTCAAGGCCATGCGCAGCTTGCTGATAGCGCTTGAAGTCAACGAAGACAATATCCGCACGGAAGAATTTACCGGCTATTGAAAACCGGGTCGTGGTGAAATTGGCGCATGTCCGGCAATAACCATCTGCGGCTCTCACCGGCGCTGCAAACAACCACTTGACCTGGATCAAGGCCGAATATTCCAGCGGCGCCTATGGTCAGCAAGTCTTGCACGCGTACCCGTCGGGGAATGGAACGCGTGGGGCTGACATTTGCCGGTAATGATGCAACCCACCGCGGGGAGAAATCGCATGGTGCAGCGAATTGGCAAGTTGACCGTTTCGGCGCTGGCCTGCGTGCTGGCGCTGCCCTTGTTCGTTTGTGCTGCGCAGGTCGATATTTCCGGCCCCGCGGGCAGCGTGGCCTTCGGCGCCTCGGTCACCGTGCTGCCGAACGGCAATTTCGTCGTAACCGACCCGGAAGGTCCGGTGTCGCGTATCGGTGCCGTGTATTTATACAGTCCGAGTGGGACGCTGATCAGCACGTTGACCGGCAGCAGCGCCAACGATCGCATTGGCGCAGGGAGTGTCTTCGACAGCGGGGGTGTCGTCGTGGTTGGTGGCGGCAATTTCGTGATCATTAGCCCCTATTGGAACAACGGTGGGGCCTCCAGCGCCGGTGCGGTGACGTGGGTGAATGGCAGCACGGGTCTGTCCGGTGTGGTGTCGGCCAGTAATTCGCTGGTTGGAACCACTACGGGTGACTCGGTCGGCAATTACGGCGTGACCGTCCTGAGCAACGGCAACTACGTGGTCACGAGTCCCGTTTGGAACAACGGCACAGCGAGCAGCCAATACGGTGCAGCAACTTGGGGCAATGGCAGCAGCGGTATTACCGGATCCGTATCTGCCAGCAATTCGCTGATCGGGACCACCGTCGGTGACTATGTCGGCCTCACCTACGGCGGCAGCGGCGTGACCGCGCTGAGCAACGGCAACTACGTGGTCGCGAGTATCAAGTGGAACAACGTGGGGGCTACAGCAGCCGGTGCGGTGACTTGGGGCAATGGCAGCAGCGGCATTACGGGACCCGTGTCTGCCAGCAATTCACTGGTTGGAACCAGCACCGGTGACAGCGTCGGCACCAACGGCGGCAACGGCGTGACCGTACTGAACAACGGCAACTATGTGGTCGCGAGTCCTTATTGGAGCAACGGGGGGTTCTCAGCGGCTGGGGCGGTAACCTGGGGCAATGGCGCAAGCGGCATTATCGGGGCCGTATCTGCCAGCAATTCACTGATCGGGACCACCACCGGTGACTATGTCGGCAGCAGCGTGACTGCACTGAACAACGGCAACTACGTGGTCACTAGTGACTGGTGGAACAACGGCACGGCGAGCAGCCATTTCGGTGCAGCGACCTGGGGCAATGGCAGCAGCGGTATTACCGGTCCCGTGTTTGCTGGCAATTCGCTGATCGGAACCACTGCCGGTGACTCTGTCGGCAGCGGAGTGACCGCACTGAGCAACGGCAACTACGTGGTCGCGAGTTCCGGTTGGAGCAACGGCGGGGCCTCATCGGCCGGTGCGGTGACTTGGGGCAATGGCGGCACGGGCCTTACCGGGACTGTCTCAGCCAG
>DASSXQ010000305.1:0-8453 GCA_035703725.1 Rudaea sp.
CACCGCTTCCCTGGCGGAAATAGCAGCGTGGTACCACCCGATCCCATCCCGAACTCGGAAGTGAAACGCGCCCGCGCCGATGGTAGTGTGGCTTAAGCCATGCGAGAGTAGGTCACTGCCAGGGGCTTCATCCCAAAACCCCCAGTCCAACGACTGGGGGTTTTGTCTTTTATCAACCTTCCCGAGCGTGACCCGCTTGCAACGTGTGCACCGCGCGCACCCGTGCTGCGTTCCCGCGCCACGCACGCATCGCGTCAGGGATGCTTCGAAGTCACTTCGTCGGCATGGACTCGCCGATGCTTTGCTGGAACAACTGATAGATGCGTTTGTACTCGTCGAGCCAGGAATCGGCGTTGGTAAATCCGTGCCGGTCCAGTGGATATGGCGAGATCCAGAAATTGTCCTTGTGCAATTCGATAAGTCGCTCATACAGTCTTATTGAATCTTCAAACAACACATTGTTGTCGATCACTCCGTGGCAAATCAGCAACGCTCCTTTCAACCCGTCGGCAAATTCGATCGGCGATGAGCGTTTGTAAGCGATTGGATCGATTTGTGGGCGATTGAGGATGTTCGCGGTGTAGTCGTCGTTGTATTGGGTCCAATCTGTCACGGGACGCAAGGCAGCGCCGGCTGCGAATTCATCAGGTGCGCGGAACATCGCCATCAGCGTCATGAAGCCGCCATACGAACCACCATAGATGCCAACACGCTTTGGATCGACGTTCCAGTTTTCGACCAGCCAATGCTTGCCGTCGAGCAAGTCTTCCAGTTCCGGATGACCCATGTCCCGGTAGATTGCGGTTCGCCAGTCCCGGCCATAGCCTTCCGACGCGCGATAGTCCATATCGAGGACGACATAACCGTGTTGCAGCAGCAGATTGTTGAACATCTGTTCGCGGAAATAGTATGACCAGCTTTTGTTTACGTCCTGCAAATAGCCTGCGCCGTGCACAAACAGCACGGCCGGGTGTTGCTTCTTCTTGTCGTAGTCTGCCGGCTTGTAGAATTTGCTCCAGATGCCACCCTTGAAATGCGCAGATGGCACTTTGACAAACTCCGGGGTGACCCAGTCCATGGCTTTGTATTGCGCGGTACGGGTATCTGTCAGCTCAATTGCTGCAGTGTGGCCGTCGGTACGCACAATGGCCAATTGCGGCGGGACATAGCTGGATGAATGCACAACAAGCAATTTCGTCCCGTCGTGAGACAGCGAAAATGCGTCCATCCCTTGATAGTGCGTGATGCGTTGCAACTCTCCACCCGTCGCCGCAATCCGATAAACGTCATAAGCGTAAGGAGCCTCGGCGTTGCTGCGCACGTAAAACCAGCGACCATCTGAAGATAGAACGGGATGCGACACCTCAAATTCGCCGTGCGTCAACGCACGTGCCTTGCCGTTCAGCGGTTTGGCATACAAGTGCCCAAATCCGGACTGCTCGGATTCGTACCAAAGCGTGTCGTTATCGTTCTCCCAACCGAAGGAATTGAACGACCAGTTGATCCATGCATCATCGTGAAGACGATCTTGAACCGTCAACGTCGGGTCAGATCGGGTGAGCGTGGCAATCCAGCGATCCTTGTTGTCGATGGCGCGCAACTGCACGGCGGCAACAGATCCGCTGCGATTGAATGCAATGCCGGAAACTTGAAGCGCGCGGTCTTTCGGTTTCGACGCCTTGGCCGAAGCCTTGTCTTTACCCTGCTTGTCCGCGCCATCGCCGTGTGCCGCAACTTTTCCGTCCACCCTGGCATTTTCCTCACGGATGGCTTTGAGTGGATCGTCCTGAATGCCTGGCAATTTGGAAAAGTCGAGCTTTGTCGATTTATGCGCGACCAGATCGAACAGCCAAAGCGATTGCGCCGCCGGACCGTTGCGGCCGACAAGACTGCGCACAGGTTCGAATTCCGAGTATCCCGAGTCGGTAACGTAACGAGTGAGCTTGCCTTTCTTGCCTTCATCGAAGCCGACCGCCTGGGTTGTAACCAACATCCAGCGCGTATCGGTCGACAGCTGCGTGTCGACGACGCGAACGTCGGTCCCGAGATAAAACGGAAGCGCGGCACGAGTTGCGTCCCCGCGCTGCAAGGATCGAGCGTGCTCGCGCTCGGATTTTTTATCCTGATCGATCTTGCGCAGGGTCGAAAACAGGCGCAACTGCATGTCGCGAAGTGCGTCATCTTTCAGTGCGGCATCTGGATCGTTCTCGGTCTTGAGTACCGCTGCCGGCATTGTCACGGCATTGGCGAGATCGTAGACAAACCATGAATTGTGAACGCGGAAGCTGAGCTTGTTGCCGTCGGCAGAAAACTGTGGCGAGGATTCGCGTTCTTCGCTGCGCGTGATCTGCAACGTATTGCCATTGCGCAGGTCGCGCAAAAAAACATCGCCGTTGCGCACGAAAGCGGCGTGCGTGTTGCTTGATGAATACACCGTCTGATTGCCATCAACCGTGCTCATGGCCGCAGCATCGATCACGCTGTCCGCGCCATCGCCAAGATTGATCCGATGCAAATCCGAAATTGGCGAACCCTGACGTTTGAGTTTGTAATAAATCGAGCTTCCATCGACGCTGAAATACGGTGCACCACCACCTCCTTCAAACTCCTCGGGAACCTGAATTTGCCCGGCTATCCAATCCGGGTCCGCCATGATTTGTTCAAGTGTCAGAGGCGCCGTTGTCGCCTGCGCCTGCTGGCCAGCGTACGCGGCGAACGACAACAATACGAGTGTGAGGGTGGTGGAAATACGCAACATGATAGGTTCCCGATATCCAGGCACAATGCAGACAAGCCTCGCAGGATAGCGCAGCAGGGCAACAGCGCAAGCCGCCAAAAGTCACGCCCGCAAAGTGATTGCTGGCCATTGTCGGGCGAATGCGGCAACATCGCATCTCCCAAATAACAAGTCGTAAGCATGCCGCTGCCTTGCATTGAAATTGAAACTGCACCGAATCCGCGACATACAGTGATCTGGCTGCACGGCCTGGGTGCCGACGGCAACGACTTTGCACCGGCTATTCCGCAATTGGCTGATCGCACCTGGCCACCATTGCGTTTCGTGTTTCCGCATGCTCCGAAGCGCCCAATCACGATCAACGGCGGCATGTCGATGCGCGCGTGGTACGACATTTCCGGACTCGAAATTGCACAGCGTCAGGACGAGGTCGGCATTCGCGAATCGATCCGATTGCTGGAAGAATTGATCGAGCGCGAAGGTACGCGCGGCGTCAGTCCGGAAAACATCTTGCTTGCAGGATTCTCGCAAGGCGGTGCCATCGTGCTGGCTGGAGGTATCCGCCATGCCCGGAGGCTGGCTGGCATCATCGCTTTGTCGACTTACCTGCCCTTGGCCGAAAAGACCGACAACGAAGCGTCCGCTGCGAATCGCGAAACCCCGATCTTCATGGCCCACGGCAGTCAGGACCCAGTGGTTGCGCATGCGCTGGGCGAGCTGAGTCGCGACTATCTGCAGCAGCGCGGATACCGGATTGAATGGCACACGTATGCGATGGCACACCAGGTTTGCATGGAAGAAATCGCTGACCTGGCGCGCTGGATTGGTGTACGTCTCCGCTGATTGACGATGCCACCTCCCGCTGCACCCGAGTTGCATGCGCCCGCGCCGAGATGGCTGCCGGACTTTTGCAGCTTGCCGGTATTGTTTGCGGTGATGGTGGTTGCAGAATTACTGGTGCTGGTAATCCTGATCGCACCAAGCGACGAAACACGTGCGGTGCTGCCACGACTGGCGACCACCAGCGTGTTCGTACAATGGCTCGGTTTGGTGTGTGCCGTGTGCCTGTGCAAATTGCGGCCGCAACTGCAACGTCTTTCTCCTGGCATTGGCGTGCTGGCGGCGTACATCTTGATGTTGCTTGTAACCGTATTGGGCAGTGCCATCGTGTTCGAGATCGATCATCAGCTCAATTTGGGATTGACGCTACCGGTTGAGTTCGAGCAACGTTTCATCTGGCGCAGTGCGGCATTGTGTGCGCTGCTTGGCGCAGCACTGTTGCGCTATTTCTATGTCATCGAGCAATGGCGCGCACGTGTACGCGCCGAGTCGAAAGCACGGTTCGAAGCACTACAGGCACGTATTCGCCCGCACTTTCTGTTCAACAGCATGAATACGATTGCAAGTTTGATTCGCGCAAGACCGCAAGATGCCGAACGCGCAGTCGAGGATCTCGCCGACCTGTTTCGCGCCGCACTCGGCAACGACAAGGCATTGAGCACCTTGGGTGAAGAAATCGAACTTGCCATGCGCTATCTGGCAATCGAACAACTGCGTCTTGGTGATCGTTTGCACATCGAGACGGATTTCCACGATGTTCCGCTATCAATACCGATGCCGGTGCTGTTGTTGCAACCGCTGGTCGAAAATGCGGTCTACCACGGCATTGCGCCGCTTCCGGACGGGGGAACAATTTCGATCAATGTCCATCAAAACGGACGCAGGGTCGAAATCGAAATCCGCAATCCCTGTCCCCCGCCAGGTCAACGGGCAACGCAGCGGCATGGAATGGCGTTGGAAAACACGCGATCACGAATCGCGTTTCATTTTGGCGCGCGCGGTACACTGGACATAGATGCTGGAGACAACCATTTCGTGTGCAAGTTGGGATTCCCCGATGAAAGCGCTGATCGTTGACGACGAATTGCTCGCCCGCGAAAGACTTGACGCACTTTTGCGCGATTGCGGCGATGTGGAAGTCGTCGGCCATGCCGGCGATGGGCGTGCCGCCGTCGAAGCGGCTGCCAGACTCGCGCCAGAGCTGGTGCTGCTGGACATACGCATGCCGATAATGGATGGCGTTGAAGCGGCAGGCCATTTGGCGAAACTGGATAATGCACCCGCGATCATTTTTTGCACCGCCTACGATGAGCATGCCCTTGCAGCATTCGATGCCGGCGCAATCGACTATCTGGTCAAACCCGTGCGCATCGAACGCCTGCGTGCGGCTCTGGAGCGGGTGCGACGCTATTCGCATTCTGAAATTCAACGCGTCGGAACCAAGGCCATCGCGCCGCGACAACGCACCCACCTGTGCGCGCGCGTGCGCGGCAATCTGGTGCTCGTGCCGATACTCGACGTCCTTTATCTGCAAGCCGAAGACAAATATGTCGTCGTGCATCATACGGGTGGTGAAGTGCTGATCGAGGAAACCCTCAAATCGCTGGAGACCGAATTCGAGGATCGTTTCGTGCGCATCCATCGCAATTGTCTTGTCGCAAGGCAACACCTGTCCGGCCTGAGTCGCAATGGCAACGGTGCCGGCACCATCTTCGTCAAGCTTGACGACAGCGACGCATCCCTGGAAGTCAGCCGACGCAATCTGCCCGCGCTGCGTAAATTGGTGCGCAGCTTGTGAGTGCGCCACTGCGCATCGCCACAAGGCGCAGTGCCCTTGCGCTGTGGCAGGCCGAGCACGTTGCCGCGCTCTTGCGCGGTGCCCATCCAGGCCTCGTCGTGGAGTTGGTTGCAATGACGACACGTGGCGATCAGATACTTGATCGACCATTGGCCGACATTGGCGGCAAGGGCTTGTTCCTGAAAGAGCTAGAGATCGCGATATTGGAAAATCAGGCAGATATCGCCGTGCATTCCTACAAGGATGTTCCCATGGAGCTGGATGCGGATTTTGCCATTGCTGCGGTGCTCGCACGCGCAGATCCCGCAGATGCGTTTGTGTCGCCGAGATATTCGCGGCTGGACTTGTTGCCGCAGAATGCGCGCGTCGGTACTTCGTCGCTGCGACGTCAGGCACAGTTGAGAGCAGCACGACCGGATCTGCAATTGCTGGATTTGCGCGGCAACGTCAACACGCGCCTGAGCAAACTCGACGCTGGCGAATACGACGCCATTGTATTGGCCTGTGCCGGCTTGCAGCGACTCGGATTGGGCGCGCGCATCCGCAGTCGCTTGCAGGCGCCGCATTGGCTGTCGGCTGCGGCACAAGGCGCGATTGCAGTCGAACAACGTCGCGGCGATACGCGTATCGGCACGCTGCTGCAACCGTTGCATGACGCCGCGGGAGCACGTTGTGTCGAAGCCGAACGTGCCATGACTCGCGCTCTGCAAGGCAGTTGCCAGGTGCCGATTGCCGCGTTTTGCAGCGAAACCGAAACCGGATTGCATTTAAGCGGATTGGTTGGTGATGCGACAACCGGTCGCCTTCTGCGCGCCGAAGCCGAAGGCACGCAGGCGCAAGCGTTGGGACAACTTGTCGCCCAACGCCTACGCGACATGGGCGCCGACGAGTTGCTCGGACAGCCAGTGCGACAAGAACAAAACAGATCACCGCATACGCGGGATCAGCGAACGTCTTGATGGCGCAATAGCGTTTCTCGAGCCCCGAGTCCCGGCCCTAAAAACTGTAAACCAGATTCGTGGTCAGCAACTGGTCGGTCTTCTTGAAGCCGCCCGTCACCTCGGAGTTGTGACGCACCTGATAGGCCACCTTGAGTGCCAGCGAACTGTTCATTTTCACGCTGACGCCGGCATCGTTCTGCATGAATTTGTTGCCGCTGCCAGCCTCGACAACAAACGTGTCGACAAACGCCGTGGTCGCATTGAACGTGTGCTTGTA
Organism: Rudaea sp.; assembly: GCA_035703725.1. Classification (GTDB taxonomy): domain Bacteria; phylum Pseudomonadota; class Gammaproteobacteria; order Xanthomonadales; family Rhodanobacteraceae; genus Rudaea. The sequence continues at coordinate 6,594 of DASSXQ010000305.1, forward strand.
GTCCATCTTGCCGCGCAGCACGACGTTGCTGTCGGAGTCAGGGTCGACCTCGATCAGCGCTGGCGGTGGGGACGTATTCGGCACGAAAAACTTTGCCGGCTGCGCGACCTTGTAACCCGGGCCAGCCTCGAACGAAAGCTCATCGCTGGCATTCTTGAGGACCTGATAGCCATAGCCGATCGAAGCGATGTACTGGTAGTCGTAAGGTGAAAACTCGTCGTGCTCATAGCGCAGCGCGCCGACAATATAGCTGCGCTCGTCAAGTTTGTAACCGGCCGAGCCAGCTACCTCATAGCGGTTGGCGGTCAAATCGTAGCGCGAACTGCCGTCGGCATCGGCTACGTTGGCCTTGTTGCGCTGGGCAACGAACGAAAATTCGTCTTTCCACTGGTCGTCGTTGAATTTCAACTCAAGTTTCACGTTGAGGTTTTGCGATTTGGTGTTGCCGCTGGCGATGGCCAAGCCGGCTTCGCCGCTGCCGGACCAACCTTGTGGCGGTGGATCAGCCAGCGCGACAAGTGGCAGAGTTAACAGGATGGCGGATGCGAGCAGGGTGGGTTTCATGCAATCTCCTTGGAAAAAACGTCGTCACTGCGACGGGTGCGCCATTGTATCTAGGCACAATGCGGCAATGTGGACTTTTGCGAAACACCGTGACCAGCGGTTCGGCCCGAATTCAGGCAGTGACGGGCTGTGCGGCTCCGTAATAGAGCATGACTACATGCCGGGCTTCGGCAAAAAACAGCCAGCGTTCGACGAACAATCCGATGGTTGTGGCCAGTGCCGCGACACCCGCGCAAACCCATGCGGCAACTGGCGACACAGGCACCAGCAGCCAAACGACAATGGCCGCAACGATTGGTACGGGTCCGAGCAGGCTTGATGCAATCGCGCGCAGGCGCTTGGCGTGTTTGCGTGCCAACACGAAACCCATTTCGTTGGTGAGATAGTTTTGTTCGGTATGCGGCGCTTCGACACTGTGCACATTGCCGAAACGTCCCAATCCGGTGGCCGACTCCGTCGTCGCCGGATGCGCCGTGCCATCGATGAATTTCCAGTACGCGCGCTTGATCGCGACGCCACCCAATGCTGCCGCGATGGTGATAGCGCAAAGCGACCTGATCAAGATCGGGTTGGTTGTTGGTGATCCTGGCAAAACATGCAGTGCGAGCATCCACGCCGAACCGCCGAGTAATCCGAGCAGCAAATAGCCCGGCAGCACGTAGCGGTTATGCCAGGCATGGATGGTTTTCAGCGAAAAATAGATTCCTGCCGTACACACGACAGTGGCGATCGAAAACGTTGCAACCAACGCGCCAAGTCCGCGCAATGCGTCCGCATTTCGATTCGTCAACAGCACCAGTCCAAGCAGCAGGGACGGCACAAACCCGCACATCGCAACCACCCCTTCGCGCGAAAGCCACGAGCTGCGCCACTGACTGAATGCGCGCCACGCCCGTTGTGGTTGGCCCAGGTGCAGCGTTGACGACAACAACCCGGCACTGGCAAAAGTCACGCCCGTTATCAGCACAATCAAGGCCTCGTTACGGCTGACGGAACCCGGATTCAACGCAAGACCAACGCCGAGCAGGAACAACAACCCGTATCCGGTACCGGACATGACGGTAAAAAAGATGACGGACAGGGCGGGATTCATGCGATGTATTCGAACGGTGAACGGTGAACTTTAGACACATCCACGACATGTGTAAACGAAATCACCGGCAATGGTGAAATGCCAATCGCCATGGCGCCGTACCGATCATCGACACGACCGCCATCCGCATGAAAATCCGGATACGCGAGCTACTGCGAACACGTCGTGCCCTTGATGCGGGTCAGGCGACTGATCGGTATCGA
>DASSXQ010000022.1:0-29461 GCA_035703725.1 Rudaea sp.
TTCATGCCGCAGCTTGCCTTCGGGACCAATCAAAAACGTGCTGCGCACGATGCCGACGTAGGCTTTGCCGTACAGTTTTTTCTCGTGGATCACATCGAAGCCTTTGCACCAGACTTCATCGATGTCGGCAATCAGGTCGAATGGCAATGCATGCTTGGCGCGGAAATTCTCGTGCGATTTGAGTGAATCACGCGATACTCCGAGAATGACGGCATTGTGCTTCTTGAACTTCGTCGCCAGATCGCGGAAATCCTGCGCTTCGCGCGTGCAGCCGGACGTGTTGTCCCTGGGATAGAAATACACGACGACGAATTGGCCACGCAAGTCGCGCAGGCGAATTTCGCCTGACGTGGTCTGCGCCTTGAGATCGGGAACGAGTTTTCCGGGTTTGAGCATCAGAATTTCATCGGGTCGATAATGGCGTCGAGGTTCAGGCCATCGCAGAATTCAAGAAAATCGTCGCGCAACGCGGCAATATGTGTGGATGCCGGAATCCCCACCGTAATCTGTGCGGAAAACATCTCCGCACCGGTTTGCATGGCGCGATAGCGGCTCGATTGCAACTGCTCGATGCAGATTTCATGGCGCTGGAAAAACTCGGCAATCTGGAACAGTATTCCGGGTTTGGCGGCAGCCACGACCTCGACCATGTAGGGCAGCAAATCGGTCTGTGGTTGCTTGGCGCCGGTGCGGAAGTGCAGCAGGCGAATCTTGTCTTCTCGCTCCATCCGCCCAAGTGCGGATTCGAGCTTGGCGATGGCATCCCACGGGCCGACCGCAAGCGCCAATACCGACACGTCGCTGCCAATTGCGGCAACGCGCGTTTCGGCCAGATTGCATCCGCACTCGGCGATGCGACGGGTGATGGCCACCAATGGTGAGCGTTCCAGTGCGGCAAACGCATTGATCAGCAGATAATTTTCGTTGGCTGTTGGTGGACGCGGTGCGGTATCGGTCAAGGCGTGCGTTTCCCTGGCTTGCGCATGGCTGCGGTGGATCTGCTGATACTCCAATCCACGAGAATACTTGCCATGCCAAATACCCGCAAGTAACATCGTCGGACTACGCCTACAGCGGGTTTCGCCTTGAAAAAACTAAGCGGCAGCATCTGTGCGCTGGCAACGCCGTTTCACGGGGATTCACTGGATCTGGAAGCGTTTGCCAAGCTCATCGAATGCCAGATTGATGCGGGGACGCAGGCATTGGTTGTTGCCGGGTCCACCGGCGAGGCGCATGCGCTTGAACCAACCGAATTGGACCGTTTGCTCGAGTTCGCGGTTGCCCGCGTCAACGCGCGCGTACCGGTTCTTGCCGGAACCGGTACGGCAAACACGCGCAAAACCATCGCCGCGACCAGGCGCGCACAATCGCTTGGCGCGGATGCGGCGTTGGTGGTGACACCCTATTACGTGCGCCCAACCCAGGAAGGCCTGTTTCGCCACTTCAGCGAAGTCGCCGATCACGGCGAACTGCCAATCGTTCTCTACAACGTGCCCTCGCGAACCGGTTGCGACCTGCTGCCGGAAACGACCGCCCGATTGGCCAAGCACAACGCAATTGTCGGGATCAAGGAAGCCGTGGGCGACGCCAGCCGGGTTGCAGCACTGGTGGCGCTGAAAACCGCGGATTTCCACATACTTGGCGGCGACGACCCCAGTTGTGCGGCGGCAATGCTGGCCGGCGCGGAAGGCATCGTATCGGTTGCGGCCAATGTGGCGCCGGCCGCCATGCGCGCGCTGTGCGACGCGGCTTTGAGCGGCGACAAACCGGCAACACATGAACGCAATGTGCGCCTGCAAGACCTGTTTGACCTGCTCGGCACCGAACCGAACCCGATTCCGCTAAAATGGTGCCTGCATCGGCTTGGCTTCGGCAGTGCCGAACCGCGTTTGCCGCTGTTGCCATTGAGCTCGCGCTATCATGCGCAGGCACAACACGTTCTGGACCAGTTGCATTTGCCCGTCGCGGTTCAGCCGCGGCACAGCAGCGCAGCCTGAGACTTCTCACCGCTCACCATCACCGGGATTCACCGTGAATCGTATTCTTCCTGTTCGCTCGATTGTCCTGATCGCTCTGGCCGCCCTGGCCGTTGGCGGTTGCAGCATGTTTCATCAGCGTGACAACTATTACTCCAAAGCCAGCGAAACGCGGCCTTTGGAAGTTCCGCCGGATCTGGATACTCCTGCAACCACCGATGCCTTGGTCGTGCCGGAGGTCGGAGCTTCGGATTCGTCGGGTGCATCGGGCGCGGTGGGCAGCGCGCCGCCTGCAGTCGTTCTCGGCAACGCCAAGTTGCATGTTTCCGATACCGTCGAGAATACGTGGAAACGCGTTGGTCTGGCATTGGAACGCGCCAATGTCGGCAAAATTGATGCGCGCGACGAAACGGCACATACCTACACACTCGCAGTGAGTGGTCTGCGCGCCATGCCGACGGCGCAGCCTGCTGCAGAACATCATTGGTACAGTCGCATCTTGCATCCGTTCGGCGGTGGCAAACAGGCGCAAAGCGCCAATTCGTCACCGGTCAGCGGCACCTTGAATGTGACGATAAGCGCCGATGGCGATGGGGCCCAAGTGGATGTGCAAGGTGCTGCAGGCACCGATTCCAGCGAAGCCGCACGCCGGGTGCTGCAGGTGTTGCGCGATCGCATGGGTTGATCGCGCAGCGACCTGCGCAATCTTGCTGCGCGCGCCGTGCGATCAAAAAATCATGCTCGCCAATTGGCACGGGTTTGACGCCAACCACGACGCGGCGTCATTCCAGCGCAGACGGGAATGACGGGGCTCCACGCAGACGGGTTCCACGCAAATGACGTTCGGATCGCCAGCCCCCCTTCGAAAGGGAGTCAGGGAATTCAACGTTCCAACAACGGCAATTTGTTCGGCTTGCCGTCCCACTCCTTGGCATCGGCCGGGGCATCGATACGCTCGGTCAACACCGGCCAGATTTTTGTCAGTTCGGCGTTGAGCGCAATGAAATGTTCCTGGCCGGCGGGGACATCGTCTTCCGGATAAATTGCGTTGGCCGGACATTCCGGTTCGCACAGGGTGCAATCGATGCATTCCTCCGGGTCAATCACGAGGAAATTGGGACCGGCATGAAAGCAGTCTACCGGACATACTTCGACGCAGTCGGTATACTTGCACTTGATGCAGTTGTCTACGACGACAAATGGCATTGCTTTATTCTGTCCTCGCGCACACGGATGTTCGCAAAATATACATGGCGCTCCCTACGAGACTCGAACTCGTGTTCCCGCCTTGAGAGGGCGGTGTCCTGGGCCACTAGACGAAGGGAGCACGGGTTGGGAAACCCACAACACGGGCGGCCAGTATACCGTTTTCACGACGCGTGCAGTAGCCAGAAATAATGGAATGAAACAGTCAGTGTCTTTTTCGCTTTCACCGCAACCGGTGCAATTGCGCGTCATACCGCGCGAGCAGCACACCCTGTCGAGACGGAATATTTCCAACGGCGCGTTGCGCGTGTTGTATCGCCTGCACGAAGCCGGTTACGCGGCCTATCTCGTCGGCGGTGCCGTGCGCGATTTGTTGCTTGGCGGCCGCCCGAAGGATTTCGACATTGCCACGGATGCCACGCCCGAGCAGGTCAAACACCTGTTTCGCAACTGCCGTCTGATTGGTCGGCGCTTTCGTCTTGCGCATGTGGTGTTCGGACGCGAGATCGTCGAAGTTGCCACATTCCGCGGCAGCAGCGACGACGGCAGCGGTGATCGGCATGTCGTGGACGGAGGACGCATCGTGCGCGACAACGTCTACGGCAGCATCGAGGAAGATGCGTTGCGCCGCGATTTCACCGTCAATGCGCTGTACTACAACATTGCCGATTTCAGCGTGCGTGATTATGTCGATGGCTTTGCCGATCTCGGCGCGCGGGTCATGCGCTTGATCGGCGATCCGCGTCAGCGCTACCGTGAAGATCCCGTGCGCATGCTGCGCGCGGTGCGACTGGCGGCGAAACTGGATTTCACGATTGCCGAGGACGCACGGGCCCCGTTTGCCGAAATGGGCGGGTTGTTGCTGGATGCGCCGCCGGCACGTCTGTTCGATGAATCACTCAAATTGTTCATGTCCGGCAACGCGTTGAAGAGTTTTCATGCGCTGGAGCACTCCGGACTGCTTGCCGACGTGTTTCCATTGACCACGCGGGCGCTGGCGTTTCGCGGCGGCGAAGTGTTTCGATCGCTGGTCGAATCGGGCATGGCCGGTACCGATGCGCGCGTGGCCGAGAATCGCTCGGTGACACCGGCGTTCCTGTTTGCCGTCATGTTGTGGGGTCCGGTGCGTGCGCAAGTCCAGCGCGAAATCGACAAAGGCGTTGAGCCAAATCTTGCCTGGATTCGCGTCAGTCACCAGGTAATGTCCGAACAGGCTCGGCAGGTGGCGATTCCGCGTCGTTTTGCCCAGATCATGCAGGAAATCTGGATGTTGCAACCGCGCTTCGAACAACGTACCAGGAAGCGCGTGTTCCGCCTGCTGGCACATCCGCAATTTCGTGCGGCTTACGATTTCCTGTTGTTGCGAAGTGGCGAGGGCGAGGAGATTGCCGAGTTGGGACGTTGGTGGACGCAGGCGCAGGAAAAACCGCACGATGTGCTGGCCGAGCAATTGACGGGTGCGCTGTTGCCGAATGCGGTCGATGCCACGAAAACCACTGCGCCTGCGAAGCGCCGCCGTCGCCGCAAGCCGCCAGCGATCGCATCCGAATAGCCCGGTTTTTCTGCATGGTTCCGGCATACATTGGTCTCGGCAGCAATCTTGCCGATCCTGCGAAGCAAATTCGCGCGGCACTGCACGCGCTGGCAAACCTGCCACAAACGCGCTTGGTGCGGCAGTCGCGTTTGTACGCCAGTGCGGCGTGGGGAATCGTGGACCAGCCCGACTTTGTCAACGCGGTGGCAGAAATTGAAACCGCACTGGTACCGCGTGCGCTGCTTGCCGCGTTACTGGACATCGAACGCGACGCGGGGCGTGTGCGAGAAAGCACGCGCTGGGGACCGCGTGTGTTGGATCTTGATATCCTCGTTTATGCGCAACAATGCATCGACGAGCCGGGCTTGCGCATCCCGCATCCGTATTTGCATGAGCGTGCGTTTGCATTGATGCCCCTGATGGAAATTGCGCCGCATCTGGTGATCCCGGGCCGTGGCAAAATCGATGACCTGATGGCACGAATCGATGGCGCCAATTGCCACGTACTTGGCTCGAACGCAACGCACGCTGGTTGACGACCACCCACACCTGAAGGAATCAAGCATGCCAGTCAAGACAAAATCACCACCGCAGCGAGGCTTGGTGACCGGCTTGCAGTTGGCGCAGATGAAAGCCGCCGGGGAAAAAATCGTGGCGCTCACGGCCTACGATGCCAGCTTTGCTGCGCTGTGTGATGCCGCCGAAATCGATGTTGTTCTGGTTGGTGATTCGTTGGGCATGGTAGTGCAGGGGCACTCAAGTACCGTGCCTGTCAGCGTTGATGACATGGTTTATCACACGGCTGCGGTATCGCGCGGCATCAAGCATGCGTTGCTGCTTGCGGATCTTCCCTTCATGAGCTACCGCGACGCCAATTGCGCATTGCGGACTGCCGCGAGATTGATGGCCGAAGGTGGTGCTGCCATGGTCAAGCTCGAAGGAGCCGGTTACGTGCTCGATGTGATTGCGGCGTTGGCCGGCCATGACATCCCCGTCTGCGCGCATCTGGGGTTGACTCCACAAAGCGTGCACAAGCTCGGTGGTTATCACGTTCAAGGCAAGACAACCACGACGGCTGGGAAAATACTCGCGGACGCCAAAGCTGTCGCCGATGCCGGTGCGGATTTGCTCGTGCTCGAATGCGTACCTGCTGCATTGGCCAAACGCATAACCCGGGCATTGGCCATTCCCACGATCGGCATTGGAGCGGGCATTCATTGCGATGGTCAGGTGCTTGTGTCGTACGACATGCTTGGCATTACGCCCGGCAAGCGGCCGCGCTTCAGCAAGGACTTCCTCGCTGGCTCCGGCTCCATCCCGGCTGCCATGCGCGCGTATGCCGATGCCGTGCGTCGCGGTGAATTTCCGGCCGCCGAGCATACGTTTTGATGTACACCATCAGCGATGCGATTGCGCTGCGCGCGCAAATCGAAACCTGGCGCCGCGACGGGCTACGCATCGGCTTCGTCCCCACGATGGGAAATCTGCATGCAGGCCACTATTCGTTGATCGAAATCGCTCGTCAGTGCTGTGACCGAGTTGTTGCCAGCGTCTTTGTCAATCCGACCCAATTCGGACCAACGGAAGATTTTTCCAGCTATCCACGCACCCTCGATGAAGACGCTGCAGGGCTGCGGGAACATGATTGCGACGTGTTATTCGTGCCTGATGAACGGACAATATATCCGTTTGGGGCAAGCGAGTCCGTGCGCGTCATCGTTCCCGGCCTGAGCGATATTCTCGACGGCGCAGCGCGACCCGGACACTTTTCCGGCGTGGCGAGTGTGGTGACCAAACTGTTCAATTTGGTGTCACCCGACGTTGCCGTATTCGGACAAAAGGACTATCAGCAGTTGCTGGTGATCCGCCGATTGGTCGCGGATTTGTGTTTGCCGATTAGCATTGTTGCCGCGCCGATCAAACGCGAAACCAATGGTTTGGCGATGAGCTCACGCAACCAATACTTGACGGCTGACGAACGTGAGCGCGCCAGCGTCATTCATGGCACCCTGCTGGGCATGTGCGACGCAGTGCGCAGTGGGCGCGAACTTGCCGCGATTGAAATCGAAGCGGTGCGTGAATTGGAACAGGCCGGACTCCATCCGGACTATGCCGTGCTGCGCAGTGCGGCCGATTTGTCCGCGCCGCAGCCAGCGCAACGAGCGAATCTGATTGCCTTGATCGCAGCCCGTTTGGGTCGAGCGCGCTTGATCGACAATGAACTGGTGGACGGGAGCGCGATTCGCCCGCTCCCACAAGCTTGCCGGGGAGAGAAGGTCAGTTGAATTGCCGGCTCGCCTGCAGCGCACTGATCGAAACGTAATAGCCGTCCGGATCCAAAACGGAAAACTCCGCTGTTTTCGTTCCGGGATTGATGTGCGGCTCGTCTTCAAGCCGAAGCTGCAAACTTCGCGCCCGCGCAAGCGTGTCGTCAAAGTCGTCAACGCGCAGAAACAAGAGCAGACCATTACCGGGCTTGCCATTGTCGACGCGGCTCAACGAAGGGTGTTCGTGGTCACCCCATCGGTGCATGCAAAGCAACACGGTGCCATCCGCGTCGGTGACCTGGCCGAAATACTCGTGCGCCGGGAGCGTTGCAGGAATGCCCAGAAGTGCCTGATACCAGCGCAGGCTTTGCACGACGTCTTGCACCGCGATGATTGGCCAGATGCGCCTCACGACAATCTTCTCGTCCAACGAAATCCGCTATCGCATACGCGAATGGCGTATTGGCTAGAACGCATCTCCGCCACTGGAAATCGCATGTTCGAGGCGATCGCCAAGGGGGCCAATTTCATTGATCAATCGGGTCAGTTCGTCTTCGGTCAGCAGGTCGTAAGGGCGGTTCTCGCACAGATGCAGGTATGGCGACCCGTCCAGATCGCTGACCGCCAGCAAACCCACGCGCTGCTCCCAGTTGAATCGCAGGCAACGCTGCGCGTCCACGCCGGTCAGCGGACCGATGGGCGTGGAAATGCGCAGATACTTGCGATCATCGTCGCCTTCAAGTTCGGCAAGATACACGCCTTGATGGCGTGTGCCGGCGTTGATCGCCAGGTCAAAGCTGATCAGGTATGGATCGTTGATACGCAATGCGTAGTTGGCATTGATGTGCGAGCGGACTTCTTCGAAGGATTGCACGCGTGTATCTCCCGGATCGACAGGTGTCTATGCTAACGTGCCGCGGCGATGAAGTCAGTCCGAATCGACATCAAACCCGAACATGTGGCGATCAGGCGCACAATCGCGGAGATTCCGCGCGGTTGTGTGGCCTGCTACGGCGAAATTGCCGAACGCGCGGGCCTGCCGAGACGCGCGCGCCTGGTTGGCCGCGTGTTGCGCGAGTCTGATCCGGGTCTCAAGCTGCCTTGGCATCGGGTCCTGCGCGCGGATGGACGCATTGCGTTTGCCAATGGCAGTCGCGGCTTTCGCGAGCAATGCAAGCGTTTGTCGAGCGAAGGAGTTGTCGTCGTCAACGGGCGCGTGGATTTGGTCCGCTACGGATGGCAGCGCGATCTGGATGCGCAACTGTGGCGCATGGATTGAAGGCGTGTAAGCTGTCTGCGCGGATATTCCAATCCGTGTGACGCAGCAACCAGCCGTACAGGTCGCGCACGCCACGATAGCCAACGACGAAGCAGCAAAAATTCACCATGACAAAGCTACCACCCGTTACCGCCATGCTCCTGATTGCGAATGTCGCCATTTTCCTGCTGCAACAGGTCGCGGGTGACACCTTGATCTGGCACTTTGCACTGTGGCCGCTTGGGCCACATCAGTTGCTGCGTCTGGGCGACGGCTCCGTTGTCTCCGCCGGTTTCGAAGTCTGGCAACTGATCACCTACGGTTTTCTGCACGGTGGACTCGCGCATATTGCCTTCAACATGTTCGCGCTATGGATGTTTGGTGCGCCGGTCGAAAATGTCCTGGGTACGCGCAAATATGCTTTCTATTATGTTTCCTGCGTGCTGGGTGCCGCAGTGGCGCAGTTGGCGACGCTTCACTTTTTCCAGTCGGAAAACTTTTATCCGACATTGGGCGCATCCGGCGGTGTATTTGGTTTGCTGTTGGCATTCGCGGTGTTGTATCCGCACGCAAAGGTATTTCTGTTTTTTATTCCTGCGCCGATTCCAGCGCGTATTGCGGTGGTCGGATACATGGCAATCGAGCTGTATCTGGGCATCACCGGCACTCAGGCTGGGGTGGCGCATTTCGCCCACCTTGGCGGTGCGGTTGTCGGCTTCGCACTGATTCAATACTGGCGTACCCAGGCGCGCGCACGCGGTCGACCCTGAACCGCGCCTGCTGGATTTTGCTCAGCCCTGACCGATGAAACCCGGGCTGCAAACAAAGCGCAGTGCGTCCAGGCGCAGCAGCGAGCGTGGCAGAGCAGCGCGTAGTTCGCTGCGTTCGGCATCGATGGTATCCAGCTCGCGCGCATCGACGCCGGAATTGACTCGGCACAATGCGGCCAGACGTGCATGTTCGGCGCCCAGTTCCTGATCGACTTGCACGATTGCCAGTTTGATTTGTCTGGCGGCGCGCTCGCGAGCAAGGTCTTCACAGCGCTTGAGCATTGGTGGCACCAGTCCGGCAAGATATTTGCGATAGCGCGTTGCGTCAATCAATCGTTCTCCGGCGCGTGTTCGCGCAGCCGTGCTGGGTTGCCAGTTGCCGCGGTCAACGAGTTTGGTATCCACGACTACGCTTATTGGCGTGGGCGGCAGGAAGCGGTCAGCGTGCAGTGCCGGGGCGGCGACACAATCGAGTACGAATACCGCTTGCAAAAGTACCGTTTTGCCGGGCAGCGCGTCATCCAGCAAAAATGCCGTGTTGCCCAGTTCCGAATCCAGCAGCAGATCGATGCTGCCGGTAACCATGGGGTGATCCATGCGCAATAGCGGCACGTCTTCACGCGCCAGTGCCACGGCGCGATCAAACGTTACGCGCTGCGGGCCTTCCTTGAGCCCCGGAAAACCGTCAGTGCTCAGGTATTCGGGATCCAGCAGCCGGGTGCGCTGCCCATCGTCATCGTTGTGCACGCCAAATAGTTCAAACAGACTCAGGATGAATTGATCGACGTTGGTGTCGGCATCGGCTTGCACCAGCGCCGCGTGCAATTGCGCCGCACCCGATTCGCGCTGGTTCGCCAGTTCCAGCAATCGATCACGGCCGTTTTGCAATTGGCTGGACAGGCGTTCGTGTTCGGCCCGCGTCTCGGCAATCAAGGCATCGATTTCAATATCGGGTTCTTCGCCGCCGTGGGCATGTTCGATTGCCAACGCATGCAGGCGTGCAGCAAACGTGCGATACAGTTCGCGTCCATCGGCAGGGCTGCTGCAAAGCGCGTCGAGCCCTCCCCGGTACCAGCGCAGCAGGACAAGCTGCGCCGTGCCGGTGAACGCCGCGCAGTGGACGTGAATGTCGTGCTTCTGTCCGATGCGATCCAGCCGCCCGATGCGTTGTTCGAGCAAATCCGGATCGTGCGGCAGGTCCCACAGCACGACATGGTGTGCAAACTGAAAATTTCTGCCTTCTGATCCGATTTCCGCGCACAGCAGCAGACGTGCGCCATCGGACTCGGCAAAAAAAGCCGCATTGCGATCACGCTGGACCAGACTCATGCCCTCGTGAAAACGTGCGAGGCGTATGCCACTGCGTGTACGCAACGCTTCTTCAAGCGCCAACACCTTGGCCTGACTGCGGCACACCAGAAAAAATTTGTCCGCCGGATTGTCGTCGAGTAGCGCGAGCAGCCAGTTCAGGCGCGGATCGTCGGCGTAGTTCAATTGCAACGGTGCCGGCGGTTCCTGTGCATCCGACGCGAATTCCGCAAGCAGATGCTGGCGACAGTCATCATCAAGCGTGTGCCCGTCGAGCTCCATGACGTGCGCAATCCGCCGCGGAAATCCGCCGATGGCAACGCGCCGATTGCGAAACATGGCGCGCCCGGTGCCGTGGCGATCAATCAAGGCATCGAGCAATCGATCGGTTCCGGCGCCATCGGCAGGATCCAGATTCGCCACCGCGTCGCCGAGCTCCGGATCGTCATTCAAGCGTGCGGCAAGTTGCTCGCGCTCCTCGATACCAAGCGCCCGAGCACTTTGCAGTTTGTCCACAATCTGCGAAAGCTGGACATAACCTGCCGCCTCGCGCTGATATTGCTCGAGGTCCGGATAGCGTGCCGGATCAAGCAGGCGCAAGCGGGCGAAGTGCCCGCTGCGACCGAGTTGCTCGGGTGTTGCCGTCAGCAAAATCAAGCCGGGCGTCGTTGCCGCCAATTCTTCGATCAGGCGATATTCGGGACTGGCAGATTCCGGCGTCCAGGCCAGATGGTGTGCTTCGTCGAGCACGAGCAGATCCCAACCTGCGGCGTGCGCTTGTCGTGCGCGCTTGTCGGAATCGCGCAGAAATGCCAGGTCGGCGATGACGAGTTGTTCGTCCTCGAATGGATTGCGTCCATCGCCGCCTTGCTCGATCGCCTCGCAGCGCTCCTCGTCGAAGATGGCAAACGGCAAATTGAAGCGGCGCAACAATTCGACGTACCACTGGTAAACCAGCGCTTCGGGCAGCACGATCAACACGCGCGCGATGCGTCCGGTTGCCAGCAGTCGCGCCAGGATCAGTCCGGCCTCGACGGTCTTGCCCAAGCCGACTTCGTCGGCCAGCAGCACGCGCGGATGCCGCCGGGAAACGGCGTTCTGGACCACGCGCAACTGGTGCTCGAGCAAAGTCACGCGCGCGGACATCATGCCCCATGCAGGCGATCGCCGCGCACGAGCGCGTTGCGCCAGCGCAGCCAGACGCAATTCAAACTGGTCGTTGCGATCGACGCGACCGGCACTCAGGCGCGCATCGGCCTGCGACACGTTCTGGATATCGTCCAATTCGCCTTCGTGCACGCTGACACCGGCGCCGAAATAGCGCAGAATTCCACCGCTTTCGTGTTCAACGCGCTCGACGACGAAAGTCTGTCCGGCACCGCGAATGCGCTCGCCGGCGCGAAATTCCGCGCGCAGCAGGGGAGCCGAATGTGCCGCGTACTGGCGCACCGTTCCGGCTGCCGGGAACGCCAACTGCACGGTGCGACCATCGATGCGAAGCAGGGTGCCCAATCCCAACTCGGGTTCGGCAGTGGAGAGCCAACGTTGTCCGGGAGCGAAGCGCATCCGGCAATTCTACCAGTGCACGCGACGTGCGCATTAGCTTTCCCGAAGATGAACGGGAATGCACCGCCACGTCACATCGACGTGAAGATTGAGTTAGGATGTTGGCGGTCAAATCCGGATGCTGCGGCATTTCGGTTCAGTCCCTATTGAAGCAATCAGGAGCAATCATGCCAAACGAACCAGGCAAGCCCGACTTTTCCAACGTCCAGAGTGGCTCGGAATCCAGTGCACCATCCGCACCAGCCGCGCCGGATTTCAGTAACGTGCAGGCGGGTAGCGAGACGTCGGCGCCGACCGCAAATGAAGTGCAGACCTACAAGGTTGTCAGTGGCGACAGTCTTTCAAAGATTGCGCAGAAGTTTTACGGCCACGCCAATCGTTGGCGCGAAATCTTCGAGGCCAATCGTGACCAGATCAGCAATCCGGACCGGATCAAGGTCGGACAGGTACTGAAAATTCCCGCCGCAGGCGATAAACATTAACCAAGGAGCAGTCACATGAACCGTATCAGTCAACGCAGTTTGTTTGTTTTGACACTCACCGGCGCACTCGCGCTTGGAGCCTGCGGCAAGCACGCCGCGCCGCCACCGGAAACCACGCCACCGCCACCTCCGGCCGCCACTCCGGCCCCGGCCCCGGCTCCGGTAGCGCCCACCCCGGCAGCGACTCCAGCCGCGGCACCCGCTGCGGAAACATCGGTTACCTCGGTGCAGATGGGTAATTCGGTTGATCCAACCGGAATGATTGCCTCACCGACAATGACATTTTCACCGAAAGACGTGATCTACGCGGTGGTTCAAACCAATTCGACCGGCAACGCGCAATCCACCATTACGGCCAAGTGGACGTTTGGTGATGGTCAACTGGTCAACAGCAGCGAACACAAGATTGCCGCGAGCGGTCCGGCGCACACCAGCTTTCACATCAACAAGCCCGACGGGTTCCCCGCAGGCAAATACACGCTGGAGATAAGCGTTGATGGCAAGGTCGCCAACACGACGTCGTTTGAAGTCAAATAATCCAACGGTGTGATCGACACAGGGCGCGGAGCAATCCGCGCCCTTTTTTTTTTTGAAGTTTGATCTTGCCGTTTGCTCACATGCTTGTTTGCCTTGGCATCTGCCCGCTTGCGTGCCTCGTTGAAAAACAGAGCTGGCCCCGGAAAACCAGACCGCAGGTCAAGTGGAATTTCTGCAACCGCTTGGGCGAGGATGCCTGCATCACGCTGGACGCAAAGACCCCGGATGAGATCGGCTTCGCGGCGATGACCGCGCAACGCACGGCAGCTTGACGCACCGCCGAGCAGGCAAGTGCGATAAATATAGATTTATACAAGCAAGAACGTAGCAGAAGGATCACTTGGCAAAGCGGGAGGTCTGTCCAAACGAACGGGTCAGCCCGGTTGTCCATTCGGTGCAGATCAAGAGCAAGGCGAGCAACCACCAGCGTGCCGCAAACGGCGCTTGATTGCTGTTGGCGGCCTACCAGATTTTCACCCGCACATCGTCTGCGCGAACCATCGGGTCGCCGGCCTTGCACGAGAAGGCTTTGGCAAACGCCGGCATGTTCGACGGCGCGGCGATGGCGCGGAATTGTCCGGGTGCGTGCACATCGGTGTTGATGCGCAATTTCAATGTTTCGGGTTTCATCTCGGTGACCCAGATGCGCGCGAAGTTGAGGAAGAAGCGCTGATCCTGCGTGTAGCCATCGATCATTTTGTTTGCTTCCGACGGATTCCCCGCCAGTGCTTTCTGCAGCGCATCGTAAGCCACGTTCAGGCCGCCGAGATCGGCGATGTTTTCGCCGAGTGTCTGCTTGCCGTGGACATGCATGCCGTCGATGGCGACGTATGCGTCGAATTGCCTGACCAGTTTGTCCGTGCGCGCATCGAATTGCTTTTTGTCGGCGGGCGTCCACCAGTTCTTCAGATTGCCGTGTGCATCGAACTGTGAGCCTTCGTCGTCATAGCCGTGCGTCATTTCATGGCCGATTCCTGCGCCAATGCCGCCGTAATTGAGTGCGTCGTCGGCACTTGCATCGAAGAACGGGGGTTGCAGGATGGCGGCCGGAAACACGATCTCATTCTGGAACGGGTTGTAATACGCGTTGATGGTCTGCGGCGTCATGCCCCATTCGCTGCGATCTACCGGCTTTCCGATTTTCGCCATCTCCCAATCGTGATTGAACTTGAGTGCGGCGCGAACGTTGCCGAAATAACTCCCGGCGTCGATGTTCAGTCCCGACCAGTCGCGCCATTTGTCCGGATAGCCCACCTTGGGCACGAACGTATTCCATTTTTCGATGGCTTTGGCCTTGGTTTGTTCGCTCATCCAGTCGAGCTTTTCGATACGCTGCTTGAGCGCGGCACGCAAATTGTCGACCAGTTGCCGGGCACGCTGCTTGGCCTCGGGTGGAAACGTTTGCGCGACATACAATTGTCCCAGCGCCATGCCCAATTGCTCGTTGATCGTGTCGAGCACTTCTTTCCAGCGCGACCTTTGTTTTTTCTGACCTTCCAGGAGGCGCGAGTAGAAATCAAAATGCTCGTTGACGAAAGGCTTGCTCAGGTACGGCTGCGTCGTGTTGACCAGGTGAAAGCGAAAATACGCACGCCACTGTTCGGCGGACGCCGTGGCCAGCAGTTTGTCCATTTCGGCAAAAAACTTCGGTTGCGAAAGCGAAAAGCCTTTCTCGCCGGAAATATTCTGCGAAGCGAAGAATTTTTCCCAGGCGAAATGGGGTGTGGTTGCGTCGGCCGTGGCGAAATCGACATGGTGATACTGATTGGCCGGGTCGCGCAATTCAACGATGGGCAGCGACGCCCCGGCAAGCCGGGTTTCCATTGCCATCACTTGCTTTGCCTGCCTGGCCGCGTCGGATTTGCTTGCTCCAACCAACTCCAGCGAACGCTGGACATGGTTGATGTAGGCTGCGCGAATTTTTTTTGACGTCGCGTCGGTTTTGAAATAGTAGTCGCGCTCCGGCAGGCCAAGGCCAGCTTGAGAGGCATAGGCAATCATCTGGCGCGAATTGTGGAAATCCGCTTCGGCGGAAAAGTCGAACAGGAACCCGAAACCCGAGGCGGCATAGTCGCTGACGAAATTCGCTATTTCGTCCGGTGTGCGCAGGCCGTCAATGCGTTTGAGGTCGTCGCTGATTGGCGCGTAGCCTGCCTTGTTGATGGCGGCGACGTTCATGCCGGTGGCGTACAGATCGCCAATCTTTTGTTCGATGGTGCCGGCGGCAGGCCCGGACTTTGCTGCATTTTCCACAATGGCGCGTTGTGTGGCGAGCGACTTTTCCTGCAGCAACGCGAAAATTCCGTAGGTGCTGCGATCCGCCGGAATCGGATGGGCCTTGATCCAGTTCGTGTTGACGAAGTCGTAGAGATTCTGGCACGGCGATATGTGCTGATCGAATTGCGCCGGGTTCAGGCTTGAATCCGACGATGCTGTCGCGGCGACGGTGGCGGTGCTGGCGATCGCCAGACTGATGCCAAGCACCAGCGGTTTGAGTAATGAACGAATCATGCAATTGCCTCAAGTGGAAATCAATTTCAAAAATGCAAATCGTGAAGCTGTGTCGGTTACCAAATGCTCACGCGCACGTCCGCCGGGCGCTGCATTGCATCACCCGGCTTGCAAGCGAAGGCGTGGGCGAAAGCAGGCACATTGCTTACCGGACCGTTGACCCGGTATTTGGCGGGTGCGTGTTCATTGGATTGCAGTTGCAGGCGCAATTGCGCCGGGCGTTGCGCGGTGCGCCAACTCTGCGCGTAGGACAGGAAAAATCGCTGATCGGGTGTCAAGCCATCGATTTTCTCCGCACTCTTGCCTTGCGCGGTGAGCTTGAAGGCGTCGTAAGCAACCAGCAAACCACCCAGATCCGCGATGTTTTCGCCGAGCGTCAATTTGCCGTTGATGTGCAGATCATCGATGGGTACGTAGCTGTTGAATTGTGCAACCAGTTTCGCCGTGCGTGCATCGAACGCAGCCCGATCCGTTGCCGTCCACCAGTCCGAGAAATTGCCCTTGGCATCGAAACGGCTGCCTTGATCGTCGAAGCCGTGGGTCATCTCATGGCCGATCACCGCGCCAATCGCGCCATAATCGAGCGCGTCATCTGCGTTGGCGTCGAAGTAGGGCGGCAACAATTGCGCGGCCGGGAACACGATTTCGTTGCCCATCGGGTTGTAGTACGCATTCACGGTCTGCGGCGTCATGTCCCATTCGTTGCGGTCAACCGGACGGTCGAATTTGGCAAACTGCCGTTGTGCCTGAAACGCTTTGGCGGCGCGCACGTTGTCCAGCCAGGAATTGCGCGTGATCGTCAATGCGGAATAATCGCGCCAGTGATCCGGGTAGCCGATTTTCGCCACGAGCGTATCGAGCTTGGCATTGGCGGCTTTTTTCGTTTCCGCACTCATCCAGTCCAGCTTTCGGATGCGTTCGCGCATTGCAGTCTCGAGATTGGTCACGAGCGACAGCGCACGTTGCTTGGCTTCGGGCGGAAACACCTGGGCGACATAGACTTGCCCAAGCAACTCGCCAACAGCATGGTTGGCGCTGCGTATTGCACGCTTCCAGCGCGGCAGATTCTGCCGCACACCACGCAGCGTACGCCCATGAAAATCAAAATCCGCCTTGACGAAACGTTTGCCGAGATAGGCGGCGTCAGCGTCGATCAGATGCCAGCGCAAATACGCTTGCCAATGCGTCAAAGGTACATCGGCGAGTGCAGCGTCAACGGCGAAAAAGAATTCGGGTTGTGCCAGCGAGAAGCGATCAACATCATCACGTCCGGTTGCGCGGAAGAATTCACTCCACGAAAAGTGCGGCGTTTTTGCATCTGCCTGCTTGAGCAAATAGATGTGGTAAGAGTTGGACGGATCACGCAGGGCTACCCGATCCAGTGACGCTTTCGCCAGTCGCGTTTCCAACGCCAGCACCCAGTCCGCTTCGGACGTTGCGTCATGTTGGCCAAGCAGTTCGAGCATGCGCGCGACATGCTTGTGGTAGGTCTGGCGCAACTTCTTCGCCTTCGCATCGTCGCGCAGATAGTAATCGCGGTCCGGCAATCCCAGACCGCCTTGTCCCGCATAGGCGATGTCGTTGCCCGAGTTCTTCAAATCCGGTTGTGCTTCGAAATCAAACAGCACATCGCGGCCTTGCACCTGCCAGCGCATGATCAGGCCGGCGATATCGCGTGGAGTGCGCAATGCGGCAATCGCGTCGAGTTCGGGTTTGAGCGGTGTCGTGCCCACCTTGTCGATGGTGTGCTCATTCATTGCTGCGGCATAGAAATCGCCAATTTTCTGCGACGTGCTCCCGGGCGCACCCGGATGCGCTGCAGCGCCTTCGAGTATGCGCTTGAGAATGGCCAGATTGCGCTCGCCAATTTCGTTGTCCAGACTCCACGTGCTGTATGACGACGGAATTGGATTGGATTTCAACCAGCCACCATCGGCATATTCAAAAAAGTCCGCGCACGGTGCGATCGTGGTATCGAAATTGCGCGCATCAAGGCCGTGGTCGTTGCTGTGCGCAAATGCTGAAACTGTCGTCAGCAGGGCGCTTGCCGCAAATACGCGAAGGGCGAATGGTTGCATGGGAGAACATCTCGGTACGGTTCTCCAGTTTACCAGTCACCTGGTCTTCGATGATGTGACGATCGGTGAAGCGAGATGGAAATTGAAGCAAGTCCGATGTTTCGCTGTTGAATGGTGCGAAACGCGCGAGCGGTTGTTTCCGCATTCTCGTGGATGTGTCATCGCAGAGACACAATCACGTTGCAGCGATGGGTTTCGCTTCCTCCGCACCGTGCGGAAAGCTGCAAGGCCCGCAGCCGTGCCGCGCGGTTTGTCCTGGTAACCAGCCCGCGACATGGGCTGCGAACGTTCTCGGCACCATGGCACGTGTGCCATGCCGTGCAGGGTTTTCGTGGTCTCAGCGCGGTAAACGCGCGGTTTGCGGGTGCGCGCCGTCGGGCAGGGTTTCCGGGCCGACTGCGCCACCGGACAGCAGGAAGGCCATGGCTTGATCGATGCTCCAGTCGGTGGCGACGAGTTTTTCCACCGGCACGATTTCGAGATAGCCTCCGGTTGGATTGGGTGTTGTCGGCACATATACCGCAGCGACTTCACGTCCGGCGCTGTCGACGAAGACGCGCGTGACGAATCCGACGCTTTTCAGTTCCGGCGACGGAAAATCGATCAGAACGACGCGTTGGGTTCCAGCAGGTTTCGTGGAGAGCATCGTCATCAATTTCTTGGTGCCACCGTAGATTGTGTGGACCAACGGAATGTGCGATATCAGGCTCTCGAACGCGGCAATCAGGCGTGCGCCGAACACGCGCGACGAACCCAAGCCGAGCAGATAAAGGGCAAGCAGCGTGCCGATGAAGGCAATTATGGATTTCAGCCAATCCTGACCCAACCAGGCTGCACTATGCGGCGCAACGATGCTCAACGCGCTGAACATCACGCTCACCACGGGTTCGCCCAGATGCGAGAGCAAACCGAAGATGAATTTGAACACCAGCCAGGTCAGCCACAACGGAATGATGGTGAGCAAGCCGGTAATCAGATAGCGTTGGACGTGCAATTTGCGCATGGAGTCGTGCGAATCAAGCAAAGCTTGCCGGTGATCGGGGGCAACATGATAGCCTGTGCGGGCAGCCGTGCGCAGACGCAAGGTGATAGACATGCAAATCGCATCTGACAGACCCGGGCACGCATCCATCGGGCAAGACTCGCCTGTCACCGAATGGCCTTCCCATGCCGACGTTGATGGCAGCAAACCTGTCGTGGTCGCCTTGATCGGCTTGCCGGGTGCCGGCAAAAGCCTCGTGGCACGTGCGCTGGAGGATCAATTGGGCTTGCGTCGCGTTTGTCGTGATGCAATTCGGCACGCCATGTTCCCGCGTTGCTCGTACAGCTTTGCGGAAAAGCGTGCTGCATTCCGCAGCCTCATGCTGGCGCTGGAAATCAACTGCATTCTCGGCGAATCGACGGTGCTCGATGGCGTGACGTTCACGCGCAATCGCGATTTGATGCGGGTCGATACGGCGATTCGTCGCTACGGATTCCAGCCAATTCCGATTTACCTGGAATGTCCGCCTGAAATCGCGCGTGAACGCATTGCCAGCGACGTCGCGAATGATCGGCATCTGGCGCGCGATCGCACGCCGGAAATCGTCAACGATGTACTGGTCCGGTTCGATACACCGCCGGCAACCGCACTACGCATCGACGCGACCTTGCCGGCCGCGGAAATGTGCCGGCTTGCCGTTGCCACTGTGGCGACCATTCGTGGCATGGGTCGAAGCGACACGCCCAGGGAAAGCGACGCGTGAGGATTGGCGCGTCACTGCTGGTCGCACGCGTCGATCCGGTTGCGCAGTTGCTCGACGATTCGTTCCAGCTCGTCAATGCGCGCTTCAAGATCTGCAGTTCGTGACCGGTTGCCGCCGGAATCCGCGCGCGCAACCGGCAGGTTTTCCAGCGATACCGGACCGCACAGCAAGTGCATGTAACGGTCTTCACGTTGACCGCTGCTGCGACCCAGGCAGATGACCAATGCGGGTTCGCGCTGCATCAGGCGATCCAGCGTATCCGCAATCATTTCCGCATCGGGAAAATCCGCAAGCCGTTCGCAGCGCGCATGCAGTTCGGCCTGCGTTTGCGGCCCGCGCAACAGCAACATTGCAATCAGCGCACGCGAACGTGGCGTCAATCCCAACGGCGCATCGATCGTGTGTTCATAGCGCAACACGCGTGCGCCACGCGCCACGCGCACCAGTTTTTTTTCTTCCAGCGTATGCAGCGCGTGACCGACTTCACCGACTTCGAGATTCATTACCGGATCGCGACTGGTTTTCTGGTTGCAGGCCAGATGCAGCGAATTCAGGGTCAACGGATACACATCCGGCGTGGTTGCCGCCTTTTCGACCAGACAGCCAAGCGCGCGTGCTTCGATGGTGGTCAGCGTCGGCAGTTCGGGCGTTGCGGCTATTGGTTCATTGGGTTCGCCAGTCATGATTCGGGTTCCTTCAGGCGGGTGATGCAGTGATTGCGGGCAGATTCGAGCGTACGCGCAAATCGTCGCGACCGCACAACGCCATCGTAGCGGCGTTTGTCGCGACCCGTATCGGGCATGCGCAATTGCAGGATGCGGAATTGCATGAATTCGCGGAGGCCAGAACGATGCTTATTGCCCTGCCGGCGGCTGCCAAAGCTCAACCTTGTTGCCTTCCGGATCCATGACCCAGCCGAATTTGCCGTATTCCGAATCATCGGTCTTGTCGAGAACATTGCAGCCTTCGTCACGCAGGGCCTGAAGCAAGGCGGCCAAATCGTCGACGCGGTAGTTGACCATGAATGCCGACGTGCCCGGCGCGTACTGGTCGCTATCCGAAGCGCTGATACACCACGCCGTCGTTCCCTTGACCGGATTGCCGTCTGCATCCGCCCACGTGAATGCAGCGCCACCCCAAGCCTGCACGTCGATTCCCAGATGCGTCTTATACCAGTTTCCCAGTACCACAGGATCCTTCGCCTTGAAGAATATCCCGCCAATACCCGTAACCCGCTTCATCTGAATCTCCCCATTCGTCAAAATTTCGTTGCAGTAGTTTGGCACGTGGAAGGCGGGCGTGGAGCATGCGCCAATCCATGAGCAAAACCGGAAATCGCGCTAGCGCCGCAACAGGCTGAATCGGCTGTCACAAGACCGTGCACGCCGGCAAGCTTTCGGCTTGTTCGACTGATCAAGACACGACGCGACAATGCGCCTTGCCCTGCGTGCGCAAACCATCATTTGAATTATTCCCGGAGCGGGCCGGTGGTGATGGCGCAGAAACAACTGCCTCCAATTGTGCACGCACATCCTGCGGCGAGTACGCTCACGTCCAACCGGAGCCACGCAACGCACGTAAAAATCTTCTATTCGCGCGCCACCACGGTGTCGTACAAGCCGTAAAGCTCATCGTCTTCGACGAGGCGCAGGTACTCGGCGAAGATTGCGAGCAGGTTGTCGCGGCATTCGGCGATGTTGTCGGGGAGCAGCTCGACACCGTAGATGCACATCAAGCCGTACAGCGCGAAATGGCGCTTCTCGAAATCGGACTTGGCATATTTGAGTTCAACGGCAGCAAGCTTGCGCCGCAGAACCTGCATCAGAAAGTTTCCGCTGCCACAGGCCGGTTCCAAAAATCGACTGTCGATGCGCTCGGTTTCGCCCTTCACCAGGTCAAGCATGGCTTCGACCATCCACTGCGGCGTGAATACCTCACCGTGGTCAGCGACGCGTTGCTTTGATTTGACCAGGCTCATCGAGGTGACTGCGTCAACGGCTTGTGTTCCCACGCAAGTACCCACGTCATTCCCCTGCGTGCAACCCGACCAGTGTAGCGCCAACCGTCTCGCAGGCTGCGACCAGATCGGTCAGGATGCGCGCATTTGTCGGGCACGACTTGCGGATACGGGGCCATTGTCGCTGGCGTACCAGAATTCATCCTGAAGGGTCGGCACCCATGCCAGTTTCGGCACGACGATGTCGGTGACTTGCTTTCCGCCGCACATAAATCTGTTTCCGCACCCGCGCAATCAATTCGCCGTCATCCGTCTTGATCTGTACTTCAAACCAGCGCAGGTATTTTTCGCCGTTGGCGGTGGCGGCGCGGATTTCGTCGAGGATTGCGTCGTCGAGGTGGAATTCGGCAATGACGTCGGCGCGGCCGGGGGCGACAAAGTCGATGGCGCCGGCTTTGTCCCAGACGATGTAGTCGTGGCCGAGTGCTTCGAGCGTCATGATCATCCAGAACGGGTCCGTCATGGAGAACAGGTTGCCGCCGAATTGGGTGTGCACGTAGTTACGGTTGTACCAGCGCAATTTCAGGCGCACGCGTGCGTAACGCCAGTCGTGGGACACCGTCTCGACATGGATGCCGCCGAAAAGGAACGGTGGCCAGATGTTGAGCAATCGACGCAGGCTTGCTGCTTGCATGGGCGCGGCCGGCAGAATCAGGATTCAGCTTTTCGCGGTGTCGTGCAGATGTGCGCCGCGGAAGTAGCGCACGCGCAGATCCAGATTGCGAGGGCTCTTGCCGATGTAGATGAATCCGGTGTGTTGCCAAACCGGCCTGCGCAGCGTGGTGCCGAATTTTGTGTTTTCCAGTTCCAGCAGCACGCCGATGCACGGGTACGCGTTTTCGCGCGCCCAGCTTTCGAGCACATCGAATGCGCGATTCATCATGTCGTAGACCAGCCGCGTTTTTCGCCATTGGGTGCCGGTGAAACAGCGGTAGTAGTACATCGGTTCGGCGAGCCGTGGCAGGGTCACGGGGATGGCGGTGCACACGCCGGCGATTTCGCCGGATTGCGTGCGCGCGTCGAGGATGACTTCGTTTACTCGCTGCTGTGCTTGCAATTCATCGCCGATGGCATTTTGCTCGCGCCAGAAGGAAAGCACGGCGGCTGCCTTTTCGGCATCGCCGGTTTGCCAGTGGGTGACGTAGTCGAAATTGTTCGGGCTGGATTCGTTGGCTTCGGTCATGGCGACATCTTGCCTAATTGGAGTGCAAACGCAAAGCCGCATGTTGGCGCGACAAGTCGTCTCCCCCGATGAATCGGGGCGAGGGAGAATGACATTCGCGCTGACGGCGTCAGGAGGGAGCGGGCGCGTCCGGGGTGGTATAGCCGGTGGTTGGCGTCGGCGGCGTGGGCGGTTGCTCAGGCTGTGGCGAGAATCCGACTTCCTTGAGCGCCTTGTCCGGCAGCGCGTAGGAATTGCCGAGCAATTCGCCTTCGTGAATGATTTCGGGAAACAACACGCCACGCACCGCTTGCACCGCGAAAATTTCCTGCACGCCGCCGGTGAACTTCAGGAACGCCACCGTCTGGCCGGTGTGGATGTGTACGGCCCACACGCCACTTTGGCGTTCGGCGTTGTCTTCGGTGATTTCGATATCGGTGAACGCATTGGTCTCGCGCAATTGCGACATGCCGATGAACGCGATGGGGCCAATGAAATCCAGGCCGCGACAGAATCCGGGTACGCGCGCGACGTCGTGTTTTTCGCCCGTTTTCGGATCGATCGTCACCAGCGCGCCGCGACCGGACTCAAGCACCCACAGGCGATTGTCGTACCAGCGTGGCGAATGCGGCATCGACAGACCGCGCACGATGACGCGATCGGTATTGCGATCAATCAACAGACCGCCGTTGCGTTTGTTCGCGCGCCAGCCTTGCGGCGTGTTGGTCTCGCCCAGAGCGGTGAGATAGCGCGGGATGCCGTTGCGCATTGCCAGTCCGTTGAGATGACAGCGGTCTTCCGGCGCGTAATGGCTGACGAATTTCGGTCGCCAGCGCGGCACGAAACTGGATTTCGTATCCAGCGTGCACAGGCACGAGAACAACGTATTGACGAACCAGATTGCGCCATCGGCATCCCAGGCCATCTCGTGTATGTCGATGGCTCCGGTGATGTGGCCGCGTCGCGCCATGTATACCGCGTCATGGCGCGGTGGGTCATGCAGACGTTTGGCCACATCCGGCATGTTGCGGAACTCGGCAATCTCCATCAATGCGCCCAGCATCAGGCGCTGTTGATCCGCCGCCATTCCCATCGGTCGATTGAACGTACGAAAATGCGTGTTGATCGATCCACCGTCAGGCCGCAGGATCACCAGCTTGCCGGCCTGATAGGTGCTTACGAGAAGGCATCCACCCAGCTCGCGCAGCAGATCGGGAAAATTGGACGTGTGCACACTGCCGAGCACTTCCTCGACCGTTTTTTCTTCTGGCTTGGGGCCGGTTGGCGGCGCGTATCCGGTACCGGGCAAGGTGTCGGATACAGGCGTGCGGGTTTTTTCGGTTTCGTTCATCGGCGGCATTGTCACCCAACACCGCCGATGCGCGCCAGCGATCAAGGCAAGCGCAAGTCAGCCAATGATGGGTCGCGACGAACAGCCATCGGAATTGGCGTCGAAAATCGTGTCGGCCTGGGCAACTTCGCAGGCACCCCTGTCGGCCGAGCTTGCGGACACCCGCGCAGAAGGCGGGAAGCGCCGGTCGAAATCCGATCCATGCGTGCCGTTTCCGGCATCCATCGCCGGGCTGTGGCTGAGCAAGCGGTGCGTCAACGTCACGCCACCGTTGTTGCGCAGAGGACCGGGCAACGGAGCCTTGCCGATAATCGTATCGCCGGGAAGGTCGGCGCTGGACGCACGCATCAGAACAACAGCGATGCCATTCGGCGTCGGTAAGTGCTGACCAGATCAGCGTCGTCGAGCACGTCGAAAGCGGCGATCAGGCGTTTCCTGGCCTGGCCGCCGTTCCAGTCGCGTTGGGATTTCAGGATGTGCAGGAATTCGTCGAGTCCGGCAGCGGCATCGCCTTCAATGACGAGGCGCACGCCGAGCAGGTCGCGCGCAGCATGGTCGTCCGGATTGGCCGCAAGGCGCATGCGCAAGGTATCGGCATCGGGCGCATCGATGAGTGCGGTGGCGAAGTCGATCTGGTTGCGCAAACGCTTGGCTTTGGCATCTTCGGCGAGGTTGGCGGGCAGCGCATCGAGTTGCGTTCGTGCCGCGTCGGCCAAACCCGCGCGCAGGAAGGCTTGAGCCAGGTCGAGTTTCAGTTCCGCTTTATCCGGCGCTGCGGCGATTTCCTGTTGCAGTCTGGCGACGGTTTGTTCGGCTGTTTCTTTTCGTGTGGTGTCGCTGTTGTCGGTGGCTTCATCGTTTGCCGCCGCCGCGCCGATGTGGCGCTGCAGAAATTCGCGCACGGCTGTTTCAGCCAGCGCGCCGGTGAACCCGTCCAGCATCTGACCATCCTTGACCAGCACAACCGTGGGCAGGCTGCGGATACCGAAGGCAGCGGCAAGTTGCTGCTGCGCGTCGGTATCGACTTTGGCCAGTTTGACCGCGCCGTTGTAGCTGTTGACGACCTTTTCCAGAACCGGTCCGAGCGACTTGCATGGCGCGCACCAATTTGCCCAGAAATCGACCAGCACGGGGGTGGTCAGTGATGCCTGTATGACATCGGCTTCAAACGTGGCTTCGGTGGCATCAAAAACGTGGGTTGATTCGGACATGTCGGTGCTCAATCAATGGGCAATGGGTTGAAGTGGAGGCGTACCCGGCAGGTTCAAGCGCTGCTTGTGTCGGTGCTTGCACAATTCTATAGTCCGTGTGGGGGTGGGCGGCGGATTGCAACCATGGACACGCAACGCTGGGAACACATCGGCGACATCTTCGAGCGTCTTTTGGGCGTGCCGCAGACGCGGCGCCGGGAGCTGCTCGACGAGTTGTGTGAAAGCGATCAGGAACTGCGAAAAATTGTCGTGTCCATGCTGGAATCGGAAGATTCGGCCCAGCGTGCCGACGATTCCGACGCGGCAATCAACGCGGCCGTGGCATATCTTGGTGCGCAAAGCCGGATCGACGAGGCCATGGCCGGTACGCGCATCGGTCCGTGGCGACTGGAACGCAAAATCGGCAGCGGCGGCATGGGCGTGGTTTGGCTGGCGGCGCGCGCGGACGGTCAGTTCGAGCAACGCGCGGCATTGAAGCTGATCAAGCGCGGCATGGATTCGGATGCCGTGCTGTCGCGTTTTCTGCGCGAACGCCAGATCCTGGCGCGGCTGGATCATCCGCATATTGCGCATCTGATCGACGGCGGCGTGGCCGAGGATGGACGGCCGTATTTCGCAATGGAATGTATCGATGGCGTACCGCTGCTGCGCTATTGCCACGAGCGCGGCGAGACCCTGGAGCGCCGCATCCGCTTGTTCCTGGACGTTTGCGAGGCCGTGCAGTTTGCGCACGAACAACGTGTGGTGCATCGCGATTTGAAGCCGAACAATATCCTCGTCACGGCCAAGGGCGAGGTGAAACTGCTCGACTTCGGCATTGCCAAAATGATCGTCGGCGAAGACGGTGCAGCGACCACGCTGACCGACATGCGACGCGAGCGGCCGATGACGCCGGCCTACGCAGCGCCGGAGCAGATTGCCGGCGGCAAGATCACCGAGCAGACGGACATTTATGCCTTGGGCTGCGTTTTGTACGAACTTCTGACTGGTCGGCACACGCAAGATTTTCACGCGGCGGCCGATGCGCGCGAGGCGCTGCGTATCGTGCAATCCACCGACCCGGTTGCGCCGAGTCGGCTCAAGTTGGTGAAGGCGCCCGTGGCGTTGCGTCAACTGCGTGGCGATCTGGACACGATCGTGCTGACCGCGTTGCGACGCGATCCCGCCCGTCGTTACGCGAGCGTGGCGATATTTGCCGACGACTTGAAAAAATATCTTGGCGGCAAGCCGATATCGGCGCGGCGCGATCATGCGTTTTATCGCGCCTGGAAATTCGTCAAGCGCCATCGCAGCGGGATTGGCGCAGCGGCCGCCGTCGTCGCCGTGGTCGTTGCCGCAGGCATGATCGAACTGCGGCAACGCGCGCAGGTCGGTCCGATCACGCCGGGATCGTCAATGGCGATCGTCGATTTCAACAATCTTTCGCAGAACACGAACAATGCGTGGCTGGCGCCGGCCCTGGCCGAAATGCTCGCAACGCAATTGGCCCAAAGCGGCAAGCTGCATGCGCTGCCCGATGAACTGGTGCGACCGGCGCGCGCAGATCTGGCCGCGCCGCTTGCCGGAGGCTATGCACCGAAGAGTCTGGCCATGTTGCGCAAACGCCTGGGCACCGACTATGTGCTCAGCGGCAGTTACCTGGTTTCCGGAAAGGGCGGCGACGCGAGGCTGCATCTGGATCTGGCCTTGCAGGACGCGCGCAACGGGGCGGCGGTGGCCAACGTTGCGCAAACCGGTGCGTTGATCGATCTGCCGGGATTGGTGCGCTCGGCAGGTGACGAGTTACGCAGCAAGCTGGGTTTCGCTGCCGTTTCCACGGCGGTCAGGCAGCAGGTTGATCGGGCGCAGCCACCCAATACCGAGGTGGCAAGGCACATGGGACTGGCTCTGGATGCGCTACGCCGCAACGACGCCGCGAGCGCGCGCGACGAACTGCTCAACGCAGTGGCGCTGGCGCCTGATTACGCGCCGGCTTACGTATTGCTCGCGCAGGCTTGGGATGATCTGGGCTACGACACCAAGGCGTTGGCCGCTGCACAGCAGGCGGCGCAGAGCAGCGCCGGCCTGCCGACCGAACAACGCCTGCGCATCGAAAGACAAGTTGCCGTGCAGCAATCTCAATGGACGCAAGCATTGGCTGCCGATCAAAAGGTGGTGGCACTGGATTCCAGCGACCCGGAAAGCCACCTGAAGTTGTACGATGATTTGGTCGCAGCGGGAAAATCGATCGAAGCCGAACACGAGCTTGCACGTCTGCGTGAGTTCAAGAGTCTTGACAACGACCCGCGGCTCGAACTCAAAGCAGCCAGTGCGGCGGCTCGCCGCGGCGATGCCAAGGCATCGCTGCAATACGCGCGGCACGCGTTACAGCTTGCCACGGCGCGCGACGAGCCCGCGTTCGCGGCGGAGGCCGTGCGCTTTCTTGCCCTGGCGCACAATCAGCAGGGCGACAACGAACAAGCGCTGGTGCTCATGCGTCAAGCCATTGCGACGTATCAACACTCCGATAATCCGAAAGGGGAAGCCAATGCGCGCACATCGCTGGCCAATATCCTCGATGACAGCGGCAAGCCCAAGGACGCAAGCGCGGAATATCAGCGCGCGTTGGCGATTTATCAGCGCATTGGCGATCAGAGCGGTGTGGCCGCGATTTACAGCAATCTTGCGCTGGTGTTGTGGGCGCAAGGTGATCGCGACGCAGCGAAGACGGCGGTGCAGCACGTCCTCGATATTCGGCGCGAGACCAACGATCTGGGCGGGCAGGCATGGGCGCTGGCTGCGTTGGCCACGATGCAGAGCGAAAACGATGCGAGCGATGCCGTGCTTGAAGAATATCGTCAGGCCATCGCCTTGGACGAACGCGCTGGCGAGACCGCGCACCGCTTGTACGTTTTGACCCAATACAGTGGAATTCTGCGGTTGCGTGGACAACTCGACGCGGCGCAGGAAGTCTGCAAACAAATGCGCACGCTGACCCAACATGCAACTTCTGCAACCGGTACCAACAGCGTCGAAATGGAATGCGCCCAGGTAGCGCTGGATCGCGGTCAGGTTGCCACTGCCGTTGCAGCGTTCGAGCACATCCTTGACTGGGCCCAGAAAAAAAACAATACGCGGATGGCAGCCAATACCGAAGTCGAACTGGCGCAGATCGATATTGCCTATGCCCGGTATGTACGTGCTGGCGAACGTCTGCAACGTGCCGCCGCAGGGTTCACGGCTACCGGCGAACGCGTCAGTGAGGCGGGCGCGCAAGGTTTGCTGGCACTGTGCTACGCCGCCACGGGCGAAACGCAGAAACGTGACGATGCCGCTGCGCGCGCAAGCAAATTGCGCAGCGCCATCACCACGGGCCGTCAAGGCTTTGAGATCGACCTGACTTTGGCGAGGGTTTCAGGCGCGTCTGGCAAGTCTGCCGAGGCAATAGCCCAACTGCGGGCATTGGCAGCCGATGCGCAAAAACGCCAGTGGATTGCCGATGCGCTGGAAGCGAAATTGGCTGCAGTACGGTTGCTCGCGCAAAACCACGATCCAGCCGCAGACTCGCTGCGGTTGGATCTGCGCAATATGGCCCGCCATTACGGATTCGGTTGGGTGCTGACGCGCCTGTCGCTGGCCTCAAAGTCGGCAGGCGGCGTTTGAATGATGCGATCGTGGTTCCAGCCGCAGCCGCAACGTCAGCTCAAATCAATCTGGAAGGTCAGGGTTACGTACACAGTCTTCGGATTCACATGTGGGCCGAGGCTGGAATTCGCCATTATCGTCGGCGCCACAGGCAGGCTCCCGCCGCTGGTCGCGGCCGCCAATGCCCGCACGACCCCGGAGTGGACTTCGCTGGTCATATTGGCGATGTGACTGGACAAAGTGGTGCGTTGCTTGGCAGTGCCGCGTTTTGTCGCTTTGGAAGTGGCCATGTTCAAATCCTCGAGTTGGATGGATTGGATGCATTTCGCAGTTCACCATCGCTGCCAAAAAACCTGCATCGCGTACGACAACAGTGCGGTGGACCGCGTATATACTCTTCCACAAACGCCGACACAAATTACGCGGCAGCGCGGCTGGCGTTTGGGCGGCAGGCGTCATTGCTCCAGACTTCTGGCACAGGGCAACATCCCGGCGGTATCGACAATAGCGATGACAGCATCCAACAACGCGTCGGTACTGGATTCCGAAGCCCTGTTTACCTTGGTTTATCAGGAACTGCGGCGCATTGCGCGCAGCCAGCGCCGGGCAGCGGGCGCGCCGGTAACCCTGGATACTACGGCACTGGTGCACGAGGTCTATCTCAAGCTGCATGCCGTGCCGGAAGCTGAAACCATCGGACGCGCGCATTTTCTCTCGCTGGCGACGCGCGCCATGCGCCAGATACTGGTCGATCATGCGCGTTCGCGTTCGCGCCTGAAACGCGGCAGCGACTACACCATTACCGACCTTCGCGACCAGATCGGTGTCGATTCAAATCTGATCGATCTGGTTGCGCTG
>DASSXQ010000239.1:0-2708 GCA_035703725.1 Rudaea sp.
GGATGCGATTTCAGTCCGGGATAGTTGACGCGTCGAACTGCTGGGTGCTTTTCCAGCCAACCAGCCAATTCCTGGGCGCCCCGGCAATGTGCCTGCATGCGCAAATGCAGCGTTTTCAATCCGCGCATTGCAAGGAATGAATCGAATGGACCGGCTACCGCGCCAACGGAATTCTGCAGGAATCCCATCTTCTCGATCAGCTCGTCGTTTTCACCGGCAACGACAATTCCGCCAACCATGTCGGAATGGCCATTGAGGTACTTCGTCGCCGAATGCAGCACCAGATCCGCGCCGTGTTCGAGGGGGCGTTGCAGCATTGGCGAACAGAACGTGTTGTCGACTACCAGAATCAATCCATGCTTGCGTGCGAACGCACCGACCTTGGCCAGATCGACGAGTTTGAGCATCGGATTGGTCGGCGTTTCGGCCCAGATCATGCGCGTATTGGGCTTGAGCGCAGCTTTGAGTGCTGCCTGATCGTTCAAGTCCAGAAATGTGAAATCCAGTCCGGCGCTGCGCCGACGCACGCGCTCGAACAAGCGATAGGTGCCGCCGTACAGATCGTCCATGGCGATAACGTGACTGCCGGAGTCGAGCAGATCCAGTACGGTTGCCGCTGCCGCCAATCCGGAGGCGAAGGCAAACCCGGCCTTGCCGCCTTCCAGATCCGCAACGCAGCGCTCGTAGGCCATGCGTGTGGGATTCTGGGTGCGACTGTACTCATAGCCTTTGTGCACGCCGGGACTGGACTGCACGTACGTCGAGGTCGCATAAATCGGCGTCATGATCGCGCCGGTGGATGGGTCAGGGCTTTGTCCGGCGTGGATGGCGCGGGTGCCGAGGCCGAGTTGGTTGTGGGAATTTTTCATAGTGGACTGGGGATTATGGGAAAAAACCTTACTGAGCCCGCCGACGCAAATAATTGAGCAAATCGATGCGCGTGATCAAACCGAGGAATTTGTCGCCATCCATCACGATGGCGACGTGGCCGGCGGCATACACGGGCAGCAAGGTTTCGATGGGGGATTTGACGTCGAGTATGCGCAGCCGGCTGACCATTGCGGTGGAGACGGGGTCGGTGAATTTCGATTCGTCGCCGTACACGTGCACGAGCACGTCGGATTCGTCGACGATGCCGACGATTTTATCGCCATCCATCACTGGCAGTTGCGATACATCGTATAGCTTCATGCGCTGGTAGGCAGTGGTCAGCGGCTCGGCCGGTCCGACCACGACGGTATCGCGCTGGGAATACGGACGCAGGATCAAATCGCGCAGGTCGCCATGGCTTGCGCGGTCCAGAAATCCGTTATCCAGCATCCAGTAGTCGTTGTACATTTTCGACAGATATTTGTTGCCGGTATCGCAGACGAACATGAGCACGCGTTTGGGACTGGTTTGTTCGCGACAATATTTCAGCGCCGCAGCGAGCAGCGTGCCGGTCGATGAGCCGCCCAGAATGCCTTCTTTCTCGAGCAGTTCGCGGCCGGCGCGAAAACTTTCCTTGTCGCTGATGGCGTAGGCTTTCTTGACCCGATCGAAATCGGATATCGACGGCAGAAAATCTTCGCCAATACCTTCCACCAGCCACGACGCGGATTTGCTCGACAAGGTTCCTTCGTTGATGAATTGCGCCAGGATGCTGCCGACTGGGTCGGCCAGAATCAATTCCACATTGGGCGCGGCTTTGGCGAAATAGCGTGATAGTCCGGTCATCGTGCCGGACGAACCGCAGCCAAACACGACGGCATCGAGCTTGCCGTCCATCTGCTGCCAGATTTCCGGGCCGGTGCCTTCTTCGTGCGCTTTCGGATTGTCCGGATTGCCGAATTGGTTGATGAAGTACGCGCCGGGCGTGGTACGCGCGATTTCGGCGGCCAAGTCCTGGTAATACTGCGGATGGCCTTTTGCCACATCCGAGCGTGTCAGCACGACTTCCGCGCCCATTGCCTTGAGATTGAAAATCTTCTCGCGGCTCATCTTGTCGGGTACGACCAGAATCAGTCGGTAACCTTTTTGCTGCGCGACCAGTGCCAACCCGATGCCGGTATTGCCGGCCGTGCCTTCGACCAGCGTATCGCCCGGCTTGATCTTGCCGGCGCGTTCGGCGCCTTCGATCATCGACAGGCCGATGCGATCCTTGATCGATCCGCCCGGATTTGCGTTTTCGAGCTTGAAGAAAAGTTCGCACTGGCCGCAATCCAGATGCTGCGCCTGGACGATTGGCGTATTGCCGATCAGTTCGAGCACACTTTGGTGAATCGTCATGCAAATACCCCGGCATTCGGGCCGGGCCCGATGGCTGTTTACCCAGAAGTCATGCGTCCCGCGACCGGCGACCGCGCGGCGAATGTATGATGCAAATGATACAGCATGGCCGCTGGATGCGGCGGGCGGTGGCCGGCGCGTTACTGGAAAAACGCGCCGGCGCGGGAGAATTCAGTGCGTGGACGAGCGGTGTCGCTCCCACAGGTGGATGAGCTTGTCCTTGGCCCACAATTTTTCTTTTTTCATGTTGTGCAAGGTGGTGTCGTCCATTGGCAGCACACCCAATTCCGCATCGCGGACCTTGCTGTCGAGTTCCTGGTGCCGCTGGTACAAACTGCGGAATTCCGAATCACTCTTTATCAGCACTTCGACATCTTGCTGCTGGTTCTCAAACATCAGCCGACCTCCTGTTTGCGCAAAGACGGATACGCCTCGCCAAC
>DASSXQ010000262.1:0-2050 GCA_035703725.1 Rudaea sp.
CGAAGGACTTGAAACCGGCGAGCTTGATCTGGTTGAGGCGCATGAGGTCGGCGCTGAAGGCGGCAGCGCGGCCGCGAGGCGCACGCAAGTGCTTGATTATGCGAAGAAAAGGCGCCAGATTCGGCCGGCGCCCAGGGCCGCGATGATAACATCGCACCCCGCCGGAACCCGTTACGAAACCCGTTACTGAGCAGCGTTGCCACCATGTCCACGAAAGCCCGCGGCCGCACCGCACCCACGCAGCGCCAGGCACCCGCCACCCCGCCGTCGGCGCCGAGCAAGCAGCTCGACGTCTTTGCCAATCCGGCGCCGCAGCGCGACTACGTCATCCGTTTCGAGGTGCCCGAGTTCACCTGCCTGTGCCCGCTGACCGGCCAGCCCGACTTCGCGCACTTCAACATCGAGATGATTGCCGACAAGCTGTGCGTCGAACTGAAGAGCCTGAAGATGTACTTCTGGAGCTACCGCGACGAAGGCGCGTTCCATGAAGCGGTCACCAATCGGATTCTCGACGACCTGGTTACCGCCACGGCACCCCGATTCATGCGCTTGAGTGCCGAATTCGGCGTGCGCGGCGGCATCTACACTACCGTGGTCGCCGAACACCGCGCGTCGGGTTGGCACGCACCCACGCCAGTCGAACTGCCGTAGGCAACCGCTGCACGGCCTTGCACGGGCACCAACCACTCGTTCAGATTCAATGGTTTGGGCCAGATGGATGATACCTGGATCAAGCTGTGCAGAGGTTGCTCAGCCCTTCTTCTCCGAGGGTGGTGTTACCGCTTCCGGACTTGATTTGGCGGGCGCTTTTTCAGGCGAATCCGATGACACCGGTGCCGCTCCAACGGGATATTCCACCTTGGCCTGTTCTCTCAGCTTGGCCAGGCGCTGTTGTCCGATTTTGACCTGCATGTCGCGGCGAATGCCCGCCTTGACCTGATCGAAAGGCGGTGGCGTGAATGGATTGGAAATATCCAGATGCACGACATGCCAGCCGAATTCGGTCTTGACCGGCACCTTGGTCGTTTCGCCGTTGCTCAAACTCGCCAGTACCTTACCCAACTCCTCAGGCACCTGATCCAGACGCACGCGAGTGAAGCTCTTGGCTTGTTTGGCCTTGTCCTGCCACGCATCGAACACTTTCGCGAATGACTCGCCGGACAGGATTTCGCCTTCGGCCTTGATTGCATCGTCCTGATTGGCAAAAAGCAACTGACTGAAATCGTAGGTTCGCTTGCCGGTACGCGCCACCTCTGAATCGTATTCGGCCTTGAGTATCGTGTCGCTGATCGGGGTGAGCTGGGTGAACTGTGCAAACGTGGCGTCGGCCACGCCCTGCAAACGCGCAACTTCCACCTGAGCCTGAAATTTTCGCGCGGAATACAGATTCTGGCGTTGCGCTTCCTGCGCCATCAGCACGAAGTCGGTCAACCCCTTGAGCGCGCGATCGCGCTGCTCGGGTTTGTTCATGTCCAGATGTCGCGTTTGGGCAAAGGCATCGAGCAAACTCATTGGTACTGCCGTGCCATTTACCGTTTCAGCGAACGGTGGCGTGGCCGGCATCTGAATCGGCCGCGTGTCGATCGACCCATTGTTTTGCGAGCACGCACCCAGCGCGAAAATCAAAAAGGGGAGCAATAACTTGCGCATATCAATCCTGGTTCAGTTCGTCTGGTGCACGCGCGTCGAGACTCAGCGCATGGATGTCGGTTTGCATCATGTCACCCACTGCGGCGTAGATGCGCTTGTGGCGTGCCAATAGTGGCTGACCGGAGAATTCCGCAGCAACAATTCGGACACGAAAATGACCACGGCCGTCGCGCGCGCCGGCGTGGCCGATATGCAGGTGGCTTTCATCCTCGATCAACAGTTGGCTAGGCGCCAGCGCATCAAGCAAACGCGTGCGCATGCGCTCGATGCGCTCGCTCATGGCAATACCTGGCGGAACGGTCGCACGCTTACCTCTCGATAGACTCCGGCAGCAATGTACGGATCGGCATCCGCCCAGGATTGCGCCGCGGCAAGATCGGAAAATTCGGCCACGATCAAG
>DASSXQ010000298.1:0-3471 GCA_035703725.1 Rudaea sp.
AACAATTGTTGTCTGGCCCTGGCGAGCGCACGCGCATGAGCGACGCATTGCACGTAGGGATCGAGGGCATCGGTGTGTGGTCGCCGAAGTTTGCGGATTGGAATCTGGCGCGCAACCATTTCCGCGGAGAATCCGTTGACGCGGCCGTGTCATCCGCGCGCCCGGCACCCGCCATCCTGCCGGCAAATGAACGCCGTCGGGCGCCGGAGGCCGTCCTGCTGGCGCTGGAAGTGGCGCAACAGGCGTGCACCGCGGCTGACCGCAATCCGCGCGAACTTCCGAATGTCTTTGCTTCGGCCTATGGCGACCTGATCATCAACGATTACATGTGCGACATGCTCGCGCGCGCACCGTTGGAAATTTCACCGACACGCTTCCACAATTCGGTGCACAATGCCGCCGCGGGTTACTGGGCGATCGCCAGTGGATGCATGCAATCATCCAGCGCAATCAGCGCAGGCTGGGAAACATTCGGTGCCGGCTTGCTCGAAGCGGCATTGCTGGCGCTCGACCTGCAAACGCCCGTTTTGAGTGTGGCATGCGATGTCGCGGCTTGTGGCGCGCTGGTCGATGTGATCCCGAGTCGCAGCGCGTTTGCCGTGGCCATGGTGCTGGCGCCCCCATCTGCACGCGCAATTGCGCAATTGCGGGTGCGAACGCAGGTCGTTTCACTTGCGTCAACGCCCGCGATGTCGCAGTCTGGCGCAAACGGCAATCCCATCGCCTTGAGCCTGCCGTTGCTGCAAGGTTTGGCACAAGGCGAGCCGCGTAGCGTCGATATCGCGGCGGGACCGGAATTGAATTTGAGCATGGAGATGCATTTTGACTGAAACCAGCAGCGCCGCCGCCAATGCCTTCGTGGTAATTCCGGCACTCAATGAAGCGCGCGAGATTCGCACTGTTGTCGAGGATGCATTGGCACATTGCGCAAACGTGATACTGGTCGACGATGGATCAAGCGATGGAACCAGCGACGCAGTTGCCGACCTGGAAATCGAGCGCATTCGTCACGAACAACCCACCGGCAAAGCCGGCGCCTTGCTCGATGGCTTTCGTCGCGCGCAGCAATTGGGTTGCGATGGTGTGCTGACGATGGATGGCGACGGTCAGCATGCGGCGAAGGATTTGCCGCGCCTGCTTGCCGCTGCGGCAAAATATCCGAACCACATAGTCATTGGCGCGCGGTTACTGAGTCGCAGCAATGCGCCTGGCAAGAATCGATTCGGCAACCAGCAGGCGGATTTCTGGGTATCGTGGGCCTGCGGCCAGCACGTTGTCGACAGTCAGAGTGGCCAACGCTATTACCCACGCGCCGTGGTCGAACTGGCCTTGACCCTGCCGCGTGGCGGCTTTGTTTTTGAAAGCGAAATCCTCATCGAAGCAGCACGTCGCGGCATCCGCACCGTGTCCGTGCCGATCGAAGCACGCTACGCCGCCGACCGCCGCGCCAGCTACTTCAAGCCGCTGCGCGATGTCTTGAGCATCACTCGAATGATCGCATGGCGGCTGATTTGCGGCGGTTTGATGCCGCGCAATTATTGGCGCGCACGACGCGTCCCGCCGATCGTGGTGGATACGGTTTGACTACAATTGTCGCTCTCGACGGTTACGAGCTTCGCCGAGTGTTGGATCAGATTTTCGCCCCGTTGGCAGATGAGCCCGCTTTCGGTGCATGGATTGACGGGCATTCAAGCGTAGTTGCGGCAATTCGATTTGCCTGCCGGGAAAACCGTTCGCGCTGAGCGTGGCGACCGAAGGTTGCGAAATCGAAGCGCACAAAAAATGGCTCGAACCGCGTTCGCGTTGGGCGCTTCGACCTGGCTCGGGGAAGGCTGCGCTGGCGCAGCGAGCGGAGTCCAGGCGTCACGACCTCCCGATCCCGGGGCTTTGCGCCGAACCCGGTCGCGAACGCGGTCGAAAGGCTCACTGCAATCCGACGCGCAACCCAGTTCGTGTCCGAGTGTCCTCACGCGGGCCGACCGTTGTTGATTGAACCAACAACGGCACTGCCTGCTCCGCTCATGCGATAAGATGCGCGCGGCCCGATACGGATCAGACAATGCAACCCGGCTTGCCAATCAACCCACCACGCCACGCGACATGGGTGACGATGAGCTACGCGCTCGCCATGATCGCGGTGTGCACGCTGCTGGCAATTGCGTTGGATCACGGGATCCTGCTCGGCAGTGAAAACCATGCGGGTTTGCTGCCGGTGGTGCGTCGGATTCTTGATCCGTCTTACCTGCCGGGTGATTTCGGTATCTCGATTCGCATTCACCATCATCATGCGTTCACCTGGCTCGTCGCGATGCTGTCCGCGGCGTTCGGTGAAAACGGTGCACTGGAACTGTTGACAGTACTTGGGTACGTGGCGATTTTCACCGGGATCTGGCGACTCGGCATGGCGCTCGGACTCACGCCGGCGCGCTGCCTGTTGTTGGGCGTGGCGCTGGCGTCCAGTGCGATGTTTCTCGATCATGGCGTCGAAGCCAATCGGTTTCTCGGCAACGGTCCGATCATGCCGCCGACTTTTGCCCACGCGCTGATCCTGTTCGGTATCGATGCGATGGTGCGCCAACGCTGGAACCTTGCGTTTGCATTGGCGGGTGCCGCCGCTTTGCTGCATCTGCAAATTGGCGGTGTCTGGTTGCTCGTGCTCGTGGCCACGGCGCTGCACGCGGGTATCGCGCGACAGCCACGTCGTTATGTTCCCGGACTGATTGCGGCGCTGGTGATTGTCAGCCCGACGTTGCTAGATGCCTGGGCGCTGGTGCATCACGGTCTGCTCAATGGTATCGGCACGATGACGGATATTGCCTTGCGCATGCCGCAGCACTTCGAGTTTTACGCCAATCGCGTGGCGGCAGTCACTGTATATTTTGGATTGTTCGTCTGGCTGTGGTGGCGTTGGCGCGCTCAAGACGATGTGCGTGCCGCAACGTTTCAACCCGTGTTGTGGATAGCCGGATGCCTGATGTTGCTCACGGTTACGCATTACCTCGATTACTATGTACTCAAGACGGGTTTCATCTCGCGCCTGCAGTTGCTGCGTTTGAGCGTATTCATTCCCGTCCTGGCTGCGTTTGCGCTGATCACCGGGCCCGCCGTTGCGCGTCATCGCCGCGAGCGTTGGCCAGTGATTCTTGCAACGGTCTTCGCGGCAATAGCGCTGGGCACGGCCTGGGCCAAACACGAGCCGCCGTCGTTGCGCGTGATCGATCAATCACAAGCCAATACCGATTGGGCCGACGTGACCCGATGGATTCGTCGCGCCGGGCCCGCCGGGCTGTATGTCACACCGCCGGGTCAAATCGGATTTACCGCTTACAGCAATCGTTCGACCGTGGTCGAATTCAAGGTCAATCCGGATGGTGGCGCGGGTCTGGCGGAATGGGAAGCGCGCTTGCGTGCCGTTACCCAGGCCCCGTTGCCGAAAGGCTCAACCCGACGTGGTGTCGCCGAGGAACTTGA
>DASSXQ010000130.1:0-3328 GCA_035703725.1 Rudaea sp.
ATTGTTGCGACTGGTTTCCAATGCCTGCCTGGGCTTGCCGGAGTACAACTGCAATTTTGCGAGTTGCTGCTGCAGCTTGAGGGTAGTGACGGCATCTGCGCCAATCTGCATTCGCGCCACGTCGTAAGCGCGTTGGGTGAAATCGAGAGCTTGCGGGTACTCACTCAAACTCTGATAGCTCGAGCCAATCGTTCCTTCAATTTCGGCGAGCACTTCGGGCTGTTTGGCAAGTTGTTTGCCGGCGCGCGCGGCGGCGCGATCCAGCACCATGTGCAGTAGTGTCTTGTCCATGTCGCGCGCTTGTTCCGGATCGATGCCAGAGAGCACGTCGGTCAGGAATCCTGACGTTACGCGTGCCTTTTGCGCTTCCAGATTGGCACGTATTGCCGCAGCACGCGCGTCGAGCATACTCAGAACCGCCGCGGTGGTACCTGCAATCAAGGCAGCAACGATCAAGCCTCCGGCAAGCAAAGGACCCCGGTTGCGCCGCGCAAATATGCCCAGTCGATAGCGGCGCGTGCCAGGTACGGCGACCAATGGGTAGTTTCGCCTGTAGCGATCCAGGTCGTCGGCCAGGGCTTGCGCGGATTCATAGCGCCGATGGCGATCCGGATCAATGGCACGTACCAGCACCCAGCGCAACGCCGTTGGAACAACCGACAATGCGCGCACACACACGGCATCCGCCTCGGTGTCGTAGCCGACAGAAGCGCGCAGCGCCAGGTGCAGACCGAGATTGTCGATGTCGGCATGGCGCGCGTGGTCGAGCATCGATTGCGGGGCGAGCATTTCCAGAAGCATGACGCCCAACGCGTAGACATCGCTGCGAATATCGACTTCTCCGCTTTTCGCCTCGCGTTGTTCCGGGCTCATGTAGCCGTGGGTTCCGACGCGCTGCATCAGTGGCATGTCGCCTCCGGAGTTGCGCGTGGCACCCACAGCAATGCCGAAATCGATGATTTTTGGCACGGGTTGCCCATCGACATCCACGACCAGAATGTTGCTGGGCTTCAGGTCGCGATGAATGACGCCCTTCTGATGCGCATGTTGCACGCCCTTGCAGATACGCGAGAACAGCTCCAGTTTTTCGTCCACGGACAACGCGTGCGCATGCAGATAGGCCGACAGCGTCGACCCGTCGATCCATTCCATTGCAAAAAACGGATAACCTTGCGGCGTGGTCCCGGCGTCATGGACTTTCGCGATGGCCGGATGATCCATGCGCGCAAGTGCCTGACGCTCGACCAGGAAGTAAGCTTCGGCAAGTCCTCCGCGCAGTTGGCTGCGGATGAGTTTGAGCGCCACGCGACGCTGCAATGGCTCCAATTGCTCGGCGAGATAGACTGCGCCCATGCCGCCTTCGCCGAGCAATTTCTCGATCCGGTAGGGCCCAAGTCGCTGTCCGCATGCAAAAGTTTGCCCAGCATCCGTGGCAGCCGAGTCGGTGTCCAGCACCGTGGGCTGATCCGGATTGGTGGAACTGGATTCAAACGGGGAATGAGTCATCCCGCAATGCTGCCTTCGTTTCGGTGCCAATGTTGCTCCACGTTCGTCCACGGACCCTCAAAGGCCGGGATCGGCGAAGCGGTACACTAGAGTATACGCCCCAATTTTGTAGCGAATATGGATCAACGTTTTGCAGGCATTGAGCGTCTTTACGGTATCGGTACTGTCGCGCGACTGGCGCAAAGGCATGTGTGTGTCGTCGGCATCGGGGGCGTGGGCTCCTGGGCCGCCGAAGCATTGGCGCGCTCGGGTGTAGGTGAACTGACATTGATTGATGCGGACGATGTATGCGTTTCCAACGTCAACCGTCAATCGCATGCGCTGGATGGCGAATTTGGACGGCCGAAAGTTGATGTTCTCGGAGAGCGCCTGCGCGCAATCAATCCGGAAATTCGCCTGCACGCACTGCCCGAGTTCGTGACCACGACGAATCTGGATATGCTTCTGGATCGCGGCTACGACGCGGTCATTGATGCCTGTGACGCGTTGCGCGTCAAAATCGAGATGATCGCATTTTGCAAACGCCGCAAGATTCCGATTGTCGTTTCGGGTTCGGCTGGTGGTCGCACGGATCCGACATTGATTGCCAGCCGCGACCTGTCGCGCACGGACCACGATGCCTTGCTTGCCCTGGTGCGGCGCAAGTTGCGCGACGAGCACGGTTGGTCGCGCAGTCCGAAACGCTATTTCGGCGTTCAAGCGGTGTTTTCGCGGGAAAACGTGCAATATCCACAAGCAGATGGCAGCGTTTGCGGGACACGTCCGCAAAGCACCGGCGGCGCGCTCAAGCTCGATTGTGGCGGAGGGCTTGGCGCTGCCATGCACGTAACCGCGACGGTTGGAATGGTTGCTG
Organism: Rudaea sp.; assembly: GCA_035703725.1. Lineage (GTDB taxonomy): Bacteria > Pseudomonadota > Gammaproteobacteria > Xanthomonadales > Rhodanobacteraceae > Rudaea. The sequence continues at coordinate 2,360 of DASSXQ010000130.1, forward strand.
CGGCGCGGGTAATCGAGCGACTTCTAAAAACGCCACGGCAAGCGTAATTACCGCGGCAAGTTGAACAACTGTTCGCAATTTCGGGTGGTAGCAGCCGCAATTTCGCTCGGTTCGACACCACGCAAAGCCGCTACAGTTTGACATACGTCGATCAGCATCGCAGGCTCGTTGCGTGTGCCCTGATGTCCCTGCAATGGTTGATCCGGTGCGTCGGTTTCCAGCAGCAGGTATTCGAGCGGCATGTTCGCGACAATACCGCGCAAACGCCGCGCGCGGTCATAACTGATCGGCCCGCCGATACCAAGGCAAAAACCGATGTCCCACAATCGCCGGGCTTGTTCAAGACTCCCGGAGAAGCTGTGCACGACGCCGCGCAGATTGTGAACTTTGCGAATTTCAACGATGACTTGATCAAGCGCCTTGCGGGCGTGCACGATTACGGGCAAGTTTGCATCGCGCGCCAGTTGGAGTTGCTCGCGGAAAATGTGGAGCTGGGAATCGGCATTCGTGCGCTCGAGGTGAAAATCAAGGCCGCATTCGCCGACGGCAATCGGGCTTTCACAATCGATCCACTGCTTCAGTGCGGTAATGTGTTCCGGCCGATGTTCGGTCATGAACAGCGGATGCAAGCCGTATGCAGGAAACAGACCTTCGTGCATGCGACACATGCCACGCAGCTTGTCGAATGTCGCGGCGGAAACCGCCGGCACGATTTGACGCGTGATGCCAGCGTCGATTGCGCGCTGCAACACCCGATCTCGATCCGTATCGAATTCGACGGCATCCAGATGGCAGTGGCTGTCGATCAGGGGGCTAGCGATGGCGCGGGATTGCATGCCCGTCTCGAACTCCAAATTGGCACGGCCGTAATGCTACCCGAGTCGCGGGTCGTACAAGCCGATTGGGTCTTGGACACATGGTTTCACGGCCGTTCACGCAATTTGCGAGAAACTGTGTGACAACGAAATT
>DASSXQ010000162.1:0-5068 GCA_035703725.1 Rudaea sp.
GCGTAGCCACGCACGATATTGCTGCCCAGCGAATGTCCAACCAGCAGCAATGGCGTGACAAGCTGCGCATCGTCGATCAGCGCATGCAGATCGGCAATGTCCGCGTCCAGATTGCGTGGCAGCGGACCTTCATCGCTGAAGCCATAACCGGCGCGGTCATAGGCACACACTCGCGCGGACTTTTCCAGCAACGGCTGCAATCGGAACCACGTGCTCGAATCCGCATGCGAACCGGATTCCAACACAATGGTTGGGGTACCGCTGCCGGTGCAGCGCAAATTCAAATGGCGCGTGTCGTCGATGCTCGCCAACGTCGCCGGACGCGCATAGCTGTCCGGGATGCGCGTGGCCACACCCGTCGCGTTCGCGGCCAGCAGCGGCAACGCGGCAAGCAATGGCGTCAGTACCAACCGACTACGCGATGGAATCGATGGCAGCATTGTTTCGTTCAAGAGATGTTCTCCGGGTTTGTTGAATTCGGGAGTCGCCGTCCAAGCAGGTTCGGTGATTCGGCCACGCTCGCACGCGACGCTGTATATCGCACTCGCGGCGACCCTGCGAAAAGGTTTTGTTAAGATTGCAAGGTCGGTCCATCCATCGGCAATCATGATCTTCCCGCGAGTACCTGCGCATGTGTTACTCCGCCGAAGTACAAGAAGACTACCGTTGGTACATCCGCACGTTTGGCGTGAAGATCGACATTGCCGATTTCGTGCATCTGTACACGATGCGTCTGAGCGATTCGAAGATTCGTATTGCCAAAGCCATGGATGCGGGATTCGCGCATCCGAAGACGGTAGCCGAACATCGAATCAATTCGCTGATTGACGAATACAATGCGGCGCAGGCAATCAAACTCGAACGCGATCTGTTCAAGCAGAAGACTCGCCTGGCCGACGCCGAGCGCAGCTTGAAAATCAAGACAACGAAAAAGGCACTCGACGACCAACGCATTGCCACAACCAAGATTGCGTGGTCGCTGGCCAAGCTGTCTGATCTGCGCCGCAACAAACTCGAGGATCGCGATTCGCGAATATTTCCGGGCTGGCATGCGCCGGTGATGATTGTTGAAAACGGCCAGCGCGTGGTCAAACCCATGCGCTATCAATGCCGCCCCGTCGGCAAGCCGGCGTTTTACGATACGAAATATCCCGGCACCTACAACGCACGTCGCGATAACCTGGAAGGGTTCTGGAAGGGCCAGTTTGGCCATAGCCACGGCATCATGGTGGTGCGCGCGTTTTATGAAAATGTCAGTCGCCATCGCGTCGAAGGCCGCACGCTGGGCGACGGTGAGAAAGAAGAAAACGTCGTACTGGCATTCAGGCCACGTCCCGCGCAGGACATGCTCGTCGCCTGCCTGTGGTCACACTGGCAGGGAAAGGATGCGCCGGATTTGCTTTCGTTTGCCGCGATCACGGACGAGCCACCCGCCGAAATCGCTGCAGCCGGTCACGACCGCTGCATCATTCCGATCAAGCCCGAACACGTGGATGCATGGCTTGATCCGGATCCGCGCAACCTGGCCGCGCTGTACCAAATACTCGACGATCGCGAGCGACCGTATTACGAACACGCGATGGCGGCGTGATGTGTCGTGGATATTCCCAATCCGCAACGTCGTATCGAAGGAGATTCGCGTGACCAAGAGCAACAGCACTGCGGCATCGCTCAAGCACAAACTCCATTGCAAAGGCGAAACCCATTCGGAAAGCTCACGTGTCCGCATCCATCGCGCCATCAGTTGGCTGGCGCGCGCGGAGCGCGAGGGCGCCGATCCTGACGCACGTTTCGTGTTCCTCTGGATCGCCTTCAATGCCGCCTATGCCAAGGCATTCGGCGGAGAGGAAAGTCAGCGTGCACAACTGGGCGCGTTTTTCACGAGGCTGGCATCCATCGACACGGACCGGCAGTTGGCAGCATTGATGCTGAAGCAATTCAGCGGACCGGTGCGGACACTGATCGCAAACAAGTTCGTTTTCGAACCGTTCTGGAAAGCATTACGCGATCACGATGCCACTCAACAATGGGAAAGGCAATTTCAAGCCAGCAGTACGTTCGCCACGCGAGCCGTGCTCGACGGCAAGACAGATCTCGTACTGAGTGTCGTATTCGACCGTCTCTATGTGCTGCGCAATCAGCTCTTGCACGGTGGGGCCACCTGGAACAGCCGCGCAAACCGCACCCAGGTAAAGGGCGGCGCCAATCTCATGCTGGCCGTCATCCCGGTCGTGATCGAACTGATGCTGGATCATCCCGAAGTGGATTTTGGCGAGATTCTCTATCCGGTCGTTTGACGCAAATGCAGGTGCCATCCATTCCAACCATGCCTGCCTCACTGTGAGCGATTTGACGATCAGCGCGAGTACCGCAAGCATGGGTGCTGGTGGTGGCATTGATTTCGTCAGAAGTTCAATTGCCACTTCAGGTTTTTCGATCACTCGATCCACGATCACGAGCAACGCGTCGTCTGTCGGCAACTGCGGGAGTGGAGTTCATGTGAGCCCAGGAGGCTCAGTAGCCATTACCGGCAGTGTTGTCGCGAACAATTCCAGTCGCGACGGCGATTGCGACTTGACCGGCAACTTCAATGTGGTCAAGAGCTTGATAAAAACATCCGGATTCGCAGTGATTGCCGGGAGCGGGAATATACTCAATCAGGATCCGCAACTCGGTCCGCTGCGCGACAACGGCGGGCCCACGCTGACGATGTTGCCAGCGTTTGACAGTCCGGTTATCGACGCGGGAGTGTTCGATTCCTCGATGTCCACCACCGATCAGCGCGGGCAGCCCCGCGGCGCGCCAGCCGGCCATCCCGACATGGGCGCCGTCGAACGCCAATATCCCGAGGATTTCATCTTCCGCGATGGTTTCGGTTCGCCCTGACGGTGGCGTGGCAGTCAGTGCGCAGCGAGGCGCGCGAGCAGATCGGCGGCGTAGGGCGATGACGACGCCTTCAGCAGCGGTTCGATTTCGCGGCGCAGGGTTTGCGCTTCATCGTTCCTGTTTTGCGCGACAAGTGCATTGACGAGGGCGACTTTCACTTCGAGCACGCGCGGATCGTTGGCCGGATGCGGCGGACTGCGCACGGCCAGCGCTTCGCGCAGCAGCGGCTCGGCTTCGGCGGATTTTCCGACCGCCAGCCGCGCGCGAGCTTGCGCGAACAAAGGTAGTCCCAGTCCGTAGTAATGGTATGAAAATACCTTGCGTGCGTAGCGCATCGCCAAATCGGCCGTGCTGTTCGCGCTTGCCGCATCGCCCGCATCGAGTTGCGCCTGACTGAGATTGGCCAATACCTTGGGGCGCCACGGGTCGGTTTCGGTCAGCCCGATCAGGCAGGCGTCGCGAGTCAGCGCTTGCAATTGTTCGATGGCCTCGCCAGAGCGTCCTTGTTCGCGCAGGATTTCACCGATGTCGTTGCGCAAACCGCAGGCACCCAACGACGTCGCCGGACCATACTTGAGCTTGATGGCGAGGGCGTTGCGGAATACGGTTTCGGCTTGCGCGTAGTGCCCTTGCATGGCCAAGGCAAGCCCCAGGTGACGCAACATGCCGGCGCTGTAGGAACTGCCCGGTCCCTGTGACGCATCCAGCAGCGAGATTGCTTGCCGCGACATCGCCACCGCTTCATCGAAACGGCCCAGTTCGCGGTAGTCGATGGCAACCGCGTCGTGATCCTGCGCCTTCTCGATGGGCGTGGTCTCGGCCGAGGATTTCCTGCGTTCGAGTAGCGCCAGACGCTGCGGCAGCGCCTGCGCGTAGTGTCCCTGCGCCTCGATGTCGCCGAGCAGGTTGTACTCGGCCGTCAAGGTATTGTGATGATCGGGTCCGAGCGTACCCCTATGGATCTTGAGCACCTGCCGGTAGGTTTGTTCCGCACGCGCGTAGTCGCCTTTGTCGTCCAAAAGCATGCCGAGCTGATTGAGCGCGTAGGCGTAACGATTGCTGTCCTTGCCGAACATCTCGCCCAACATCGTCGCGCCTGCATTCACTGAGACTTCGCCTTCGTCGAAATGCCCGAGGTTTTCGAGTGCGCGCCCGAGCAATACGTACTCATCGGCCAGCGCCTCGCTGCGCGCGGTGGGTTGCACGATCTGAACGGGCAGGGCCTTGCGCAGCAGTGCGGCTGCGTCGGCGTACTTGCCGGTTTCGATCAAGCACAATGCGATGATGCGGTGGGCTTCGGCGATGGACTTCCAATCCTTTTGCGCGGCGCCGTCGAGCAAAGCCGTGGCTTCGCGCGCATGGGCAAGCGCGTGGTCGTAGCTGTTTTTGTTTTCGGCTTCGAGCGCAGCGGCCGCGAGCAGGGCGCGGCTGCGCACCTCGTCGGGGACGCGCGCGTTTTCGCTTTGTGCCAGTGCGCGATTGGCCAGGTCATTGGCGCGCGGGCTATCGCCGATGTCCTGGTACAGCCGGGCGAGCAGCGAGGCGACATCGGCTTCGATCGCCGGTGCCGTGCCGGGTCGTCGCGCCAGTTCTTTCGCGCCTGTGTCCAACAACTGATGCGCGGCTATCGGCTTGCCGCGGTTTTCGTCGGGATTGGCATTGTCGAACACATTGACGAGAAACTCGCGCACCGCCGTCGCCCGCTGCGCTTGTTCGCGCGCCACATTCGCCTGATGCAGGCTGACGAATGTCGCCGCCAGGCACACCGCAAACGCGATGGTCGCTGCGGCCAACACGTAGCGATTGCGCCGCGCGTATTTGCGGAACCGGTACCACGCGCTGTCGCCGCGCGCCATGATCGGTCGGCCACCCAGATAGCGACCAATGTCGGATGCGAGCGCTTCGGCGGATGAATAGCGCTGCTGCGGTTCCGCGGCCAGCGCCTTGAGCGCGATGCGGTCCAGGTCGCCGCGCAGCGCGCGGCGGCGTGCTTGCGCATTGCCGGCGACGCGGTCGATCGCGGCGCTTGGCGGCAGCGGTTCGGTGGCATGGGTGGGATCGGCCTGCGCCCGGCGCGGGCGCACATCGGCAAGCAGCTCGTACAGCACCACGCCAAGCGCGTAGACATCGGTCGCGGTGGTGATTGCGCCGCCGCTGAATTGCTCCGGCGCGGCATAGTCGG
>DASSXQ010000163.1:0-11397 GCA_035703725.1 Rudaea sp.
GAATTCCACAGTCGCATACCCGGCATCGGGCACGACAACGGCAGGTTGGCGCGGGTAACGTCGTAGCGATTCTCGGCATTGGCCGGAATCGATCCGGGCGCGTTGCTGGCCGGTATCAGCCCGGAGGTGGGAAACGAAGTCGAAGAGACGGGAGTGGCGGTAGCGGACATGGTAATGAACCAAAACGATTGAAGCGATCTGCAAGTCTAGCAAGTTGCACGCCAGCTTGCGTTTTGATTTGGGTCAAATCCGGTCAATTCGAGCCACAGGCGCAAGCGTACATTCATGCGAATTGCGACACTGACGCCACCGAACCCTGGCCGGGCGCAAACGTCCACGCAAACAGGTAAGATCGGGCATCTTTCCATTGAAAGTGAGGGATTGCATCGTGGATATCGCCAAAATCATCGCGCGTATCAAGAATGTCCTGCTGACACCCAAGACCGAATGGCCCGTGATCGCTGCCGAACCCGACAGTGTTGCAGGGCTGTACAAGAATTACATCGTTATCGTCGCCGCACTCAGTCCACTGGCAACGTTCATCGGATTGGTGCTGTTCGGCATTCATGTGCCGTTTCTCGGAACGATTCACGTCGGTTTCTTCCCGGCCCTCATCCAGATGATCCTCGGTTATGCCGTTTCACTCGGCATGTGCTACATCCTCGCCTTGATCATCAATGCGTTGGCGCCGAGTTTCGGTGCCACGGCAAACTTGACCCAGGCGCTCAAGGCAGCGGTGTACAGCTACACCGCAGTTTGGGTTGTTGGCATCCTGCATATTCTGCCGGGACTGGGTGTGATCGTTACGCTGTTGGTGTTGGCAGCGGCAATTTACGCGATTTATCTGATGTACCTGGGTTTGCAGCACACCATGCACAGTCCATCGGACAAGGCTGCCGGCTACGCGGCCGTGGTGGTCATCATCGGCATCGTGCTGGGGTGGATTCTGGCGGTCATCGTCGGCACGATGAGCGGGGTGTCCGCGCTTACCAGTGGTGCGCTTATGCGTGGCGCAAACATGGGTCAGTCCACATCATTTACTCCGGACAAGAGCAATCCGCTGGGTGCATTGGTGGCCATGGGCCAGAACGCGGCCGAAGCCAGCAAGAAGATGGAAGCGGCGCAGAAGTCCGGCGACGCCAATGCACAGGCCGCCGCTGCGGGCCAGATGCTCGGTGCCGTTCTCGGGGGCGGCGCCAAGGTGGAGGCACTCAAGCCCGATGCGCTCAAAGCCTTCCTGCCAGCCACACTCGGCGGCATGCCGCAAACCAGTTTTGAAGCCACTCGTCAGGCACCGATCGGGATTCAAGTCTCCAATGCCAAAGCCACCTACCGCAATCCGCAGGGGGGCGCGGAGCTGAATCTGGAAATTACCGATACGGGCGGTGCCAAAGGCATCATGGCTCTGGCTGGATTTGCCGGAATGGACCAGGACACGCAAAGCAATACCGGCTACGAAAAAACCTGGCATCAGGACGGCCGTTTGATCCACGAGAAATGGAACAACAGCGGCAGCGGCGAATACACCATTGTCCTTGGCGACCGCTTCGTGGTCGAGGTAAACGGCTCGGATGTGCCGAATATCGACACCCTCAAAACAGCTTTGGCCGGCGTCAACCTTGCCGGGATCGAAGCGCTCAAGAATGAAGGTGTGCAAAACAATTGAAGCGCCGGTGTGGGCGACTATCCCCGACGGATAGTCGCTCTACCTGTGCTGGCCCGATGTTGCTGCGGGGAGTGCCTCGATTTGGCACGGTCCGATACGCAAGTCCGTTTGCGTTGAACCCTTCGACTCATCGAATCAGCCTGTGCTATTTGGCCAGATTTGCAGACACGGTGATATGTACGTGAATGGCGTCACTGACTGCCGGGACATATTTGTCGACGCCAAAGTCCGATCGCTTCAGCACGACCTCGGCATCGAATCCTGCGGACTTTGAAGCAATCATCTTGTTTTCGCCAATCTTGTTGATCCGTACCTGTAGCGTGACTGGCCGGCTCACCCCATGAACGTCCAGATCGCCGGTGACTGCGAGTTTGTCGGTACCGGCTTTTTCCACCTTTGTGCTCTTGAAGGTGATGTCCGGATATTTGGCCGCATCCAGGAAATCGGCGGCTTTCAGATGCTCATCGAGTTTGTCCACACCGGTATCGATGCCGCTCAACGGGATGGTTACGCTGACTGAGGATTTGGTCAGGTCGGCAGTGTCGAGCATGATCGCACCGCGGACATTTTCCAGCATGGCACCGGGGTTGGAAAATCCAAAGTGATTCCAGGTGAACCGGACCTGGGTGTGGTTTGGATCAATCTCGTACTTTTCCACGGCGGCAAAAGCCGGCAGACTGACCGCAAGCAACGTGCCGAACAACAAGATACTGCGCAACATGACTTTTCTCCTGGGACGGGTTGAGGATTCATTGGATGCACCATGCCGGATTGACGACGCAGTGATCCACGTGCGAATTGCGACGGGAATTGCTGATTCGCATCGGCATGAAAGATTCAAGATGATGGCTCGCTTGGCAATCAAGCAACCTCTGCACGGCCTGACGCAGGTGCCACCCGATGGGCCTGCCCGCAATCCTGCGTTGCGCCGGTTCGACGGGCAACCAGCCTGAACTGTACCACGCGACACGAGCTGCGAACTTTCCGGGTACCATCACGCCTGTGCCAGGCCGTGCAGAGGTTGCTTAACAAGACGTTGGCCCGTGCAAATGGTTCCCGGATCACCATGACCGGGAGGATTTGCCGGTATCATCGGCCGGATATGGCGACCGCATCCGGCGACGACTGCCGTCGCCACGGCGGTACCCCGACTTCCCCGACTGAATTGCATTGTGGCTGAACCCGCCTCTGCCCGCATGGATCCACTGATCGCCGACGCATCTTCGGCAGCATGGGCTATCGCTGATGGCGCAGCCGGCAACGAGCGTCAGGCTTTGGCCCTGGCACAAGCTTTGGCCAAACAAACCCAAATGCTGCGCATTGAACTGCGTCCGCCGTGGTCGTGGTTTGCTCCACGCTTGACCAGCGCCGCCAGCTTGGCATTTCCGGCGAACGTGCGCCGGAAAATGCGGGCGCCATGGCCGCCATTGGCAGTGGGTTGCGGGCGCGCGTCGGCACTGGTCACGCGTTGTTTGCGCCATGCCGGTGCCGGCAGAACCTTTACCGTGCAAATCCTGGATCCGCGCGTAGATCCGGCAAACTTCGATGTGGTCGTGGCACCTCGTCACGATGCATTGCAGGGCGAAAACGTGATCCAGACGTTGGGATCGCTCAACTGCGTAAACGACACATGGTTGGCGGATGGACTCACCCAATTCCCCCGCCTGGCGCACTTGCCGCAACCACGAACAGCCGTCCTGCTCGGTGGCCCGCGTCGTGGCTTGGGCCTCGACGAAACATGGCTGGATAAATTGCTTGCACACATCGCGGCCATTACCGCACGCGACGGCGGCAGCGTGATGATTACCTGTTCGCGGCGCACGCCCGATAGCTGGCGTGCGCGCGTGCGCGGAACGCTCGCGTCCGGTTGCCTGCACTACTGGATTGATGAGCGCGATGGCATCAATCCTTATCAGGGCTACCTGGCAGCGGCTGATCGTATTGTCGTCACACCGGATTCGGTCAACATGCTCAGCGAGGCTTGTGCCACCGGCAAACCGGTATTGACGCTGCTGCCAACAGGAGCCAGCGGCAAGCTCGTCCGGTTCACTGCAACATTGGTCAGCGAACGCAGAGTACACACACTCGAACACAATATGGATATTTCCACAATTGCACCGGTCGCGCCATTGCGCGAGCTGGACGAGGTTGCCGGGAAGATTCGCCTGCGGATGCAGGCCCGTGAGCCAGCACAGACCGGCGAAAACTGAGTTGATTGGCTGGGTGATTTTTTGGGGCCAAGGACTGAAGTTCACGAGCTGGATCAGGCAAGCCATTCTTTCGCTTTCGTCTTTCCGCTCCCGGCCCTCAGCCCTCAACCGCCAGCCAAATATCCATCACCTCAAATCAGTTCCAGCCCCAATCCTGCCGCAACACCAAGCACTGCCGCCGTGTGCCGCATCAGCGTCGCATCCAGCGGCACAACGCGACGGCGCGCATCCAGCGTGCAATCCAGTGCGCGCGCCAGCAAGGCCGCATGCGCTTCGCTCAAGGCGCATGCCTGCTGCGCAGCAAGAACACCAGCGCTGGCCGCCAGCGCAATCAACGCAGCACTATTGCCGCTGTCGAGCAGCGTGGCATGACGCGATGCATGCAACAGCACCAGAAATTGCAGGATGAATTCGATATCGAGCAACGCACCAGGACCTTGTTTCAGGTCAAGATGCGTCGCATCGGAACGGTCGCGTTCGCTGCGCCAGCGCACGCGCATGGCCCCGATCTGCTCGCGCAAGATTGCCGCTTCGCGCGGACGGGTGAGCAATCCGGCGCGGATTTCGCCGAAGCGCTTGCGCGTGGCATCGTCTCCGCAAATCGCACGCGCCCTTACCAGTGCCTGGGTTTCCCAAATCCACGCGCGTTCGAACTGATACTCGACAAACGCGTCCAGACTGGTGACCAACAATCCGCTGCCACCGTCCGGACGCAAGCGCACGTCCACTTCATACAGTTGGCCGGCGCGAGTCCGCGTGGTCAGCCAATGCACCACGCGCTGTGCGATCCGCGCGCAATAACGCGCGCCTTCCATCGGTCGTGGTCCGTCGCTTTCGGGCTGCATCGATGTTGCGTCGTAAACAAATACCAGATCCAGATCCGAGTCGAAGCCCAGTTCTTCGCCACCCAGACTGCCGTAACCGATGGCGGCCATGCCGGCGCCACCAAGTCGCCCGTGTTGGCGCTCGATGTCGCGCCTGGCGGCAGCCTGACTGCGCGCAACAATGACCTGTGCCGTGTCACTGAGCATGCGCGCCGCCGTGGTTGCGGCCAGTCCATCACGGTAGGCCAGGCCAATGCGGAACGCGGCACTGTGTTTTTCTTCCTGCACGATTTCGATTTCCGCCTCTGCATCGGTCTCGTCGAGTTGTGCGCAACGCCGGTCGATTTCGGCAGCCAGCACGCGCCGATCCGGCACCATGACCTGATCGTGTGCGGCGAACAAATCATCCAGCAGCAGCGGATGCGCGATGACGCGATCAGCCAGCAAGGCGCTATCGGCAAACAGCGCCACCACCCGTTCGCGCGCATGCACTTGTTCTTCCAGCAGGGCCAGATAGGCCGAACGTCGCATTACCGCATGCAGCAGGCGCAACAGCCGTTGCAGACAGGCGTCGGGCGCCTTGCTCGCTGCCGCGGCTTCGATCAATTGCGGCACCAGGCGATCGCGCCGCGCGCGCGCGCGAATCGACCATGAGTTGGACGCAGCGCCGTTGCGCAAGCTCGCAGCTTGCTCGTGCAGGTCGGCGGCAGCCGCAGCCGAAAATCCCATTGCCACCAATTCCGCCGGCTTGGCGCTGTCCTGGCGCAAGCGTTGCCAGTAGTCGGCCGCCACGTTGGATGCCGGAAGCGACGTCACCGCAGGTTCCGGCGCCAGCAGCGCGTGGAATTCCTCGATGACGTCTTCGCGAACGCGCCATATTTCGCCGTGCAACGCGTCCCAGTCGGCCAGACCCAATGCCCCGGCAATGCGTGCCCGGTCCAGTGGGTCATCGGGCAAATCATGGGTTTGTTCGTCACGCAACATCTGCACGCGATTTTCGATCCGGCGCAAGTAGCGATACGCGTGACGCAAACGCCGCGCACTGGCATCCGGCAATGCCCCGAGACGTTCGCAAGCAGCCAATGCCGGCAACAGGCCGCGTTCACGCAAACTTGGCTCGCGCCCACCGCGAATCAACTGCAGCAGTTGCACCACGAACTCGACTTCCCGAATTCCGCCCGGACCCAGTTTCAAATTTGCGGCCATGTCCTTGCGCGCAACCTGCGCGTCGATCAACGTTTTCATCTCGCGCAATCCCGCAAACGCGGTGTAATCGAAATAGCGTCGATACACGAACGGCCGCAAGATATCGATCAGCCGGTTGCCTGCGCTGATATCACCGGCAACCGGACGCGCCTTGATCCACGCATAGCGCTCCCAGTCGCGGCCTTCGCGCTGGTAGTACTGTTCCATCGCGGCAAAACTCAAGGCAACGCGACCGGCAGTGCCGAATGGGCGCAGGCGCAGGTCCACGCGGAAGGCTTGTCCATCAACGCTGATTTCGGCCAGCAGCTTGACCAGCAACTGCCCCGCGCGGGCAAACCAGATTTCATTTTCCAGTGCACGCGCACCGTCGCTGCGCCCGTTGTCCGGATAGGCCAGAATCAGATCGATATCCGATGAAAAATTCAGTTCTGCGCCACCGAGTTTGCCAAGGGCAAACACAACCATGCGCTGAGCCTTGCCCGCCTCGTCTCGTGGAATGCCATGACGACGCGTGAGTTGGCCTTCGGCGTACGCCAGCGCTGCAGCCAGGCACACTTGCGCCAGCGCGCTGGAACCGGCCAACGTGTCTTCGATTGCATCCAGATCGTTGACGTCGCGCCAGATCAAACGCAAGGCTTCGCACCGACGGTAGCGCCGCACCGCGCGCATCGCTTGTGCCTCGTCCATGTCGTCCGGCAAGCGCAGCGGTCGCGACTGCGCTGAATGCGGGTCGGTCAACAACGCCATGGACTGCGCACCCAGCAACGTCGGTTCCCGCTCGAAACAATCGCTGGCAAAATCACTGGCCAGCAAGACGCGCTTGATGCGCTCGTCCACGCCAGCGTCATCGTGCACACCCACACCGGCATCATGGCAATGCGCCAGCAGGCGCGCATAACGCGCGTCAACGAATTCGCTCAATGGCCCTGGCAAAAACATGACCGCATTAGACGACGAAAGCGCGACGAATGGGAACTGGCGCGTGCTGCCAATTCCCGAATTCCCGTTCCCGCAAAATAAAAACCCGCCGCGATCACTCGCGACGGGCCACCCTCCCCGGTATTGCGCTTTTGTCTATGCGCGCTTTTTTAACGTAATTCACACAATTTGCCACGCCGCGGCGCAGCAAACGATTGCACCGCCGAACTTGCCGGGATTTGCCGCACGGGCGCTAGAATGCCCATCTGGAGAATCACTTTGTGACCACCCTCGCACCCGACACATCCGCAAATGCCGCGCCAGCATCGCAATCGGCCGACGCGTTATTCGATGCCGTTTACGCACGTCTGAAAGCGATGGCCGGACGCCAACTTGCCCAGCGCGGGCACGGCACCCTGGACACCACCGCATTGGTCCATGAATTGTACCTGCGCGTGTGCGAGCGGCGTGAATTGCACTTTTCCCATCCTGCACAATTCTTTGCTTATGCCGCGCGCGCGATGCGTCACTATCTGAGTGACCGCGCCCGCGACCGCCTGCGTCAACGCGCCGGTGGCGACTGGATTCGCACAACCCTGGCCGGGGATGGACGCTTCGCGCTTGCCAGCGCCGAGCAGGCGCTGGCATTGGACGCGGCGCTGCAACAACTCGCGCTCGCCGATGCGCGCGCGGCCAACGTGGTTGAATTGCGTTATTTCGCCGGCCTGTCGCTGGAACAGGTTGCCGAAACTCTGGGTCTCGCCCGGCGCACGATTGATCGCGACTGGCGTTTTGCGCGCGCATTTCTCCACGATCAGCTCAATTGATACCGGAATTCGCGCGACAAGAGTCGCAACTTCTGATCCGACGGCGTTTTCCATCGTTGCCATGACCTGCGAACCTTCAGATTCCATCGAATCCCTGCAACCCACGCGCAATCGCATGCGTGAGCTGTTTGAGCGCGCACTCGAACAACCCGCCGCGCAACGGGAGGCATGGCTGGACCAGAACGTGACGGATGCACACGAACGCCAAACCCTGCAACGTCTGCTGCGCGCCGACGACGACCGTGGCTTTCTGGACACACCGGCTGTTGAACATGTGGCGCGCCTGAGTGCGCAGGACCTGCCGGCGGACGGTCTGATCGGCCAGCGCATTGGCGCATTCCGTATCGTGCGCAGACTTGGCCAGGGCGGGATGGCAGTGGTATTTCTGGGTGAACGCGCCGATTGCGACTTCAGTCAACACGTTGCCATCAAATTGCTGCGCCGCGGATTGTATTCGCAACTCGAACAGCGTCTGTTCACGCGCGAACGTCAAGTCCTGGCGCGCCTGCAACACCCCAACATCGCGCGTCTCATCGATGGCGCCGTGACGGCGGCAGGCATCCCGTACCTGGTGATGGAATTTGTCGACGGATTGCCGATTACCCAACATGCCGAACAAGCGCGGTTGAATTTGCCGCAACGTCTGCGCTTGTTTGTCGAGGTATGTCGCGCCGTCGAAGCCGCGCACCGCAGCCTGATCGTTCATCGCGACATCAAGCCGTCGAATATTCTGGTCGGCGCGGATGGACAACCCAAATTGCTCGATTTCGGCATTGCCAAACTGCTCGAAGAGGATACCCGGAGCGTGACCGTGGGGGTGTACACGCCCGAATATGCGGCTCCGGAGCAGGTTCGCGGCGGCGCCATCACCACGGCCACCGATGTGTTCGGACTGGGTGTGCTGTTGCATGAACTGCTGCTCGGCCTTCGACCCGCGGGAACGCCAACCAGGCGCCCGTCCACACGCACCAACGAGTTGCCGAAGCCATCGTCCGACAAGAAGGTTCCGGATTCCGCGCCGGCGCAACTGCGCAAACAATTGCGCGGCGACCTGGACAACATCGTATTGAAATCGCTGGATGCAGACCCTGCGCGTCGCTACGCGTCGGCCGGCGCATTTGCCGACGACATTGAACGCTTCCTCCAACGCCAGCCGGTGTCGGCGCACCCGCCATCGCGCCTGTACCGAACCAAAAAGTTCATCCAGCGCCATCGCGGCGGCGTGGCCGTAACCGCGGCATTCGTGTTGGCGATTCTGGCGTCGCTGGGGATGGCTGTGTGGCAGGCGAACGTCGCCCGGCATGAGGCAGCTCGGGCAAATACGGTGCGCGATTTTCTGCTTGGCGTTTTCGACGCTGCCCGCGCGCACCTGCCGCGCGATCAGCGCGCAACACCGGAAATTCTCGTTGAGCAGGCGCGTCTGCGACTGGCCACAACGCCGAATCTCGATGCGGCCACGCGCGCGGACGTATTGTGCACACTTGGTGAAGTGGCCCTTTCCCAGGACAACTTTGCACGCGCCCAAGCCCTGTTCGCCGACGCGCAAACACGCTTGGCCAACATCGGCGACCAGCGTGGTGCCGACGCCGCCCTGGTGATGCAGACCGATGCGTTGCAACGCGCAGGGGCCAATGCCGAAGCCGTTGCAAAATTGACCGCACGGCTTCCCGCCCTGCGTGCTGCACCACGCCCAGCGCTGCTGCGCGCACTCGGGGTGCTTGCTGCGGCGCAGATGCAGTTGGGCAAGCCCGACATGGCAATTGCATACCGTCGCGAGGCTGTCGCCGCCGCGAATCAACTGCATGCAAGCAACAGCCTCGAGGCGCTCGGCGTCGCATTGGATGTGGGAAACACGCTGGCCCAGGCGCAGCGCTATCCGGATGCCGTACGCGAGTTGGAGCCGCTGCTTGCACGCTGGCGCGCGCTGCACGCGCCGCAAGACGACCGCTACGTGGCCGCACTGGAAAGTTTCGCCACTGCCACCGACGGCGTCGGCAATCTCGATGCGGCACAAGCGCGATTCAGCGAGTTGCTTGCCCTGAAGAAAAAAATCTATACCGCGCCACACCATGAAATCGCCAGAACCCTGCGCGATCTCGGCCAGGTCGTGGCGCGTGCGGAAAAATACGCGCAGGCTCAGACCCTGCTCGATCAGGCATTGGCGATGGACCGTCAGGTATTCGGCGATTCCCATCAGGAAATCGCCGCCGATTACAACGCGCTTGGCACGGTGATGATCGAACAACAGGATTTTTCCCGGGCCGATAGCGATTATCGAGCGGCAATTGCCGTTTGCAGCAAAGCCGCCATCAAGGACGAAGTCTGTCCGCGGGCACACAACAATCTTGGCATGTCGCTGTATCGCCAGAACCGGCTTGACGAGGCACGCGCGGAAATGGAGCAGGCGCTGGCGCAACGCCGCACCTTGTTCGGCAGCCGCCATCCGACCGTCGCCTACTCCCTGTCCACTCTGGCCAACGTTGCTGCCAAACAAGGCAAAAGCGACGAGGCGTTGCGCCTGGCGGCCGAAGCGTTGTCGATTCTCGAACACGACGGCCTCGACGCCTCGCGTGAAGCGGCGCTGATTCGTAACGGTTACGCACAGTCGTTGTGGCTGGCTGGACGCAACGACGACGCGCTGCGCGAAATTGATCGCACGCTCGTCGATTGGAAGCGCGTTGCTCCGCAAAGCAAGGCGCGGCGCGTGGCAATGCTGGTGCTCAAGGCGCAAATTCTGCTCGATCTGAAACAAACCGACGCCGCGCACCGCAGCGCCAATGACGCCATCGCCCTGGGTGTGGATCCGTCGGAACTTTCGCCCCAGACCAAAGCCCTGCTGCACGATCTCGGCGGTCAATACGCCGCGCATGCGGACAGTGACGCCGTGCACTGAAGCACGACATTGCAGCAATGAGTCGTTGAATCTTTTTGCTCGTGTTGCCCGGACTTGGCGGCAGCACGTGGCCTTTGGCGTACCGGTCGATGCCTGCCTCCATGTCGCAATCGTCGAGTGGATGGCGTTGTTCGTCCCTGTCCACGTGCCCATACCCATCCAGGGAGAATGCCATGTCCACCACGCTGTTTCATCGGATCACGTTTGCGCTTTGCTGCGTGGTTGCCAGCCAGCAAGCTGCGGCGATCTGTCAGCCAATTGCACACTACATTTACGTGGGCACCAGCGCGCAATGCAATACGGCGTCGATTCAGACTGCAATCGACAACGTGGTGTGCGCGGGAACCACGGTGGTGGTCAGCACGTACAACGGGGCCACGTACACCGCCCAGCACATCACGATTGCAGACAAGTCGTTGACGCTGAGCGGCACCGCCAACCGATGCGACGCGCCGCCGGTGATCTGTGATCCCAACGTCGGCTGTGGTGGTGGCGGCGCACCCGCGCAAGTCGCGATCAGTGGCAACGGCAACGACCCGGTTTTCAGCATCAGCGGCAACAGCCACGTCACCTTGGCCAATCTGGACATCAGCGGTGGCAAGGGCGCGGACAATTCGCTGATCGGTGGCGGTGGCGTTGGATTCCATTCCGGCGGCGGTGCGTTGACGCTGAACAACCTGCGCATTCATGGCAATGACAGCGGCTACGGCGGCGGCGTGGGAATCTATGGCGATGGCACGTTGACGATTTCCGGCAGCCAGATCGATTCCAACCATGCCAGGTTTGGTGGCGGAATCAGCGCGATCAGCTCGTACATCGGCCAAGTCGAACTGGTGATTGCCGACAACGCGGC
>DASSXQ010000248.1:0-19169 GCA_035703725.1 Rudaea sp.
TTTGGCTTGGAACGGGAAATACCGAATGAGCGATCACCGTCATATCGTCATCACCAATAAAAAAACGACGAAACGATGTGCCCAATCAATGCCGCGAGCAACGCAAACGAAATCGGGACATGGATGTAGAGCCAGATTTCCATCATCGCCTGATATTGCATGTCGCGCGCAACTTTGCTCGCCAGACCCTTCTTGCGCGAGATCAGGTCGATGAGCTTGCGCATGGCCTCGCCTTGCTTGTCGGTTGCGCGACCAGCAAGGAAATCGACCATCGCGAACATGGTTGGCATTTCAGTGGTTTTGGTTTCGGCGCGGCCCTCGCGATCAGCTACTGCCTTGTGTAGTGAATCCAGCGCCAGATCCGAACCGTCGCGCGCACGCAGTTGCGTCCACACGCCACCGCCGAGCTTTGTGTTCTCGATCGAACGCAGCACGATTGCGTGGATTTTCGGGTCAACTCCGTCGGCCAGCGACAAGGTGTTTTGATCGATCTCGACAATTTCGTCGAGCATGGCGTCGCGCGTCGCGCTTTCACGATTGCGCGTCATCAAGTTTGGATAGCGCAGATAGACGAAGACGCCAAAAAAGCCGGAAAAAATCACGATCAGCATCAACACGAAAGTCAAGGTGTGCAGATTCCAGCCGAACTGGAAACCCGTATGCAGCAGCACGACAAGAATCAGTGTGGTGCCAAGATAGATGTGTGCTGACAACCAGCCGCGCAGGGTGCCGATATTGCGCGCATAACTGCGTTTGCGAATGCCGAACAGCATCAGCCAGACAATCAGCAGCGCACCAATTGTGCCGAGGGTGTAACCAAGCCAGGTTCCGCCGTTTTGCGGGCCACCCGGGTCGTACATCAGATAGGCAATCAACGACGCCGCGCTGAGCGCGATGGCTGCCCAAAGATAGCGCGATTTGGCGTAGGTCAGAATGGAATCATGCATACTCGACGATTACCGTCTTGACTGCGCGTACGCGGGGAATTCTTCCGGGGAAATGCGAATCGCCGCACCCGTCGGGCATGATCGCACGCATGCCGGACCACCGGCGATGGATTTGCACATGTCGCATTTGACTGCTTTCTTGGTTGAAGGATCGTGGTGCTCGTCGGGGTCGTGCGGTGCTTCGCCAGGCCCCGGACCGCGCCCAAACATCAACCATTGCAACAGGCCGGGCTTTTTCGGTGCCTTGTAGGCCATGTGGATCACGCCATAGGGGCAGTTGCGCTCGCAATTGCCGCAGCCAATACAGTTGTCGGCAATGAAAACCTCGCCGTTTGGCGCCCGATGGATCGCGTCCGGCGGACAATCCTTCATGCAATGCGGATGTTCGCAATGCCGACATGACGTTGGCACATGCACGTTTGCAAACGTCGGGCCGGCCTCGCGATTCAGGCGCGAATTTCCGGAATGCGTTTCCGCGCAGGCCTTTTCGCAGTTGTCGCAGCGAACGCAAAGCGATTCGTCGATCAGCAAGATATCGGTTGCTTCCCCAGCACCCTGAGCAAGCAGGAATGAAATGATGTCGCCGCCACCGGGCATCGCCTGCATCGCCAGATTTGCCGTGGTGCGCTGTCGATATTCCGACTGCAGGCGCAAGCGCAAAACCGGAATGCGATTGACCAGTTTCTTG
This sequence comes from Rudaea sp., assembly GCA_035703725.1. Lineage (GTDB taxonomy): Bacteria > Pseudomonadota > Gammaproteobacteria > Xanthomonadales > Rhodanobacteraceae > Rudaea. Next base: position 1,636 of record DASSXQ010000248.1, read on the forward strand.
AATGCGTCGCCATCCAGACGCACGGTTTCGGTCGCAATTGCCGCACGCGCGGTAGCGGAACGGCGTGACTCACCCATCAGCGCCATTTCGCCGACGTAATTGCCGGCGGCGACATAACTGAGCACGACATCCTTGCCGCCAATGCTGCGCGAAATGGTCAGTGATCCCACGCGCACCAGATGCAGGCAATCACCCACTTCGCCTTCCGTGAACAGCACATCGCCAGCCTTGAACCGTTCGAGTTGGGATGCGGATACCACTTCTGCCAATTGCTCGGCCGATGCTTCGGGCGCAAAGCGCGACTGGATCGCACGCAGGATGAACACTTCATCGATTTCGCGCTTGACCGCCTCGACCGAACTGATCAATTTGTTCATCGAGCGTCGTGGCGTTTCAATCAGTACGCAATTCGGCCCGGCCAAAATGGTGGCGGATCGGCGACGTCCGGAAATCAGGCTCATTTCGCCAAAGAATTCGCCCCGTTTCAGGCTGATGCGCTGATCGGTCTCCTCATTGACGACAACTTGAACTTCGCCATCGACAATGGAAAAGAAAGTATTCGTATAGTCGTTGCGGGCAAAGATGATTTCGCCGGGCTTTGGTGCGCGGATGTCCGAATCGAGCATGAATTCGCGCAACTGCAATGGCGTGATGTGGGCGAGCAGGCGCACGTTCTTCTGTACGCGGGAAAGCGCATCTTCGACGCTGCGAAAGCCGGGCATCAGGGCAAATTTGGCTTTGAGCAGCGGTTCGTCGGCTGGTTCGACCTTTTCGCCAAGAATGTATTCGATGACCTCGTAGCCCTGGTTCATTGCCTGCTTGATCAGCGGATAACCGCCGAGCGCGCCAACGATGTACAGGCCTTTGACGTTGGATTCGTATTGCGAGCTGATCGCCGGCACGGAAGCCGGATCCTTGTTCGGGAAGACGACGCCGCATGCTTCGACAAATCCGCGCGGCGCCGTGGCACCCAGTCGCGCAATGATGCGATTCAGCAGAATCTGCGCCTTGCCGTTGGACGTATTCAGGAACATTCGACCGGGTTTGCGTCCGACACTGAGCGCATCCACGCGCTCTGGTGACGAGTTGTAGTAGCACTCGATGGTGCCGTCCTCGATGGCTTTGAGGATGGCTTGTTCGTTGCCCTTCTTGGCGCGCGCGAATTCGTCCTTGCGATTGACGATGATGACATTGTTCTGTTTGGCCAATGCCACGGCATTTTCAATGGCGGCATCGCCGGCACCGATCACGGCAATCGTTTCGCCTTCGTATTCGCCGGGATCATCGAGTTGATATTGCACAAACGGCAAATCTTCTCCCGCGACTCCCAACTTGCGGATGTTGCCCTGCAAGCCGATACCCATGACCACGAAATCCGCCGTGACGCTCTTTCCGTTCTTGCATGCAAGCGTGAATCCGTTGCCGGATTTTTCGATCGATTTGACTTCGTGCTTGTAGGCGACGTTGATCTTGAGCTGTTTGGCGGATTCGTCCCATGCATCCAGAATCGTCTCGCGCAAACCCGCCTTGAATGGCACCGGCGCGCGCAACGGGAGTATGCCGGGCTCGTCCATGACGAACTTGCCCTTTTGATACATGTAGATGGTATTGGATAGATGATCTTCGGCTTCGAGCAACACGTGCGACACGCCGCGCTCGGCCGCACGCGCGGCCGCAGACAGCCCGCCGGGGCCGGAGCCGACAATCGCTACTTTGAAATGCTCGGACATTTATTGCCCCTCCCGGTGATGATCATACCGAAGTAACGGGGGTGATGTGCAAATACCATTGCGCAACGTGCGCAAGGGTCCATCAAAGTCGGCGCGGCCACCGAGTCACTGCCACTCTCCAATTCTGCTGCGTGCGGCGATCTGCGATGATGCGCACAAGTCCTGGAGCAGCCGATGAGTGAAAGTCTTGTTGACCTTGCCGCATGCGTGCAGCGGGTTCTTGCGCACGCCGGCATGCATTTGCGTTTGGCCACGCCCCTGGGAGTGGGCAAACCCAATGTTTTGTTGAATGCCATTTACCGCCACGTCGAACGCGACGCGACATTGACACTGGATATCTATACCGCGTTGTCCCTTGCGCGTCCCGGCGCAAAAAGCGAATTGGAGCAGCGCTTCCTGGCGCCGTTTCTGGCCAGACATTTTGGGTCGGACTATCCGGACCTTGCGTGGGTCGCGGCACAACACGCCTCGACATTGCCGAAAAACATCCGCATCCACGAGTTTTATTTGCAATCCGGAACCATGCTCAACGTTGCCCAGGCACAGCGCGACTACGCGAGCATGAACTACACGCATGTGGCGCGCGATCTGGTCGAGGTTGGCATCAATGTTCTGGTGCAAGTCGTCGCGCAACGACCGTCGCCAGACGGCATGCGCTACAGCCTTGCCTGCAACCCGGACGTTTCGCTGGATCTGCTGGATCGCATCAAGGCCGCCGGGGCACCAAAACCTCTTGTCATCGGCGTCATTCATCCGGAGTTGCCGTTTATCGGCAACGAAGCGGAAGTCGGCGAGGAAATGTTCGATATCGTGTTGCGCGATCCGCAGTGCGATCACACGCTGTTTGCCCTGCCACGTGCACCCATTGATGTTGCCGAATACGCGTTGGGCTTGCATGCAAGTACCTTGGTGCGCGATGGCGGCACCTTGCAGATTGGAATTGGCGCGTTGTCGGATGCGTTGGTGTATGCCTTGCGCTTGCGCCATCAGCGCAATCAGGATTACCAATCGGCGCTTGCCGCGGTGAATGCGGCCACGCCGGACGTATCCAATCGGATCGGGGACCGGGCGGCGTTTGAGCAAGGCCTGTATGGCGCCAGCGAGATGGTCATGGATGGCTTCATGCATTTGACTCGGGCCGGTATCCTCAAGCGTCGGGTGTTTGACGATTTCGCGCTGGAACGTGCACTCGCCGACGCGGTCATTGACCCGGTATTGTCTGCCGATGCTGCGCAGCGTTTGCTTGAATGTGGCGCGCTGGCGAACGTCGTCGATGGGCATGAGCTGGCGCGCCTGATGCGCTTCGGCTTGTTGCCGCAAGGCACGTGCTTGCGTGATCGCACGCTTCAACTCCCCGACGGCACCCAATTGCCGGCATGTCTGGAGGATGCAGCGTCGCGCGCTGCATGGAATCGCGCGTTGACCGGCCGCCAACTGCGCGAGGGTCGTTATTTGCGCGGAGCGTTTTATCTGGGCTCGAAAGATTTTTATGCCTGGTTGCGCAGTTTGACCGGCGACGCATTCGACGGCCTGTCGATGACCCGGGTTTCCGACATCAATCAGCTGTACGGTGGGCGCGAAGCGCTGGACACGCTGCAACGCCGGCATGCACGCTTTTTCAACAGTTGCATGATGGCCACCGCCCTCGGTGGGGCGGTGTCGGACACGCTGAGCAACGGACAGGTGGTAAGTGGCGTCGGCGGGCAATACAACTTTGTCGCCATGGCGCACGCGCTCGAGGACGGGCGCTCGATTCTGATGCTGCGCAGTTGCCGCAACCATCGTGGTCGCACGCAGTCGAATATCCTGTGGAATTACGCCGAGCAAACAATCCCGCGTCATTTGCGCGACATTTTCGTGACTGAATACGGGGTTGCCGATTTGCGCGGAAAATCCGACGAAGATTGCATCATTGCCATGCTTGCAATTGCCGATGCGCGATTCCAGGAATCGCTTGCAGCGACCGCGAAGGCCAACGGCAAATTGCGCCCTGATTTTGTCATTCCGGATCGATGGCGTGAAAATACGCCGCGGCGTCTTGCCGATGGTCTGGCCACTTTGCGCCGACAAGGCTTATTCCGGAAATTTCCGTTTGGCTGCGATTTCAGCGAAGACGAGCAGCGTTTGCTGCCGGCACTGACGCGGCTGCAACAGCTTTCTGCACACCGGCGCAAACTGGCTGGATTCTTGCTTGCGAGTCTCTGGGGAAGCGGGCCGGATGACGCCTGCAAACCCCTGTTGCTGCGCATGGGTCTGGATAGACCGCGCGGCGTGCGCGAATGGGTATGGCAAAAATTGCTGCTGCGAGCCTTGCGCACAGTTGATGCCAGTCAGGCGCGAGCGCCGTAGCAGAGTATACTTGGCCGCAAAGCAGTGAGGTGAAAGGCAGTGAGCGGCTTGTTTCAAAGGTTGGCGGAAGATTTGCCGGAACGCTACGTGGCGACCAAGACGTCGTTCGCGTGCGATGGCAAATCCTTGCGTGAATGGCTGACTCATTTGCCCTTGGCCAATCCGGGCGCCACGGCGCGATTGCTCATTGGTGCACTTCGCGAGATGAATCAACTGCGAGTGGACCCGCAGCAACGCGTGGACGCGTTGGAGTTGTTGCGTCCACCCATTGACCAGATTGTCGTTACCTTGAGCCGACAGGTATTGGGTGATCGTTTCCCGCTGCCTGCGCAAAAGCTCAAACTCGGGGCCTTGGCGCAGGACTTTGAACTGGAAATGGCGCTGGGCTATCGCAGCGTCGTCTACGATTTGTGTGCGCCGGCCGGGGCAATTCCGTTCCTGCGCGGCAAGGTCGTCGCGTTGGCACTGACTCGCGCAATCCAGCATTACGGAGCCTGTTTGTATCAGGTGTATTTGCGTTACCACACGCCGCCAGCGGGAATCTGGCAGAGCCTGCACGATTTGTTCCGTTTTGCGGTAGCCGTGCAACTTGACGACAAAGCCATTTCTGATCCGTTGCATCCAGGTGTCGCGCTCAGTGCACGCCTGGCCTACATCCAGGCTTTGTTGTTTGCGCTGAGCAATCCGTACCGTTGTACGCAGAAGGAAAATGGCGACATTTTCTTATTGACCCGAATTTGGGCGAGTCATTGCGACATACGCGAAGGACGCGCACCGGCCGGTGCCATCGCGATTCGCACCGACAGCGATCGCAGTCTTGGTTATTTGCCGGAAGAGCGCGAAGCGCCGGGCGACGGATTATTGGCGCTGGAAATCAGCGGGTTGATGCGCAACCTCGAAGGACAATTGGCGATGCTGCCAACGGGCATGGGTAGCATTCAATTCCGACCGCCCGGCGCCACTGAAGTCGGCGCCCGAACGGAACTCATCAAACAGTTGATGAGCACCTGGGACAGCAGCAGCGAACGCAACCAGGCCCGCCTGGCTGCCGGACATATGCTCGATAGCGTCGTTGGCTTGCATGATTTGCATTTCGTGCTCGCCGGAAACATGAGTTTTGAAGCCTTCCTGCGCAAGACCCGCGGTCTGGCCATCAGCATGCACGACGGCGACCAGGTTGCTTCCTGGGCCAGTGCGGCAGGTGACAGCACGGTGCAGGTAAAGCGCTTGCAGGCCAAGGTGCTCGACCAAAGTCTTGGCGGCTATCGTTTGCTGCTGGAACAAATCGATAGCGTGCGCTTGCGTGTCGGCGAACTGGTCGGTCTGGCGCCACCGGCGGACGATGATGATGAACAACAAGACTGGATGGTTGGTTGCATTCGCTGGCTGCGCATTGATCCGGCCGGACCGATGGATGTCGGGATCGAATTGCTTGCGCGGCGCTGCATGCCGGTGGCCGTACGACCCATGGACAAACAAGGCATTCCGCGCACGGTAATGCGCGGTGTTTCGCTGGATACGATGCACGATGCCGAGACATCTGCAACGCCAGTCATGGTTCCGCATACGTTCGATATGGCAACGCCTGAAATCGAGTTGACCCGCCCGGGCGACCCGTTCGCGTGGCCGAGCGATCCGCGAGTCGATACCATGCAGGTCGTTGATGTACGCGAAACTGGCGGAGGTTACCTGCGTTTGCTTGTCGACAGTCAGGCAAACCGGCACGACAATACACCTGCGAGTCCGCACGCGGCGGCCAATGATGATTCGCAGGCAGCGGCTGCGCAGGCCGAAAATCCGGATTCGGATGCTGATCAATCCGTGCACGATGCGATTTCGAGGTAAGCAATGAAAATACCGGGTTCCGAGGCGTCGCCATTGCCGCGACGCCAGTCCATTGGCGTGCGCGTTGGTGCTGTCCTGGTTGGTGCGGGCGCTCCTGTGGTCGTGCAGTCGATGACCAATACCGACACTGCGGACATCGCTTCGACGACCCGTCAAGTGGCGCAATTGGCACGTGCCGGTTCCGAATTGGTGCGCGTGACGGTCGATACGCCCGCCGCCGCTGCGGCCGTGCCGCATATCCGTGAACGCCTGGACTTGATGGGTGTGAATGTCCCCCTGATTGGCGATTTCCACTACAACGGCCATCGCCTGCTCGACGACGAGCCGGCTTGCGCCAGCGCCTTGGCCAAATATCGCATCAATCCCGGTAACGTCGGCTTTGGCAGAAAGAAGGACACGCAGTTTTCCGCGATCATCGATATCGCGCTGAAAAACTCCAAACCCGTGCGGATCGGTGCAAATTGGGGTTCGCTGGACCAATCGCTGATGACTGCGCTGATGGATGAGAACCACGCGCGTGCGCAGCCCTGGGATGCCGCCCATGTTGCCCGAGAAGCCTTGATAAGATCGGCACTGGATGCCGCTGCACGTGCAGAAGATTTAGGTTTAACTCGTGATCGTATCTTGTTGTCTTGCAAGGTTTCCGGGGTACAGGAATTGATTGCGGTTTATCGTGATCTTGGTGCGCGCTGCGATTATTGCCTGCACCTGGGATTGACCGAGGCCGGTATGGGCAGCAAGGGTATTGTCGCCTCGGCCGCAGCGCTTGCCGTGTTATTGCAAGAAGGAATTGGCGACACCATCCGCATCTCGCTTACCCCCGAACCGAATGAGTCGCGCACACGCGAAGTCATTGTCGCTCAGGAGTTGTTGCAGACAATGGGCTTGCGCGCATTCACACCTCTGGTCACAGCCTGTCCGGGCTGTGGTCGTACGACCAGCACGTTGTTCCAGGAACTGGCCAAGACCGTACAGGATCACGTTCGTGCAAAAATGCCGGAATGGCGGATCAAATACGATGGTGTGGAGAATCTCACCCTCGCGGTAATGGGTTGTGTGGTCAACGGTCCGGGCGAATCCAAACACGCTGATATCGGCATTTCCCTGCCCGGAACCGGCGAGTCGCCCGTGGCGCCCGTGTTTGTCGACGGAGTCAAACAGGCCACCTTGCGCGGCGAGAATATCGCCTCCGAGTTTGTGCAGATGGTCGAACAATACGTGCAGCAAAATTATTCTTCGCGGGGCGAAAACTGAGTTGCTGGCGATGACGACCCCTGCCGATTTCATCGTTGCGATCCCGGCACGATTTGCCTCGTCGCGGTTACCCGGCAAACCCTTGTTGCCGATAAACGGCGAACCCATGGTGGCGCACGTGGTGCGACGCGCGCTGGCCGCTGGTGCGCGTCAGGTGGTCGTTGCCACGGACGATGAGCGCATCGTCGAGGCGCTGCGGGATTTTCGCGTAGTCGTTGCGATGACCCGCAGCGACCACGCCAGCGGCAGCGATCGCCTGGCCGAATGCGCGCAACAATTGGGTTGGTCCGACGATACCATCGTCGTGAATCTGCAAGGTGACGAGCCGCAGGCGCCAGTCAGCGGAATTCGCGCCGTTGCGGCGGCGTTGGCCCGGGGCAACATGCCGATGGCAACGTTGGCGACTCCGGTATTGAGTGCAACGGAATTGTTCAATCCGAATTGTGTCAAGGTCGTCGTCGCCGACAATGGCAACGCCTTGTATTTCAGTCGCGCGCCGGTGCCATGGCCGCGTGATGCATTTGCCCAATCGCGCGAACACTTGCCCGACACGATTCCGTTCTTGCGCCACATCGGTATCTACGCGTATCGCGCAGGATTTCTGCGCCGCTTCACGCAATTGCCGGCGACCCCGCTGGAGCGTGCAGAATCCCTGGAACAGTTGCGTGCGCTGGAACACGGCTTCGCAATCGCGGTGGGTCTGGCACCGGAACCGTTTCCAGCGGGCATCGATACACCCGAGGATTTGCATCGCGTGGCACGCGAATTGGCCGGGCAAAGCGCATGACACGCATTTTGTTTGTATGTCTGGGAAATATCTGTCGTTCACCTCTGGTCGAGGCCGTTGCTCGTGAGGAGTTTGCGCGTGCTGGCGTGGCCGCCGAATTTGCGTCAGCGGGTACCGGCGACTACCACGTTGGTCACGCTGCCGATCCACGCACCATCGCCAGCGCGGCAGCACACGGTTACGATGTGTCTGCCCATCGTGCGCGACAACTGGATGTTGCGGATTTCGCGCATTTCGACGCCGTTTTGGGGATGGACCAAGCCAACCTGCGCAATATTCAAGCCGTGTGTCCAGCCCAATACGCATCACGCACGGGGCTGTTTCTGGCGTATGCCGGCGTGGCTGCGCCACTGGATGTACCCGATCCGTATTTTGGCGGTGCCGACGGCTTTGAACGGGTTATCGAGTTGGCGCGCGCGGGTGTGCACGGCCTGATTGCGCGATGCGCAAATGACGCTTAATCTGCATTGCTGCCAGTGACCATCAATTGATCGAGTTTTTCGGCCGCCAATGAATTTGTTTTCACCGGGCGCGATGGATTTATCTGCGTTGCGCCCAAGCTGCCAGGCCATGGCGCCAATCCGCGAGTACATGCAAATGAACGCCAGAATCGCCGCACCGCCAATACCCGCGCTGGAATGGGTCAATACGGATGAACCACCCGACCTCGAACAATTGCGCGGGCGCGTGACGCTGCTGTATTTCTGGACGTTCGATTGCGTCAATTGCATCAACGCGCTGCCCGACGTGCGTTATCTGGAAAACAAATACCACGACGGACTCAGCGTCATCGGCGTGCATACGCCGAAATATCCGGCCCAGCGTTCTGCCGCGAGCGTGCTCAAGGCGGTGAACCGCAATCATATCCGCTATCCGGTGGCCAACGATCCGGGTTACGCGTTGTGGCAGGCGTATGGCGCACAGTCCTGGCCGACACTTGCGGTCATCGATGCGCAAGGCCAACTGACCGCCTTGTTGCCCGGCGAGGGTCGGCGCCCGGAAGCCGACACATTGATTGCGCAGTTGCTTGACGAAGCGGCGGCGAGCGACTTGCGGGTTTACGAATCCGGTGCCAGCGTGGTGCGCCGCGAAGCACCCACATCGCTGAGCTTTCCCGGCAAGCTGCTCGCCACCGATACGGCTTTATGGATTGCCGACAGCGGGCAAAATCGCATTCTCGAATGCGATCATGATGGCCGCGTGTTGCGCCAGATTGGTTCCGGCAATCCGGGCTACTGGGATGGTCGCGGTGCCGATGCGGGATTTTCCAATCCGCAAGGCATGGCGCTGATCAAGGATGCCCTGATTGTTGCAGACACGGGTAATCATGCGTTACGTCGGGTTCGATTGCTCAATGCGGAAGTCGAGACGCTGGCAGGAACCGGCGAGCTCGGACGCGATATCCCGCACGACTACAGTGATCCGACGAAGGTTGCCATGTCGGCACCAACGGACGTGGCCGCGCTTGGAGACTTTTTGTACATTGCCGTCAGTGGCCAGAACCAGATATGGCAACTGGACCTGAACGTCAACCAGTTGAGCGTGCTTGCCGGCAACGGTCAACTCGCGCTTGCCGATGGCGACGGCATGCTCGCAAGTTTTGCTCAACCCAGCAGCCTGAGTGTCATTGGCCAGCAACTGGCGATTGCCGACGCGGCGTCATCGTCGATTCGCCTGTTGCGCCTGCTCGACAAACGGGTCACCACGCTCATTGGTGCCGGGCTCTATGATTTCGGCGACGTCAATGGCAAGCGCGATGTGGCGCGCCTGCAGCATCCGCTGGCCGTGGCTGCCGATGCGCGCGGCTTGATATTCGTCGCCGATACCTACAACGGCAAGATCAAGGCGCTGAACATGCGCAGCGGCGAGGTACGCACGCTCAACATGCCATATCGCTTCGAGGAGCCTGCCGGACTGTCGCTGGCGGCCGGTGCTTTGTGGATATCCAACACCAATGCACACGAAGTCGTGCGCGTGGACCTGAGCTCGGGCAAGATGAAACGCCTGACCATTGGCGAGTAGGGCAGTGCGGTCGAATGTCGAATGAACGTGTGCCTCGCGCTGGAGTCGGCAATACCGACAAGCAGCGGTCGGCGTTCGACGGCAAGCAAGTCGTTCGTACCCTGACGACATCGCCGGGTGTATATCGCATGCTCGATGCTGCCGGCGAAGTGCTCTACGTCGGCAAAGCCGGAAATCTCAAAAAGCGGGTCGGCAGCTATTTCCTGAAGCCGGCAATGCAGCCGCGCATCGCGGCAATGGTTGCGCAAATCGCGCGCATCGAGACCACGCTCACGCGCACCGAAGCCGAAGCGTTGTTGCTCGAAGCGCAATTGATCAAGAGTCTCAAGCCGCGCTACAACATTTTGCTGCGCGACGATAAAAGCTATCCCTACATTTTCCTTTCAGGCCCTGAACGGTCGCCAACGTCCAAACAGCGCGTATCCAGCCGTGCGAAAACGAACAAGGAAACAGATCAAACCGTCAAACCAGGCTTCGATCCGGCTGAGTATCCGCGCATGGCGTTCCATCGCGGCGCGAAGCTGAAGTCGGGCGAGTATTTCGGACCATACCCGAGCGCTTACGCGGTGCGCGAAAGCCTCGATCTGATGCAGAAGCTGTTTCGGATCCGCCAATGCGACGACAACTTTTTTCGCAATCGCTCGCGACCGTGTCTGCAGTACCAGATCAAACGTTGCAGCGCCCCGTGCGTGGGCTTTATCGCTGCCGACGACTATGCCCAAAGCGTACGCCACGCAGCCATGTTCCTGAGTGGGCGCAGCAATGCGATTCTCGATGAGTTGGGCGCATCCATGGACCGCGCCAGTGCTGCCCTGAAGTTCGAGGATGCGGCGCGCCTGCGCGATCAGATCGCCACGCTCAAGCGTTTGCAGGCACAGAATCACGTGCAGGGCGCTAGTGCGGACCTGGATGCGTTGGCCTGTTGCATCGATGGCGGTCTGGCCTGCGTGTCGGTGTTGTTTTTCCGCAATGGCGTGAGTCTGGGCTCGCGTGATTTCTTCCCGCGTTTGCCGGGCGAAGCGACCTCGGGTGCCGTGCTTGCGTCTTTCATCGCGCAGTACTATCTGGACAAGCCGGTGCCGCGTGAACTGCTGGTCAGTGATGTACCCGACGACGCCACGACGCTTGCAGAAATGCTCGCGGCTCAAGCGGGTCGTGTCGTGGAGATCAAATCGCACGTGCGTGCCGATCGCGCGCATTTCATCGATCTGGCGCGCAAGAATGCGCAAGCCGCACTCGCGGCGCGTCTGGCCAGCAACCAGACCATGCGCGAACGGTTTGAGGCCTTGCGCGATCTGCTCGATCTCGGCGAAATTCCGCGTCGACTGGAATGCTTCGATATCAGCCACACCATGGGCGAATTGACGGTCGCTTCATGTGTCGTTTTCGGCCCCGAAGGTCCGGAGAAATCATTGTATCGACGCTTCAATATTGCCGGCATTGAGGCCGGCGACGATTATGCGGCGATGCATCAGGCGTTGGAGCGGCGCTACCGCAGGCTGCAGGCAGGCGAGGGCATGTTGCCGGATATCCTGCTTATCGACGGCGGCAAGGGTCAGGTTGCCCAGGCGCTGGATGTGCTGGCAAACCTCGGCGTGAGCGGTGTGCTGGTGGTGGGTGTCGCCAAGGGGCCTGGCCGCCGCGCCGGGCATGAGTCATTGGTTCGCGGTGACACCGGCAAGGTTCTTTGGCCGGGTCCAGAGTCGGCGGCATTGCACCTGGTGCAAAGTGTGCGTGACGAAGCGCATCGTTTCGCCATCTCCGGCCATCGCCAGCGCCGCGAAAAGGCGCGCGAGCACAGCCGTCTGGAGGACATCGCGGGTGTCGGTGCACGCAGACGCAGTGCATTGCTCAAACATTTCGGCGGCATGGCCGGTGTCGCCACGGCCGGCCCCGAGGAGCTCGCTCGGGTCAAGGGCGTAAGTCGCGAATTGGCCGCCAAAATCTACGCCACGTTTCATGGCTGATATCGAACGTGTCACACTGTAGCGTCACCACCTGATCGCCAACGCATGCGCTTGACTATTCCAACCATGCTCACCTTGTTCCGCATCGCGCTGTTGCCGGTGATGGTGATCGTGTTCTATGCCCCGTTTCGCGGCGCCAATATCGCCGCGGCAATGGTGTTTCTTGCCGCAGCGTTTACCGATTGGCTCGATGGCTTCATCGCCCGGCGCTACAACATGGGTTCGGCTTTTGGCGCGTTCCTCGATCCGGTGGCAGACAAATTGATGGTCGCCGTCACCTTGTTCCTGATCGTGCAGGAAAACCCCACGCCACTGATGGCGATTGTCAGTGCAATAATCGTCGGGCGCGAAATCACCATTTCGGCTTTGCGCGAATGGATGGCAGAGCTCGGACAACGCACTCGCGTCAGCGTTGCGCTGCTGGGCAAGTTCAAGACGGTCATGCAGATCATCGCCATTGCCGTGTTGCTGTATCAGCATGATTTGGCAGGATTGCGCCTGTTTCACGTTGGCGAAGCGCTATTGCTGATTGCCGCGGTTCTGACCATCTGGTCGGGTTTCGAGTACTTGCGAGCAGCATGGCCGACGATGCGTTCGAACGGCTGACGATGCGGAATATGTTGACAATGGTTGCGCAATTCGTATGATGGCCGGCCTCGCGCGGGAATAGCTCAGTTGGTAGAGCACGACCTTGCCAAGGTCGGGGTCGCGAGTTCGAGTCTCGTTTCCCGCTCCATGGTTTTTGCGTTCGTCCGTGAACTGAACGCCAGGAAAAGAACGGCCGTCCGGGCCGCACTTTTTGATTGGAACACAAAACCTCGGGCAATCCGGGGTTTTGTTTTTTGTGGGTGACGCCGCTAAGCTTGGCGCGGTCTTACTTCGGATGGCCAGGTGGCAGAGTGGTCATGCAGCGGCCTGCAAAGCCGTGTACGCCGGTTCGATTCCGACCCTGGCCTCCATCCGAAGTGGGTGTTCCCGACAACGCCGTGATCGCACGGCAAGCATTTTTCCACGCCAATCGTGAGATTCTGCAACAACGGCGCAACCCGGCCCGGGTGGCGAAATCGGTAGACGCAAGGGACTTAAAATCCCTCGGCTTTGCGGCCATGCCGGTTCGAGTCCGGCTCCGGGCACCATTCTGCGCACAGGCGATTGTCCGTCACTGCCGCTTTCGTCGGGATGACGGTTTGTGCGCAGCTTTGGGAACTTGTCGACAGGCAAGCTCAGCACGTGTGCCGAATGAGGCAGAAATCGAAGATGCGGTAGCGCAACTGGCGCCGCAGCCTTTTGACAACGACGAGTCTGCGTTCGTCGATCTGCTGGCGTTATCCGATTGGACAACCCTGCCGCCGCGCAACAGGTCTTTCGCATGACCGAAGCGGTCGCCGGACAACTTCGACATCGACCATGGATGCATTTGCCCAGCGTATTGAACCGTGCGCAACCGAGGCGATGTGGTGGGTGGCGATCTGCAACGTGATAACATCAGCGCGAATTTGGCCATCCAATTGAGAGGCGCGATGCAGATCAAGACAAAACTGCCCAAGGTTGGCACCACGATTTTCAGCGTGATGTCGCAGTTGGCGGCGCAACACAAGGCGATCAATCTGGGCCAGGGATTCCCGGACTTTGACGGCCCGCAGGCGTTGCGTGACGCGCTCACGGCAGCAATGAACACGGGCAAGAATCAATACGCACCAATGACTGGCGTGCCCGCATTGCGTGAACAGATCGCGCGCAAGACGGAATCGCTGCATGGGCACAAGGTCAGCGTCGACAACGAGATCACCGTCACCAGTGGTGCGACCGAAGCGATTTTTGCCGCAATTGCAGCCGTCGTGCATGCCGGTGAAGAAGTGATTGTTCTTGACCCGTGCTACGACTGCTACGAACCGGCAATTGAACTGGCGGGAGCGCGTGCCGTGCATATTCCGCTCACGCTGCCGGATTTCAGCGTCGACTGGCAGCGCGTCCGGGATGCCGTGAATGCGAAGACCCGCATGATCATGATCAATTCGCCGCACAACCCATCCGGCGCGGTACTTGATCGCGATGATCTGGATGCATTGGTGGAAATCGTGCGCGGTACGGAAATCTTCGTGCTTTCCGACGAAGTGTACGAGCACATCATTTTCGATGGGTTCGAGCATCAAAGTGTGTTGCGCCACCCGGAATTGGCCGCTCGCAGTTTCGTCATCAGCTCGTTCGGCAAAACCTATCATTGCACCGGCTGGAAGGTTGGATACTGCATTGCTCCGCCAGCATTGAGCGCGGAATTCCGCAAGGTGCACCAATACCTGACATTCTGCACGTTCAGTCCTGCGCAGTGGGCATTTGCCGACGTGCTGGACCGACATCCCGAACATTACCTGGACTTGCCTGCGTTCTATCAGGCCAAACGCGACTGCCTGCGCGAACTGCTGAAGCCTTCAAAATTTCGTCTGTTGCCGGTGAAAGGTTCGTATTTTCAGGTGGTGGACTATTCCGCAATCAGCCGCGACGACGATTTGACGTTTTGCGAATGGTTGGCGCGCGAAGGGGGCGTCGCTGCCATTCCGGTTTCGGCCTTCTATGAAACCGCTCCTGATGCGCATTTGATCAGATTGTGTTTTGCGAAAAGCGAAGAGACCCTCACGGCAGCGGCGCAGCGACTATGCAGCCTCTGAAGGTTGGTTTGGCGCAAGGTGCAACGCGCTGGCATGATCCGGCCGGCAATCGCGCGTACTACGCTGCGATGCTCGATGCGTTGCACGGCTGCGACCTGATTGTCTTGCCGGAAACGTTTACCAGCGGATTCTCCAACGAAGCAATCCACAACGCCGAGACCATGCACGGACCGACGCTGGATTGGATGCGCGAGCAGGCAGCGAGAATGGGTGCTGCGGTAGCCGGAAGTGTGCAATTGCGCGCGGCCGGTGATGACGTATTCAATCGATTGCTGTTTGTCACGCCCGATGGAAATGTGAGCCACTACGACAAGCGCCATCTGTTCCGTTATGCCGGCGAACACGAGCGATATTGCGCGGGTCGTGATCGGATTGTTGTGCAGTGGCGTGGCTGGCGTATCTGCCCGCTGGTTTGCTATGACCTGCGATTCCCGGTGTATTCGCGCAATCGCCACGGTCCGCAGGGCATGGACTACGATTTGTTGTTGTACGTGGCGAACTGGCCGGCGGCGCGCGAATACGCCTGGCATACCTTGTTGCGCGCGCGCGCGATCGAGAATCTGTGCTATTGCGTCGGATTGAATCGGGTTGGCGTGGACGGGAATGGTCTGGCGTATTCCGGCGACAGCGCGGTGCTGGATTTTCTCGGACGCCCGCTCGTCGAGTTGGGTTCGCAGCAACAAACCGTCAGCGTTTCGCTGGATGCCGATGCACTGGCTGCCCATCGGCAACATTTTCCGGCGTGGATGGATGCGGACGAATTCCGCTTGTTGCCGCAAGCCTGAAACCCCGGCTGCTCACGCCACATCCAATTTGCGCGGTTCGCTTCGCTGACGCCGTTTGCCCAGCCTGATCAAGCGCAATTCATGCAGGATCACGTAACGCTTGGCGGCGCGGAGCGTTGCTCGACTGGTCAGGACTGCTCCCGTATAAGGGCACATCACTTCGTAGCGGACATTGGATAGCAGGCCGACCTCGTCATATTCATCAATTCGCTCGATGCCGTGACCCAGTACGGTCGCTTGTCGGGTTCGATTGCTGCGCATGGACATCTCCGTGGAAAAACCGAAGTCAAGCATACGCAACGAAAATGTCATTACGGTTAATCGCGCGTTGCCGCCGGGTTAATCGCCGAATTATTTTGCCGTGTGTGAACTTTTGACGAATTCCGTGATCGCTTCGGGCGTGAACATTGGCAACGAACAACGGGATTGCGTGCAGACGAATGCGGCTGCCCGTTTGGGTGACGGATAGCGCACATCGGGGTTCGGCAAAGGTCCCTGTGTCTTGTCCCACCAGTCGATGCGTTTGTACCATTGTGGTAAATGTTGCATGGCGACGAACAACTGCCGCGCCACGGGGTCACTCATGGAACCTGTCACGGTCAAATGCAGCGGTTCGCCATGCAATTCGTCGTCGGCCAGCAAGATGCCCGGATCGGTAATTTCACTCAGCGCCGTTTCGGGCGATGCCAGCCAGCGCATTGCCGATTCGCTGGTTGCTCGCTGCGTCGCTTTACCGGTGTAGTGGGCGAGAAGATTGGTGAACCGCGCCAATGAGATGTTTTCCTCGATGCGTGGTGTAGCGGTGATGGGCCCGGTTGGCTTTGCGCCAACATAGCCGCCTTGCTTGCGCGCAAAATTTGCTTCGATGAAATCCGCTGCCGCACTGGATCGTGCCAGCCATTCGCGCTGTGCGGTTGCGCGATACAGGGCAAGAAATGCGCGGCCCATCGCCAGCGTGTCACCCAGATAAGGCCCGGCCGTATCGTTTTCACCATGACCAAAGCCGCCATTAGCCAACGCACGGTGCGCCGTGATCCACAGCGCAGCCTGCCTGGCTTCGGCCAATGCGCTGGAGTCGCCGTGCAATTCGGCCCAGGTCGCCAGCGCTTCGATGATCTGGCCGTTTTGCAGTGCATAAATGTGCTTGTCCACGTGCGGGATACCCAGAGCGCGACGCCGGGCATCATTCAAGGTGAAATAGGCAGTCGCGTGTTGGCCTGGTTTCAGATCGGCATCCTGACTGGTGTAGAAGGCGCCTTGCGGACTGCGCAAAAATGTATCCAGGTACTGGCGAATCTGGCGCACGACACGCGCATCCGACTTCCGGCCAAACGCGGCATACGCGAGCGCATAAATGCGCAGATATTGCGCTTGTACGGTCGCCAGTTTTTCGTAGTGCGGATGTTTCCAGTCGCCATAAGTCGAATATTGATCCACGCCGCCCCAGACCGGATCGATCAGCGCCTGAGCAGCATCCAGTGTCTGGCGCGCCTTTGCCGCTTCGGCGTTGTCGCCTTCAAGCGCACGGTCGATGGCGTATTCAACGCTGTCGCGGTCCAGATATTTCTGCGCGATGTCCAGACCGCCAAGCCTTGCATCGTAGGTATCGTGATAGCGTTTGATCAGTTCTGCCCGTGTGGTTGCATCCAGGCTGCCCGGACGTGGTCCGGACGCGCTGGTGTCAACTTTGGCAACGGTTTCCGGTGATGGATCGGCCACGATTGCCTGAAGAAGCTTCAGGAATGGTTGCGGTTCAATGAACCCCTGGCGTTTGACGATTTCGCTGCCGTCTGCAGCAAAGACTACGGTTGCTGGCCAGCCATGATCACGATAGCGATCAGCCAGATCGGGGCGCGCATCCTGATCGATTCGCAATGCGATGAAATGAGCGGCAATTTCGGCGCGAACATCTGGATTGGCGTAGGTCTCTTCATCCATGACATGACACCAGTGGCACCAGATCGCCTCGAGATCCAGCAACACGCAACGATGTTCGGCACGGGCTTGATCGAACGTGCTGATGTCCGAATGCAACCAGTGCATGTTGGCCGTCGTGACCGCACTGGAATTTTGGCCATTTGCCATGACCATCCTGCATGAAGTGCCGACGAACGAAATCGCAAACAGCA
>DASSXQ010000249.1:0-2693 GCA_035703725.1 Rudaea sp.
ATCAACGCCAAGCTGGCCGAATTCCTCGCCGAACATCCAGCTGACGCGCGCGCGATTACCGCCAAGGTGGTTGATGCGGCGCGTGCGCGTGAAGCTGCACGCAAGGCGCGCGAAATGACCCGGCGCAAAGGTGCGCTCGATATTGCAGGCTTGCCGGGAAAGCTGGCCGATTGCCAGGAAAAGGATCCGGCATTGTCGGAATTGTTCATCGTCGAGGGCGACTCGGCAGGCGGTTCGGCCAAGCAGGGTCGTAATCGACGCTTTCAAGCGGTCCTGCCGCTCAAGGGTAAAATTCTAAATGTGGAAAAAGCGCGTTTTGATAAAATGTTGTCTTCGGCGGAAGTCGGCACGCTGATTACCGCTCTGGGTTGCGGCATCGGCAAGGAAGAATTCAACATCGACAAATTGCGCTATCACCGCATCATCATCATGACCGATGCCGATGTGGATGGCTCGCATATTCGCACGTTGCTGCTGACCTTTTTCTATCGGCAAATGCCCGAGTTGATCGAACGCGGTTACATCTACATCGGGTTGCCGCCACTGTACAAGCTCAAGCAAGGCAAACAGGAGTTGTATCTGAAAGACGACGCGGCACTGAACGCCTATTTGATTTCCAATGCGGTGGAAGGAGCGGAATTGCGCTACAGCCCCGATGCACCCGGATTGCGCGGTTTGGCGTTGGAGCGCTTGTTGCTCGATTATCACGCCGCACTGGATCAGATTCGACGGCTCAGTCAACGCTGTGACAGCATGGTGCTCGAAGCGATGCTGGATCTTGCCGTTCCAGAGACACCGCAATGGCAGGATCCACCGGCAGTCCAGAATTGGCTCGACCAGCTCGGTTCGCGGATCGCGTCACGCGGTCTGGGCAAACCCAGTTATCGATTGAGTTTGCGCGGCGCCACTGCCGAGCATCCGGCTGCCCTGGTAGTTGAACGCGAACATCACGGCATGCGCAATGTGCAAATTCTCCCCGCCGCATTCTTTTCCAGCAGCGAGTTCAAGGCGATCAAGGACATCGCTCGCCAATTGGATGGCTTGATCAAGCCAGGCGCACAGATTCACCGCGGCAACGCCTCAACCAACGTGGCCAGCTTTGCGCAGGTCGATGCTTGGCTGATGGATCAGGCGAAGAAGGGCCGCACGATACAGCGCTTCAAGGGATTGGGAGAAATGAATCCGGAGCAACTCTGGGAAACCACCGTCAATCCGGAAACGCGCAGATTGTTGCAGGTCAGCATCGAAGACGCCGTGGCTGCCGATCAGATTTTTTCGACGCTCATGGGGGATGTAGTCGAACCACGGCGCGGATTTATCGAACAAAACGCCTTGCGTGTGGCCAACCTGGATGTGTGAACCGGTGGCGCATTGCAATATGATTTGAAATTGCCGTTCGGCGTTCGGACGTCCAAGCTGCCGGGTAAGGTTTTGCGTCGTTCGCTTGAGCTTGCGACCGCACGCGGTTAACCTCGCATTCCACGAATCTGCGTTACAACGAATATCAGATGTTTTCAGGAGCTGTCATGAAAAAGAGCAAGATCGGGATTTTTCAATTCCTGTTGTGTTTGAGCGTAGCGTTGCTGCTGGGTGCCAACGCACAGACCGCACTTGCCAAGAAGCACGAGACCCGCTATCCGGATGCAACGCGCACGGAACCAAAAAACGATTTGCGCAGCAGCACGGACCAACGCGACCTGCAAAAAGGCCTCGATGCACTGAATGCCGGCGATGACGCGAAAGCCGAAGAACTGCTGCAAAAGGTACTCACCACCAGCAAAAGCAAGTATGCGCAAGGTGTCGCGTTGCAGGGTTTGGCCAACGTCAAATTCAACCAGCAGGATTTCAAGGGAGCCATCGCCGACTATCAGCAATTGCTGAAGTTGAATTCCGTGTCCAACGATGCGTACTACGACAGCATGTACAACATTGCCAACGGCTATTTGGCCGAGGGCGATTACCAGGCCGCGCTGGATCAGCTCAAAGCCTGGCGCGAACAGAGCAAGGCGCAAACTGCCGATTCCTATGCGCTGGAAGGCAATATCAATTACCGACTGGACAAATATCCCGAAGCCATTGCCGCAATCAAGAAAGCACAGTCGCTTACCGACAAACCAAAAGATGCCTGGAATTCCATCTTGATGGCCAGCTACGCAGCCAGTGGTCAAGGTGCGCAAGCCGCCGATGTGGTCACCGAAGAACTGGCCAAAGACCCGACCAACAAAAAGCTCGCGCATAACGCCCTGGTCGTTTATTTCCAGTCAAACCAGACGGACAAGGCATTGGCGTTGCTGGATCGCGAACAAAAGTCCGGCATGATCACGGACAGCGAAGATTACATTTCAGCAGCCAGGTTTTATGCCAACTTCGCGCAAAGCACCGACAAACCCGAGTTGGCGATGAAGGGCGCACAATTGTTGCAGCAAGGTTTCGACAAGAAGGCGGTCGATGCGACAATGGAAAACTACAAACTGCTGGGTGATGCCTACATGATTGCCCAGCAAGACGACAAGGCGCTTGCCGCCTATGACAAGGCGTCACCGCTGGCGACCAATGGCGACATCGACTATCGCCGTGCAGAAGTCCTGGGCTCGCAACAAAAGTGGAAGGAATCCAAAAGCGTCCTTGAAAAAGCCATAGCCCGCGGCGTGACCCACACCGGCAAAGCGAATCTGTTGCTCGGCAAATTGAAC
>DASSXQ010000295.1:0-3406 GCA_035703725.1 Rudaea sp.
AGATGGACGGAACAGCGTTTGGCCTCGGCCTGCGTGGCAAGCGCTTCGCCCTGTATGCGGAAGATGGCGTAGTCAGGCAACTGCACGTGGAAGCGCCGGGCGAATTCAAGGTCTCCGCCGCAGACGCCATGCTCGAAGCGATTGCCTGAGTTGCATAGGCATACCGACTAACCGGGCAACGCACTCGGTTGGCAATCTTCAATGGACCGGTTCAGGCAGCGCCTGACCGGTCATCAGCGCATCAGACTTCCGGCGGTGCGATTTCACCGCTGGTGGCTTGCTCAACCACCTCTTCATCGGCATCGTCACCGTTGAGCGCTTCAACGCGTACAACGCCAACGAGGGCTTCGTCTGCGGGCAAGCGAATCAAGGTCACGCCTTGGGTATTGCGGCCAACTTGGGCGATTTCAGCGGCACGGGTGCGTACCAGTGTACCCTGGTTGGAAATCAGCATGAGTTCGTGGGCGTCGTCGATTTGCACCGCACCAACCAGCGCTCCGTTGCGTTCGGAGCACTGAATTGCGATAACACCTTGCGTGCCGCGCCCCTTGCGTGGATAGGCGGCCAATTCGGTGCGCTTGCCATAGCCGCGCGCCGTTGCAGTGAGAATATCGCCGCCAGCTTCGCTTTCAATCACGATCATCGAAACAACGTGGGCACCTTTGCCCAAGCGAATGCCACGCACGCCGTGAGCAGTTCGTCCCATGGGACGAACCAGATCTTCGGCAAAGCGCACGGCCTTGCCGTTACTGGCAAACAGCGCGATATCGCAGCTGCCATCGGTCAAGGCGACATCCACCAGACCATCGTCGTCGCTGATATCGATGGCGCGGATACCGTTGGTCCGCGGGCGCGAAAAGTCGCTCAGCGAGGTCTTTTTGACAGTGCCGTTGCGCGTGGCAAAAAATACGTAACGGTCTTCAGCAAACTCGCGCACCGGCAATACTGCCTGCACCATTTCGCCAGCTTCCAGCGGCAGCAGATTTACGATCGGTTTGCCGCGCGCGCCCGGACTGGCATCGGGAATCTTGTACACCTTGAGCCAAAGCACACGGCCACGGCTGGTGAAGGTGAGCAAGGTATCGTGTGTATTGGCTACCCACAGCCGTTCGACGAAGTCGTCTTCCTTCATGTTCGTCGCCGACCGCCCCCTGCCCCCACGCCGCTGCGCACGATACGTGCTGATGGCCTGACGCTTGGCATACCCGGAGTGCGACAAGGTGACAACCACATCTTCGGGCTCGATCAAATCGAGAATATCGAGATCTTCCTGAGTGTGCTGGATTTCGGTGCGACGTTCGTCGCCAAATTCCTGACGCAGCGCCGCAAGTTCATCGCGAATGACACCGAGCAGTATTTCCGGGTTTTCGAGGATCGCAATCAAGTCGACGATGATCGCCAGCAATTGCTTGTATTCATCCGACAGCTTTTCCTGCTCCAGCCCGGTCAGGCGGTTCAGGCGCATGTCGAGAATTTCCTTTGCTTGCGCTTCCGACAACTGGTAGCCACCGTCACCCAAACCCACTTCGGCCGGCAAGTCTTCAGGTCGGGAGATGCCAGTGCCTGCTGCAGCGAGCAACGCACGTACCGAACCTGGTTCCCAGCGACGTTCGAGCATGCGTTGTTTGGCGACTTGCGGATTTTCCGAGGTCTTGATCAGTGCGATCATTTCGTCGATGCTGGCCAGCGCGACGGTCAAACCTTCGAGAATGTGGGCGCGATTGCGCGCCTTGCGCAAATCGAAAATCGTGCGCCGCGTTACGACCTCGCGGCGATGACGCACGAATGCGTCGAGAATCTCCTTGAGGTTGAGCAGGCGTGGCTGGCCATCGAGCAAGGCAACCAGGTTGATACCGAACGTCACCTGCATCTGCGTCTGCTGGAACAGGTTGTTCAGCAGCACGTCGGCCATCGTGTCCTTGCGCACTTCAATCACGACGCGCATGCCATCCTTGTCGGATTCATCGCGCAGTTCGGAAATGCCTTCGATCTTCTTTTCCTTGACCAGTTCGGCGATCTTTTCGATCAAGCGCGCCTTGATTACCTGATACGGCAACTGGGTGACGATGATGGTTTCGCGGCCATGGTCGTCTGTTTCTATTTCGGCGCGGGCACGTACGAGAATGCGTCCACGCCCGGTACGATAGGCTTCGTGGATTCCGGCGGCACCATTGATGATGCCCGAGGTTGGAAAATCCGGTCCGGGAACATGCTGCATCAATCCGTCAATACCGATTTCCGGATCATCGATCAATGCCAATGTTGCATCGATGACTTCGCGCAAGTTGTGCGGCGGCACATTCGTGGCCATGCCCACGGCAATGCCGGCCGAACCGTTGATCAACAGGTTCGGCAAGCGCGCAGGCAGCACGCTGGGCTCGGATTCCTTCTCATCGTAATTGGGAACGAAATCGACGGTGTCCTTGTCGATGTCGGCAAGCAGATCCGACGACAGGCGCTGCAGTCGGCATTCGGTGTAACGCATCGCAGCGGCATTGTCGCCATCGATGGAGCCAAAGTTGCCCTGTCCGTCGATCAGTGGATAGCGCAGCGAAAAATCCTGCGCCATGCGCACCAGCGCGTCGTAAATTGACGAATCTCCATGCGGGTGGAACTTGCCCATCACCTCGCCGACGATGCGCGCGCATTTGACGTAAGGCCGGTTCCACACCGTATTGGCTTCGTGCATGCCGAAAAGCACGCGACGATGCACAGGCTTCAATCCGTCGCGCACATCGGGCAATGCGCGGCCGACGATTACACTCATCGCGTAATCGAGATAACTCTGCCGCATTTCGTCTTCGATATTGACGCGAATGACTTCTTTGGCAAGCTCCGCCATTAGGGCTGATTCCTGATTTGTTGCGATGTCGGGCGAGCGCATGAAATTGGCGTCGCCGAAGGGATTTCCAAGCCCTCAATTCTACCACATTCGACGACCCGATTAGCACTGTAAAACCCTTCAATCAAGCGGGTTGCAGGCGTCCTGGCAAGGGCAATCCCGGCTTGACATCAGAGCTGTTTCCCGCCGCTGGACACTGGCTGCTGATGATGTCGATAAACCCAGTAACGCGAGGCAGTGAAATTGACACCCAAACCGGCCAGGGAACCTGCCGCCACCGCCAGGATCAACCATTGCCGGTCTATGTCGAAAAAATACACCAGCGCCGAATACACGGTGAAATTGCAGGCAAACCCGCCGCTCATTGCCACCACGTAACGCGCCCACTCGCCAACCAGCGAATTGCGTCGCGGACCGTGGAATGTATAGCGACGATTGAACAACCAGGTTGTGGTCGCAGCAAACAAGAACGAAATCAGGCGACCGCTATAGCGGTCCCAGGCCAGACCCAAAACCAGCAGTTGCAAGATTCCCGCATCAACAACAAATCCGATGACGCCGCCG
>DASSXQ010000005.1:0-6621 GCA_035703725.1 Rudaea sp.
CGACTCACCAACGAGCACTAGTCGCTTCCGTATAGATCAAAAAGTTGTGCGTTGGTTTGACGGAATTCCGGATCATCGAGTGTCCAATTGTACGTGTGGCGAACATTTATCCCCATCCTACCAAACCCCCATACCTCGCCGACAAGTAATACGGAAGGAGCGTTTATAAACGCATCGATCTGCCCGTAGCACCAAAGCTGCGCTTTTAGGTTCGGCCATCCGTCGGAAGGTATGTCCGCATTCGAAACTTTCCGCTCTAGTATAAGTATTTTTCCAGATCGCTTTTCACGAAACACAAGATCTGGGATCCCAATTAGTGGCTGTTCATGGATCTTTAGAGAACTTATTTCATAGACGCTAGCTGATCCGTCTAGAGGATCTTTAAAAATTAGTTCCCAGTTTTCGCTCGCTGGAGCATCAATCATGCTCTTCGCAATTTCACGCTCAATATTTTTCCCTACTTGCAACTGGTTATGTGTAGGCGGAGGGGTATACAAGCTGTAAATCCAGCTTGTGAAATCTGTGACTCGATTTCCAACTGGCTTCGTCCTAGGAAGTTGACGTGCCAGGCGGAGCAGGTCGTTGTGTTTGTGGCGATATCGGCCTAGCGCACTTGGTTCCGTTGTAGGCGTAAGAAGCGCGTCCCAACGCCGAGCGTCGTTCCATCCCTTTCTCAGGTTGAGCTTCCACTCTTCAACGGGCGAGCGCGGAAAGAATTTATTAAGCAGCCACTCCTTATCCGCCTGGCTGAATTCGCCCGCGGGTAAGTTACGGATCATGTGTTCATCAAATCGCATAACGCTAAGTAGACCCCAAAACCGGGGCAGTACCCGGCATGTTCAGATTTTGCGGTCGTGAGGTCAAGGCAATTTTGCGCACGAAACGGCGCTGCGGCGCGGTGCCTTCTTGCCCGATGCGCTGCCAACTTGCGTATGGGATATCTCGGATGCGAGGGTGTATGACATACAGGGTCGAAAGTGAGGCATAAAACGCAGGGCTGCAAGGTTGGCTGGTCCACCTGTATTGGGCGAAGTTCGGTGCAGGTTGCGGCTCAAACGTTATCGTTTGCCCGCTGAGCACGCATATCGCGGCTGGCTGCGCCGTTCATCTTGGCCGATGTCCGACAGTGACGGGAAAGGCGCTGGCGCCTATCGTTGGATGCGACCAATCTGGCCGGGGAAGAAAACTCTGAGTACACGAACTACACCGCAAATGCCGCGATGACATCGCCGGACTCGGGTCGATTGGTGATGCGCCTTGCCATCGCCTGGATGGATCTTCTTGAAAACTACCTGTCTAGTCTATAATATATCCGACTATTATGACCCAGACAGGCAAACCCAGCTTCGGATTTCTCGTGACCGATGTGACCCGATTGATGCGCAAGCATTTCGACCGGCGTGCGGGGCAATTCAATCTGACGCGCGCGCAGTGGCGTGCGCTGAAACGTGTTTCCTACAGCGAGGGTTTGCGCCAGAACGAGTTGGCGGAACAGCTTGAGATGGAACCGATTGCGATTGGTCGAGTGATTGATCGATTGCAGAAAGCCGGTTTCGTCGAACGACGCGCAGACCCGGCAGATCGGCGCGCGTGGCGTTTGTTTCTGACGGCACGTGCGCATGCGGTGGTCGACGATATGGAGCTGATTTCAAGTGAACTGTTCCGCCAGGCTCAGCGTGGCATCACTGCTGCGCAAATGAAAAGCATGATCGACATGCTGGGGCGCATGAAAGACAACCTCAACGCGCTCGACAGCGCGAACCAATAACGGAGACTCGGCCATGACCGACAAACAATACGGCGCCCCTGATGTCGCCGAGGCTGAAGCCAGGCCCAAGCGCAAAAAGCGCAAGCTGTTGCTGTGGATTCTTGGCCCCGCAATCGTGCTGATCATTGGCGGCTGGTTGTACATCACGTCCGGGCGTTACGTGTCCACGGACAACGCTTACATCGGCGCCGATCAGGTCACCATTGCTCCGCAGATTGGCGGTCGCGTGATTGAAGTTGACGTGCGCGAAAACCAGTTCGTGCACAAGGGTGATGTGTTGTTTCGCATTGATCCGGAACCGTTGCAGTTGACGGTCGATCAGCTCGATGCGCAAATGGAAGCGATTGGTGATTTTCTGGCGTCGTCCAAAGATGGTTATCAGGCAGCGCTGGCGGATTTGCGTTCGTCGGATTCGACCTTGCATTACGACGAAACCCAATTGCGGCGGATGCGCGAACTGCGCGACAAAGGGTTGATCGCGCAAAAGCTGCTGGATGATGCTGCCAATGATGTGGCCACGGCGCGTGGCAAGCGCGACAGCGACGCGGCGACCGTGTCAAAAAATCGCAACATGCTCGGCGGCGACGCGAAAGCGCCGGTTGAAACCCTGGCGGGCTACAAGATGATCAAGGCGCAATTGGACAAGGCACGGCTGGATCTGGCGCACGCCACCGTGCGCGCGCCCAGCGACGGCGTCATCGGCAAGACCAACTTGCAGCCTGGAGATTTTCTCCAAGTCGGACAAGCGGCAATGCCGTTGGTTGCAACGACGTTTTGGGTGGATGCGAATTTCAAGGAAACGGATCTGACCAACGTGAGAGTCGGTCAGCCGGTGACGGTGGAAGTCGATACGTATCCGGATCACCCGTGGAAAGGGCATGTGGCATCAATCAGCCCGGCATCCGGTGCGCAGTTTTCCGTGCTGCCCGCGCAGAACGCGACGGGAAACTGGGTCAAGATCGTGCAACGCATTCCCGTGCGCATCGCCATCGACGATCAGAACAAGGGCCCGACATTGCGCGCAGGCATGAGCGCAAATGTGGAAATCGATACCGGCAAGCAAAATTCCTTGCTGGGCCGTATTGAAGGTGCGCGTGAACCCAAGCCATCGCATGTGGCCGTGGCTCGCACCATTCAATAGTGCGGGTTGGTCCATCGCAAAATAGCCCATGAGTCAGGACGCTGTCACTCACCGTGAGGTAGAAAACCTCCCGCTGCTGGTCTTTTCGATCATGCTGGCGACGCTGATGCAGGTGATCGATACGACGATCGCCAATGTCGCGTTGCCGCACATGCAGGGGTCGTTGTCGGCCACGCAGGATCAGATTGCCTGGGTATTGACGTCCTACATCGTGGCCGCGGCAATCGCCACGCCGGCAACGGGTTGGCTGGCCGCGCGACTGGGGCGCAAGCATCTTCTGGTGATCGCCATTGCCGGATTCATGGGCGCGTCGATTCTTTGCGCGATGGCCTCGGGTATCGGCGAGATGGTGGCATTTCGCGTCTTGCAGGGTTTGTTTGGCGCCGCGCTCGTGCCGATCTCGCAATCGTCGCTGCTGGATTCGTTTCCACGCGAGAAACACGGCGCAGCGATGGCGTTATGGGGAATGGGCATCATGGTGGGCCCGATTCTCGGTCCGCCGCTCGGCGGCTGGCTGACGGAAAACTATTCCTGGCATTGGGTATTTCTGATCAATGTGCCGGTCGGCGCGCTGGCGTTGTTCGGCGTGCTCGCCAGTGTGCCGCCGGATGAACCACATGAAAGTCGTTTCGATTGGCGCGGATTCTTCTTTCTGTCGATGGGTATTGCCGCATTGCAGTTGATGCTTGATCGCGGCAACGAAAAGGACTGGTTCGGTTCGGTGGAAATCCAGATTGAATTGGCCTTGGCGTTTCTGGGTTTTTATTTGTACTGGGTGCACTGGTATACGCGCGAACACGCGTTCGTCAATCTGGGCCTGCTGCGCGACCGCAACTTCGGTGTAGCGACATTTTTCATTTTCGTTGTCGGCGTGGTGTTGTACGCAACCATGGCGCTGCTGCCGCCGTACCTGCAAAACCTGATGAACTATCCGGTCATCACCACCGGCATCCTGTTGGCGCCGCGCGGCGTCGGCACGCTGGTGGCAATGATGGTCGTCGGACGTTTGATGGCGCTGCGCATCGATCCGCGCTTGTTGGTGGGAATCGGTATCTGCCTGACCACGTATTCGTTGTGGATGATGACTGGCTTCTCCGCCGATGTGCCGATGTGGCCGATCATCAACGCCGGCATCGTGCAAGGTGTCGGGCTGGGGCTGGTATTCGTGCCGGTGTCCACGATTGCCTACGCAACATTGCCGATGCGCACGCGCACGGAAGCGGCCGGGATTTATTCGTTGGTGCGAAATATCGGATCAAGCGTAGGCATTTCCATTGTCTTTGCACTGGTCGCGCGTTACACCCAGATCAATCACGCGGAACTGGCCGAACGCCTGACCCAATTCGGCACGACGCCACTGCCGGCGAGTATTCACACCCAGTTGGGAATGGTTGCGATGAATGCCGAAGTTACCCGCCAGGCTGCAGCCATCGCGTATATCAATGATTTTTGGCTGATGACATGGATGACGCTGGCAACGTTGCCATTGCTGTTGCTGTTTCGCGTTCCGCGCGCGAAGCCCGCCGCGGGACCAGCGGTGGTGTCCGAGCACTGAAGCGGTGGTTTGGTTCCCGGACGACGGCTTGCCTGCCGTTGTCCGGGAACGACAGGATCAATCCACCTCGAACGATTGCAATGTCACCGGCAGGGTTGTCGGGTCGTCAACGTGATTGTTGCTGGTGTCAATTTCTCCGCCGCCGGAGACATCCGCCGAATTGACGACTTGCGCAGGCGGACTGGCCGCAACGTCGACCTTCAGGGTAATCACCGGAAAGGCCGAGGCGCTACCCAATCCATCGCTGCGCGTACACGTGAGCGTGCCAAGCGTGCAGGCCCAGCCGACACCACTGATCGCCGTAGCCGTCAGGCCTGCCGGAAGGTTGTCCACGACGGTCACCAGTCCGCTGGTCGGACCGGCGCCGATGTTGCTTGCCGTGATCGTGAAGATGGCGCCTACCTGGCCTTTGGCAAAATTGCCGGCATGCGCCATGTCGATGGTCAGGTCGGGTGGCGGCGACAACGTGGTCGGGTCGTCGACGCTGTCGTTGGCGGTATTGGATTCGCCTCCGCCGGACACGCTGGCCGAATTGATCACGTTGCCGCTCAAGCCGCTCGCCACATCGACCATCAGCATGATCGGTGGGTATTGCGTCGCGGGTGGGCGCATGTCGCTGCGCGTACACGTCAGCGTGGCAAGGGTGCAGCTCCAGCCGGTGCCGGTGATGCTCGTCGCCGTCAGCCCGGCCGGCAAGGTATCGACAACGGTTACCGTTGCGTTTGTGGGCCCCGTGCCGGCGTTGGCAACCGTTATCGTGTATTGGTTGCCGGTCGATGGCGAGATGAATGGATCCGTGTGCGACTTGGTGATGGTCAGGTCTGGTTCGGTTGCCGCGATGCCGGCCTCGAACGCGCCAATATCGCAATTGGCCGCGCCGTTCGGACGTGCGTTGAGTGCGGCGTCGAGGTTGTAGATTGGCTGGCCCGTACACGTCGCCGGGTCGCCATTGCCGGATGCTGCACTGCCGGTGTTGATCTGCATGACCGCAACCTGGAAATTCACGCCGCCGAAGGGCGCCGGTGCCGACAACAACGGATCGCCAACGGTCATGGCGGCACCGCAATCGGTACCTGATCCGAATTGCAGGTTGTGGGTTTGATCGGTAATGCCATTGGGTCCGGCGCAATTTCCGCCGGCGCTGCTGCTGGCCAGAATGCTGTTGGCGACGACGACATCGGCTTGTGCGCCGCCGTTGAATACGGCGCCGCCGCCATTGCTGCCTGCCGAATTGCCCGACAACGTGTCGTTGGTCAGCATCATCGTGGCATTGAAACTGTCGGCGCTGTTGCGCAGATTGGCAATCGCACCGCCGTTGACGTTGGCCGAGTTGCCGTTGAACGTCACGTTGGCAGCCGATAGCGTGGACACGGAACTGGTGCCGTACTGGGCGATGCCGCCACCGCTGCCATTGTTGCTGGAATTGCCGATGAAGCTTGCATCCAGAACCGCCAGATTGCCGCGCGCGAATATGGCGCCGCCCGCACCCGCGCGCGTATCGACCGGCATTCCATTCCATTTGCCGCCAGCGGAATTGGAAAGGAAATTGGTGGAGAAGATGCCACCGGGAACATTCGTCGGATACGGTGGTGTGGTTGCTGGCGCACCGTTTGGTACGCCGATGGCACCCGGCGCCTGCGCCAGCGATGCGCCATACGTCAAATTGCCGCCGGAGAGCAGAATTGCCCCACCCGTGCCGTCCGGGGCCGAGTTGCCGGTAAACACCGAATTGATGATGAGGAACGTGCTGGTCAACTGATTGCCTTGTTCGGTATTGGAGGCGTAAATCGCGCCGCCACCACGTTCCGCATTGCCGGAATCAAATGTATTGCCGTTGGCCTTGTTGCCGGTGAATGCCAGGTTGACCATGATGATGGAGTCGGTGCCATCCAGCGCGATCGCGCCGCCGTTGGTCTTGGCGGTATTGGTCGTGAATGCCGTGTTGTAGATTTGCGCCAGCCTGCCGGAACCCACACTGCCTATCGCTATCGCACCGCCGGCAGCGTCGTGCGCGCCCGAGGTTTGTTGCGAATCGTCGATCCGGCAGTTGGTAAACGCGCTGTCGTTGATGGTCAGATTTCCATCGCCATGATTGATGCAACCGCCGCTGCTTCCATCGGTGGAATGAATATTCGTGAATGTCGTGTTGTTGATGGT
>DASSXQ010000007.1:0-10185 GCA_035703725.1 Rudaea sp.
TGGCTATTTCCCGGTGTCACCCATGGATTCGCTGGGCGACCTGCGCGGCGAAATGTGCAAGACGCTTGAAGCAATGGGTCTGACCGTGGAAGTGCACCATCACGAAGTCGCCACCGCCGGACAATGCGAAATCGGCACGCGTTTCAGTACGCTAACGCAAAAGGCCGATGAGCTGCAAACCCTGAAATACGTCATTCGCAACGTCGCCCACGCGCATGGAAAGACCGCAACTTTCATGCCCAAACCCATCGTTGGCGACAATGGCTCGGGCATGCACGTGCATCAGTCGCTGGCCAAGGGCGGCACCAATCTGTTTGCCGGAGACTTGTACGGCGGCTTGTCGCAGACGGCGTTGTACTACATCGGCGGCGTGTTCAAGCACGCGCGTGCAATCAATGCGTTCGCCAATTCCACCACGAACAGTTACAAGCGCCTGGTGCCCGGATTCGAAGCGCCGGTGATGCTTGCCTATTCTGCGCGTAACCGCTCGGCAAGCTGCCGAATCCCGTTTGTTCATTCGCCCAAGGGCCGACGCGTCGAATTGCGCTTTCCCGATCCAATGAATTCCGGCTATCTGATTTTCACCGCGCTGATGATGGCCGGACTCGACGGCATCCTGAACAAGGTCGATCCGGGCGCACCGATGGACAAGGATCTGTACGACTTGCCACCCGAGGAAGAGAAAAACATTCCGCAAGTGTGCGCTAGCCTCGATGCTGCACTCGACGCACTGGACAAGGATCGCGGCTTCCTCAAGGCCGGCGGTGTGTTCAGCGACGACCTTATCGATGCCTACATCCAGATGAAGATGGTCGAAGTCACCCGTTTTCGTGCGGCGACCCATCCCATTGAATATCAAATGTATTATTCCATCTAAGCTTTAATTTGCGCGGATTGCGTGCGGCGCGGTACCCATTGCACTAAAATCGTGCAATGGGTACCGATCCTCATGCGGGTTTGCTCGCGCGGAAGCGAACGTTCGCGCTGTTGGACCAACTGGTTACCGGCGTCGGATTGCTCGACGCGGGCTTGTGCTTCGTCCATGTCAATTCGGCATTTATCGAAATCACGCGTCTGGCGCGCTGGCACAACTGTCCGTTGAGTCGAATGGGTCCCGTCTCGCAGGTGCTGGCGACATCCATCCAGCGCATGCGCGAACTTGGTTCTGGCGTGACCTTGCGCGATCTGGTGTTGCCAGGATGTGCGTATCGCGTCGATATGGCAGTGAGTCCTTGGGACGATGACGGCGCCTTGATTGAAGTACACCAACGCAGTGCGCTCGATCTCGAATCATCATCCAAAATATCGCAAACGCTGCGCGGACTGGCGCACGAGGTAAAGAATCCTCTGGCCGGGCTGCGCGGCGCGGCGCAACTGCTGGAACGGCGTAGCGGCGACCTGCAGCAAAAACATCTGGCCAGGTTGATCATCGGTGAAGCCGATCGTCTGGCAGCGTTGACGGATCGATTGCTGCATCCGGGCGGCAAGCCGCATTTGAGCGTGATCAACCTGCATGAAGTCGCCGAGCGCGCCTGCGCCTTGTTGGACGCCGAAGCCGAGCCAAATGTCCGCATCGTTCGCGATTACGATCCCAGCCTGCCGAGTTTGCGCGGCGATGCGGATCGTTTGCTGCAACTGCTTCTGAATCTGATGCGCAATGCCATTCAGGCCGGCGCCCAACATTTGACCGTGCGCACGCGTGCGCAACACAACATCCTGCTTGCCGGCGAACCGGTTCGGCTGGGGCTGAGCATCGATATTGTCGACGATGGTAACGGCATTGCCGAGGAACTGCGCGATTCGCTGTTTCTGCCGCTGGTATCCGGCCGCCACGACGGCTGCGGTATCGGCCTGGCCGTGGCTCGCGAGATCGCCCAGGAACATGCCGGGCAGTTGAGTTTCCGCAGCGTTCCAGGCGACACCGTATTCAGCCTGACCTTGCCATTGGAGTCGCCACGTGGCTGAGGTCTGGATTGCCGACGATGATGGCGCCATCCGCTTCGTGCTGGGTCAGGCGCTGAGCGAACTGGATGTCGGTGTGCGCGAATTCGCCGATGCCGAATCCTTGTTCGCCGCACTCGACGAGACCGCGCCGGATGTCGTGATCAGCGATGTGCGCCTGCCGGGGGCGAGCGGTCTGAAGTTGCTGGAGACGCTCAAGTCGCGTGCGGTCGCTATCCCCGTCATCATCATCAGTGCATTCACCGACGTTGCTTCGACTGCGGCGGCGTACCGCAACGGCGCATTTGATTATCTGCCCAAACCTTTTGATCTGGACCAGATGGTGACGGCGGTTGAACGTGCGTTGGCGGAAAATCGCCCGCCACCCGCACTGCCGGCGCCGGAGCCGGAACACGAACTGGTTGGCCAATCACCGGCAATGCGCGAAATGTTCCGCAACATTGGCCGAATCGCCGCGACGGATTTGAATGTTCTGGTGACCGGAGCCACCGGTACCGGCAAGGAGTTGGTTGCGCGCGCCCTGCATCGTCACAGTGCCCGCGCCACGCGTGCTTTCGTGGCAATGAATACCGCGGCAATTCCGGCAGAATTGCTCGAGTCCGAATTGTTCGGCCATGAAGCGGGCGCCTTCACCGGCGCAGTCAAGCGACATCCGGGGCGCTTTGAACAAGCCGAAGGCGGCACGCTTTTTCTCGATGAAATTGGCGACATGCCGCTGGCATTGCAAACGCGCCTGCTGCGCGTACTGGCGGAAAACGAGTTTTACCGCGTCGGCGGGCGCGAATTGATTCGCGCCGACGTACGCGTCATTGCGGCAACGCATCAGGATTTGGAAGGCAAGGTCGCACGCGACGAATTCCGCGCCGATCTGCTGCATCGCCTGGACGTCGTGCGCCTGCATCTGCCCGAACTGGATGCGCGACGCGAAGACATTGCGTTGTTGGCCTCGCGATTTCTGGCGCGTGCTGCAGCGGATCTGCGCTTGAAACCAAAACTGTTTTCTCCCGCCGCATTGGGCGCGCTGGCGCAAATGCCATGGCCCGGCAACGTGCGCCAACTGGAGAATCTGTGTCGACGATTGGCGGTCATGGCGCCCGGACGTGAAATCCGCGTACAGGATCTGCCGGACAAGCAACCGCGCCCCAATGCCGATGATGTTGGCGACTGGTGCGCGCCATTGTTGCGCCACGTGCGCGAGCGACTGGGCAATGGAGATCGTGATATCTATGCGCAGTTGCGCGAGCAATTTGAACAAACGGTACTCGCCGCGGCACTGGCACAACACGATAATCATCGTAGCCATGCCGCTGAACAACTGGGGCTGGGACGCAATACACTCACGCGCAAACTTGGTGCATCACGCCAGCGCAAGCGCAAACGTAAAGCCAATCCGGAAAGGAAATGACGACGACCGCATCCAACTTGTTGGTTCGCCCGGCCACACTCGACGATCTGGACGTGTTGGTGGATTTCAACGCTGCCATGGCCATGGAAACCGAGGCCAATCCACTGGATCGGGCCGTGCTGCATGCGGGTGTGGCCGGCGTATTGGCCGAATCTCGGCGCGGCTTTTATCTGGTTGCCGAATGCGCAGATGTCGTCGCGGGCTGTCTGATGATTACCTGCGAGTGGAGCGATTGGCGTAATGGTGATTGGTGGTGGCTGCAAAGCGTCTATGTACGTCCGCAATACCGGCGTAGCGGCGTGTTTCGCGCGCTGTACACGGAAATCGAACGCCGCGCGGCCGCTCGCACCGACGTGATCGGTATTCGCCTGTATGTGGAAAAGGAGAATATTCGGGCGCAAAAGACCTACGCTGCCCTGGGTTTGAGTGAGGAGCACTACCGGATGTATGGCAAGACGTTGCGTACGCAATCAAACGGCAATGCAGGATGACCCTGCAATGCGCAAATCCGGCCCGTAAATCATGCTGAAGCGATTGCGTCGCGCCAGCGCCGACGCACTGATCTTGTTCGTATTGCCCGCTTGCGTGGCGGTGCTGCCGTGGCGATGGGGTTTTGCGCTGCTCAAACGCATTGCGCGCAGCGAACGACTGTATCGCGAAACCGTGGAACCGGCCTGGGCAGCCGCCAGAGCGTATGGTCCGATGGCTGACGAAACCATTTGGAAATTCCGCTTTCGGCTGCTGCGTCTGGTGGATCACGCCGACGTTTACCTGACCCTGCTGCGAGGCAAGCGCTGGCGGCAACGACATATCGTGCAAATGGGTCAATTGCCCGGACCTGGCGCGTGCGTGCTGCTGACCTTTCATTGGGGCGCGGGCAATTGGGTTTGGCCCCTCTTGCACGAACGCGGAGTGGCCGCGCATTTTCTTGCTCGTCGCGCGCAAGGCCAGGCACTCGGGCTGACCCGTGCGTCGCACTGGTTTGGGCATTTTCGCGGCTGGGCGTTGCGACGCATTGGCAGCGCCGGGGCACTGTTCACGGGAGGCAGTTCCAGCACCGCACGCGATGCGCTGAGGGAGGGACGCAGCATCGTCGGCATGCTCGATTTGCCGGTTCGCGAGCAGCAACGCTTTGCCCGGTTGTCGCTGTTGGACAATCCGGTTCGCTTTCCGGTTGGGCTGGCAAATCTGGGTCTGGAAGCGGGTGTGCCCATGGCCTTGTTCAGCGTCGGCCTGAATTTCGACACCGGCATGCGCACCCTGCGCGTCGCGATGTTGCCAGCCGATTCGTCACTCGACGCCGTGATGCGCGAATACGCCGCGCATCTCGACGCGCGCATGCGCGAGGCGCCGGAAGCCTGGCAGATCTGGCGTGAAGCGCCTGCGATGTTCGTTGACCAGGAGCGCGGGTAGCCCTGCACCGGGTCGTGCAGGTGCTCCCCGGCAAAGAGTGTGCGGCTGGAATTGCCAATATTTCCGCAGCCTGCGCCACATGCAGGTTTCGGGATCGCAATGGCAAGGCATACAATAGCTGCGATGATGCTTGATGGTGCCGTTCCGGATGGCGCCGACCTCGCCACTGCCGATCACCGCTTGTGAAGGATGCCCCATGACCACAACCCCACGTGTTGCCATCATCGGTGGCGTACGCATTCCATTCTGTCGCAACAACACCGCGTACGCGGATGTCGGCAATTTCGGCATGGCGGTCAAGACTCTGGGTTCGTTGGTAGAGCGTTTCGAGTTGCATGGCGTGGAACTGGGCGAGGTTGCCTTTGGCGCCGTCATCAAGCATGTCTCGGACTGGAATCTGGCGCGCGAGGCAACCTTGTCCTCCGGGTTGGCGCCCACCACTCCGGGCATTACCACTGCGCGCGCATGCGGTACCTCGCTCGACAACGCCATCATCATCGCCAACAAGATTGCCACCGGCCAGATCGATGCCGGAATCGCGGGCGGCGCCGATACCACCAGCGACGTGCCGATCGTCTACGGGCGAGCACTGCAGCAGCGTTTGCTCGCAGTCAATCGCGCGCGTGGCGCAATGAACAAGTTCAAGACTGCCGTGCGCGGATTCTCGTTTGGCGAATTGACGCCGAGTTTCCCCGGTGTGGCCGAACCGCGCACCGGCATGTCGATGGGCGATCACTGCGAATTGATGGCCAGGCAATGGAAAATTTCGCGCGAAGATCAGGATGCTCTGGCACTGTCGAGCCACATGAAAGCCGCCGCTGCTTACGAACGCGGCTTCTTCAAGGATCTGGTCGTACCATTCCGCGGCCTGGAACGCGATGGTTTTCTGCGCCCGGATACGTCGATGGAAAAGCTCGCCGCACTCAAGCCTGCATTCGACAAGACATCGGGTCAAGGCACCCTTACAGCCGGCAATTCGACGGGCCTGTCCGATGGCGCATCTGCGCTGCTGCTTGCCAGTGAAGGCTGGGCCGCCGCACGCAAACTCAAGGCCCAGGCATATCTTAGTCACGCCAAAGTGGCGGCCGTGGATTACGTCCATGGCGAGGGCTTGTTGATGGCGCCCACGATTGCAGTGCCACGCATGCTTGACGCAGCCGGTTTGACCTTGCAGGATTTTGATTTCTACGAAATCCACGAAGCGTTTGCCGCGCAAGTGTTGTGTACGTTGCGTGCCTGGGAGAGTGCGGACTATTGCAAGAATCGCCTCGGCCGCGACAAACCGCTGGGCAGCATCGACATGAACAAATTCAACGTCAACGGCTCAAGTCTTGCTCTGGGCCATCCGTTCGCCGCAACCGGCACTCGCATCGTCGCCACGCTGGCCAAACTGCTGGAAGAAAATGGTTCGGGGCGCGGCTTGATATCAATCTGCACCGCAGGCGGCATGGGTGTCACCGCAATCGTGGAGCGGCCATAACCGCTTTTCGGCGCATGTCCAGGATTCGCTTCCGCTTTCCGTGGGTTATCGCGGCCGCGCTGCTCACGCTTTTGCTGAGTGCGCTACGCGCGATCTATCTTGACGATTATGCCGGCGCATATACGTCCTGCCACGGCTGTTTCCTGCTGCCGACATTGGGCCACGATGCCTGGCTGATTGCCGGAATTTTCGTCACGCTTGCTCTGGCAATGGTCGCACCCTGGCGCTGGTTTCGCTTTGGCCTGCGTTTGCTGGCAATAGCACTTATTGCCGCACAAGCGATTGACCTGGCCTTGTTGCGCTTGTTGACGCAACGCCTTTACTTCGCTGACCTGCTGCGATTTTCTGGCGATACGGCAGCGGCCTGGAGCGTCGTGCGTGCGCAATTGTTTTCCGCGAATGGCACGTGGTATCTCGCCATCACACTGGCAACGGTTGTCGTGTTGCTCGGATTGCTTGTTGACGCGCGCCGCTCGCGCAAGCTGGCCGTCGCCCTGACCGTATGTGCGCTGAGTCTGTGTGCATTCGCTGCCATCACGCTGCGCGAACCGCTGCGCTATGTCGCTGAACAATATGTCTGGAATGTTCTTGGTGCAAACCTGCCGTCGGGACGAGCAAAGCCGTTCAGTCCGCAATTTGCCCAGCGCGAACAGCGCATCGCGCAAAAACTGCCACGCACGTGTACGCGCGGCGAGGCACAAGGCCGCAACATCATTATCGTGATTACGGAATCGCTGTCGGCTTATCAAAGCCGATTGCTCGGAGGCCCGCACGACTGGTTGCCGCGCCTGGATGCCATTGCCAAAGCCAACCACTACTTCACCCACTTTTATGCCAACGGCTTCACTACCGATGGCGGCGAGGCCGCAATATTTACCGGACGTCCACCGCTGATTCCACCCGGCCGCGACTGGTACTCACTGGATGCATTCGGACCGAGTCCGGACACGTTGCCTGCCATCGCCCACCGGGCCGGCTATGCCATTGAGCATTTCACCACCGGCAGCTTGAACTTCCTGAACAAGGGCAGTTGGGAAAAGAGTCTGAATTTCGACGTTTTGGAAGGAAGCGAGGCAACGTACTACAAAGGCATGCCACGCGGCCAATTCGGCGCCGCGCCTGATCGCGCTTTGTTCCAGCGCTACGAACAATGGTTGGACCATCGGCAAGACACGCGACCCTTCCTGTCCGTGCTGCTTACGGTCAGCAGTCATCCGCCCTTCGTTGATCCGCGCACGGGCAAGATCGACCCGGCACGTGCGTTCGGCTATGTCGACGACCAGATTGCCGATTTCCATGCGGCGTTGAACCAACGCGGCTTTTTTGCCAACGGCATTCTGCTGATCACTGGCGATCATCACGCGATGACGCCGATTTTGCCGGCCGAGTACGCACGTTTCGGCGAACGCGCTTTCGCCCGGATTCCGCTGATCGTTGCGGGGGCGGTCGACATGCCCAAGGTCGTCGATGCCGCATTCCAGCAATCCGATTTTCCGGCTTCGTTGGCCTATGTGATGGGTGTGGAATATTGCCGCACGGCATTCAACGGAATTTTCCTGGCACCGAATCCCGCACCACCGACGTATGTCGTGCAGGCGCGCGGCGACAATCGCAATCGGGTTGACGTGTATTTTGACGACAGCGTCGCCAGCTACCTGCAAGATGGCGACGCAAGCACCTGGTTGGGATCGCAACGACCGCCGCAGGCCGACGAGGTGGAAGCCTGGATCAATACCCAGCGCTTGCGCAATGCAGTTCTGCCTGCCGCGAACTGATCGGTACGCGGCGCATCGACGGGTTGGGGCTTTCAGGAAAACTTGAAATGCGGCGACCACGCGGCGCTTGGCGAATAGGATGTACGCCGCTGCCGCATGCGCGCCTGAAGTTCGGCGCGGCGATCTTCAAGCCAGTCTTCACGTCCGAGCTTTGCCGCATCGGTACCACGATGCGCGGCTTCTTCGGTTCTATATTCACAGAATTCGGCGTAGGCCTGGATCTCCGGCTGCAGCACCTGCTGCACGACTTCGATCATGATCGCGTCATCAAGGAAGCCAAGTACGGGGATGTCGTCGGGAATCAGGTCTTCCGGATCGGCAAAATAGGTCAGCGCGCCAATGACGCGGCTGCGATCTTCGTCGGACAACGCCCAACCTTCGTCGCCAGCCATGGCGATGAGGTTTTCGACACTGTCCAAACGCGAGCGCACGAAGGCCGGCATTTGTTGCGCATGCGCGCCGGAGAAGGTCTTCGAAGCTTCCTCCAGAATTTGTTGCCCACTCTTGCCAGAAGCGCGCTGTTCGGCGCGCTGCATGGCTTGCACGAAATAGGTCAGATCCGTGTCGGAAATTTCAATATTGAATTCGAGCGCCATAACGCTGTCGCCTGTAGAAGAATGCCGGAAGCGCAGACTATCCAGCCAGCGCCAGCGCGTCAATGGCGCAACCGACTCAGGCTTGCAGCCGCGCGGCGGATTCGGCCCGAAAGCCCCGTGCGCGCGACTGTCTGAAATATGCTGCGCTCATGTCGATCGCACGATTGGCCGGATTTGTCGACGGGCCAAATTGTCGCTGCATGATGGGCATTTTCAATCCGCCGCGCAATTGCGCCAGGACGCCGGTCATCACGGTTCAAAGAATCGAATGCAATCCTGCACCAAAAGCGGTGACAATTCGCGTGTAAATGGTTTTCAACGGCAGATCGACTTCGGGGAAATCGCCGACATCGCGATAACAGGCATAAAACCCCGCGTCGGTTGGCCGCATCGGCTTGCAGCCGGGCTTGATGTCGAAACTTGATGCATAGCGGTACGGCCACAAGTCGAACAAGGGCAAGGTCGCCGACAAATCGCCAATCTTGCGATTGATCCGGCTCAACCAAC
This sequence comes from Rudaea sp., assembly GCA_035703725.1. GTDB lineage: Bacteria > Pseudomonadota > Gammaproteobacteria > Xanthomonadales > Rhodanobacteraceae > Rudaea. Next base: position 9,139 of record DASSXQ010000007.1, read on the forward strand.
TGTTGCCTTGGCGCCGCGCGATGGTCCACGCGTTCTCCGGCAGACAATCGCGCAGGATCAAGGCGCGCAGACGTTGCGCAAAAGCGCGGTCATGCACGATGAACCCCGATTCGGTGTTGTAATGATCCGAACGCGGATCGAAATTGTGGGAACCAATCATGCCAATCACGCCGTCGATGACAATGGATTTGGCATGCAGGCCAATGCGCACGCCGCCCTGAGTCAGGGGCGCTCGCCCGTATTTGTGGTAACCATGATCTTCGTTCGGATCAACGCCCAATTCTTCATAGTCGGTAATCAGATCGACCGCCTCGGCGGGAAAGGGCTTGAACTCGTGAATCTCGAAGCCGAGCTTGAGGTAGCGTTTTTTGTACTTGTACGACAACGCATACACGTAGAACGCATCAGTCGCGGCCAGCGAATTGGTCGACACGCGCACGCGCAAATGCGGATACTTGCGATGTTGGCGTCTGAATACACGACGCGCCGTACGGCTGAGCACCAGGTATGGCGTTTGCAATACGATTTCCGAGCGCGCGCTGCTGAGCAATTCCAGAATGTGGTGGCTGAGTTCGTTGTCCTGCACGCGCCCGGGATCCTCGAACTTTTCCGGCTTGTCGGAAAAGTACTCGACGTCGCCCACACGCATCGCCTTTTCGATGAAGTGTTGCTGAATGTATTGACTACTGTCCGCGTGGCGTGACAAGGCTTGCACACGCGCCGGATTCTTGAAGGCATGCAGTTGGTAACCTTGGGCGTTGATGCCGTCCTTGAGAATGCGCGCGGAAACATCGCGCAGGCGGCTCAACGGGACGCTGCGCGGATGTCGCCAGAATTGTTCGAAAGATTTGTGCATCGCACCGGCAGCCGGCCCGATGACGAGCAAATCGCGATCGCGATAATCAAAATCATCGTCCCAGTCGAAATAGCGGTTTTCGTAATTGCGCCCGCCGGCAATGCCGATTTCGTTGTCAATCAGCAGCAACTTGTTGTGCATGCGTTGATTGAAACTGAAAAAACAGCACACGATACCGGCAGCGAATTCCA
>DASSXQ010000070.1:0-13885 GCA_035703725.1 Rudaea sp.
GCATCCTGATTCACCGTCGCGGTATACGTCACCGCATAGGTGCCAGGCACCGTGCCCGACGGCAGCGTGAATGTGTGAACCTGCCCTGTGCCGCCCAGCGTGTAGCCACCCAAACTCGTCACCGAGCCAAATGTCTCACCCGCCGTCAACGTGTCGGTCAACACCAGCGGCGCCGTCAGCGCGGCCTTGCTCACCGTCGCCGTCAGCGTGTACGTGATCGTGTCGCCTGCATTCACCGTCGAGCCACTCGCCGGGTTGGACGACTTCGAGTACACGATCGTTGGATCGGACAGGTCGTGCGTGGTTGTGCAACTCGTGCACTGCGGATCGGGATCACCGCCGCCATGCGTGCTGTCGATCACCACGCCGTTGTGGACCGTCCCGATCGCATCTTGATCCACCGTCGCGCTGTAGACGAACGGATAACTTCCGGTTGCCTTGCCGCTGGCCACGGTGCAGGTAATCGTCTGTCCGACGTTTGTGCAGCCTGTTGGCAGCGGGGTTACCACCGTCAAGTGTGCGCCCAGCGTGTCATGCAACACGATACTGTCCGTTGTCGGGCCGTGTGCGACTGTCGCGGTCAGGGTGTATTCAATCTGCTGACCCGCAGTCACGGTTGAGCCACTGACCGGATCGGCAGTCTTGGCCACACTTACTTTTGGTTGCAGCGGGATGGTCACGCACTGGGCTGGCGCGGAGGCGCAAGTTTCCGTGGAGCCGGTCTTGTATGCCAGGTTCGCAATCTGCGAAACACCCGCCGGAATCGAATTGTTCACCGTCACCGTCACCGTCAGCACCAACGAGCCATTGGCCGGTACTGTCAGGTTCGACCATGTCACGGTGCCGCTTGTATTCACGCCGCCAGTGGTGGAACTGACATACGTCACGTTTGAATCCAGCGGATCAGTCACGCCATATCCGGTCGCATCGGCATCGCCGGTGTTGGTCAGGGTGATTTTGTAAACCAGCGTTTCACCAGGCTCGGCAACACCAGTGACACTACCGTTTTCACTGGACAGCGTTTTGCTCATGGAAACAACTGGCATTGGCACGTTGACGCTGGGGTTGCACTTTGGCGCAAGTGAACCAGTCGTACATACCTTATCGTCGGTAACCACTGCTGCATTCAGCACATGGCCTGCAGCCGCATCCGCGGGTTGCACGACGTAATCACCGAGCAGCGTGCAGGTGCTGCCAGGCGCCACCGATGCGCACGGCGATGTTCCGGTGATATTTGTAAGTGTCAAAGTATCGGTAACCGTCACGTTGGTCAGCGTGGTGTTGCCGATGTTGCTCACCGTGATCTTGAAATGCAGCGTGTCACCAACGCTTACTGTGGTGCTCGCGTCCGCATCGGTGTAGCCGAGCAACTGCTTGACTGAGGCCAGGTCCGGGGTTTGCGTGAGTGTGACGACGTCGGTATCCGTGCTGGTCACATCCGAGCCAGTCGGTGGCGTTCCGTGCGCGGTTGCCGTGTTGTTGATGACGCCTGCATTCACGTCGGACTGCTTCACGACATAGGTCGCCATGCAGGTCGTGGTTGCGGCTGGCGCCAGCACCGACACGGGACAGGTGATTGCCGACAGTCCACTCAATGGATCGGTGACCGTCACGGGGTTCAACGTCACGTTACCCGTGTTGGTTACCTTGAAGCTGTAGGTGATCGTGTCGCCCGCGCCGGTCGATGTCGTGGCATTGTCGGTCTTGTCAATCGTGATCGCCGGGGCCGGCGTAAACGTTACCGTATCGGTGTCCGTGCTGGTCACGTCCGCGCCAGTCGGCGGCTTGCCATGCGCGGTTGCCGTGTTGTTGATGGCACCTGCATCCACGTCGGACTGTTTGACCGTGTACGTTGCCGTGCAGGTCGTGTTCGCGGCTGGCGCCAAGACGGACACGGGACAAGTGATCGTCGACAGCCCGCTCAATGGATCGGTGACCGTCACGGGGTTCAACGTCACGTTACCCGTGTTGGTTACCTTGAAGCTGTAGGTAATGGAGTCAACCGCTCCAGTCTATGCCGTCGAGTTGTCGCTCTTGACGATCGTGATCGCCGGGGCCGGTGTAAACGTTACCGTATCGGTGTCCGTGCTGGTCACATCCGAACCAGTCGGCGGCTTGCCATGCGCGGTTGCCGTGTTGTTGATGGCACCTGCATTCACGTCGGACTGTTTGACCGTGTACGTTGCCGTGCAAGTCGTGGTCGCGGCTGGCGCCAGGACCGACACGGGACAAGAGATTGCCGACAGCCCGCTCAATGGATCGGTGACCGTTACCGGGTTCAACGTCACGTTACCCGTGTTGGTTACCTTGAAGCTGTAGGTAATGGAGTCACCCGCGCCAGTCGATGCCGTCGCGTTGTCGCTCTTGACGATCGTGATCGCCGGGGCCGGTGTAAACGTTACCGTATCGGTATCCGTGCTGGTCACGTCCGAACCAGTCGGCGGCTTGCCATGCGCGGTTGCCGTGTTGTTGATGGCACCTGCATCCACGTCGGACTGCTTCACGACATAGGTCGCCGTGCAGGTCATGGTTGCGGCTGGCGCCAGCACCGACACGGGACAGGTGATTGCCGACAGTCCACTCAATGGATCAGTGACCGTCACCGGGTTCAACGTCACGTTGCCCGTGTTGGTTACCTTGAAGCTGTAGATGATCGTGTCGCCCTTGCCGGTCGAGCCCGTGGCATTGTCGGACTTGACGATCGTGATTGCCGGGGTTTGCGTCAACGTGACCGTGTTGGTGTCGTCGTCGAATATGTTTGATCCAATCGGCGGCTTGCCCTTCGCCGTTGCCATATTGATGATTTTTCCTGCATCCACGTTCGGCTGCGTGACGGTGTAGGTCACTGGACCGCAAGTTGCCGTGGCGTTTGGCGCCAGCGTCGATGGCGAGCAGGCAATCGGGCTTCCACCCAACATCGGGTCGCTTACCGACACAGCCGTCAGCGTCACGTTACCCGTGTTCTTTACGCTGAAACTGTATTGGAACGTGCTACCGGCCACTTCATTGCCCGTGGCGTTGTTGGACTTGGTCAGCAAAATCGTCGGAAGCTGCGGCACCGGCACGCTCACCGAGGTCTTGCAGAAATCATCCGTGCTGTTGGCGGGGCAAACCGGGCTGGTGGCGGTGCCATTGTTAACCGCTTGGCCGGCATCCACATCCGCCTGGTTCACGATGAAGTCGCCGTGAAGCACACACGTACCATTGACCGGAATGCTGCTGGTGCAGGTCTTCGGATTGGCGTCGCCACTGGTCGGCGTGAAGCCGGCGCGCGTGTCGGTGATCGTGACGCTGTTGGCTGCAAATGCAACGTTGCCGGTGTTGGTCAGCGTGATCGTGCAGTGCAGCGTATCGCCGAGACTGATGGCGGTATTGGAATCGCTATCGCTATGCGTCGGACACGACTTCACCAAGGTCTGCGCCGGGCGCTCGTCGGTGACGAACACCAGGGTCTGCGGGAAATAGACGTCCTGGTTGGTGGTGAAGTTGAGCTTTACGGTCGTCGCATTGTTCGCCAATTGCGGCTTGCTGCCGCTGCCCGTGTTGGAAACGTCGGTCATTTTCAGGTCGAGACCGAGGGCGTTGGCGTAACCCGGGTTGCGCGTAGTTACATCCGCGCCGAGATACGTGATGCCGCCGTTCCAGAAATTCGTGGCCGGACTCAGCGCATCGGACAAGGATCCGGGGTTGACCACGTTGCCGCTGGACGGATCGAGCAACTGGAACGCATCGCCCGACAGGCTGTTGTCACCTTCCCAAACCAGGGCGCCCATGTAGGCGTTGAAGGTGCCGCTGGTCGGCGTCAACAAGCCGGTAACGGTAACGGACGCCGGATTGCCACTGGAAATCTGCACGTCGTCGGCATCGTAGACCGACAGTCGCCGAAATGGCTTGTTCGGATCGCTGTACACCACGACCATGGCCCAACCACCGTAGTAACCGAGGCCGCTGTTGGTGTCACCAACCAAAGTATCCAGATTGCCCACCGAATAGGTACCGGCACCTCCGGTTGCGCCTTGCACCAGGGTGGTGATGTCCGCAACCGCATCGTATGGCCGATCGTTGTCGGTATCTCCCTGACTGTTAAATGTGTTGACGCTCAACGCGGTAACGGTCTGGTAGCTGCCGCCCGGAAGCTTCAACTTGATGTTTTGCCGATTGGTATCGGTATTTCCCGCGCGGCCACCCCAGTACAGATAGGCATGCAGAACAGTGGCCGTACCCGGAAGTGCCAGGTCTGCCGTGGAGGAATTGGCATACGTCGCACCGGGAACCGGCGCCGTATTGATGTACTGCATTTGGGTATTGTTGTCGCTGTAGCCGGTGCCGCCACAAACTGGGGGGCTAGCGGTATCGCAGTGCGTCATCAAAGCGTTACCGACCAGCACGATATCGCCTCGGGTATCTTCGCTGGACCGCTGCGACAGGCCTGCCATCGCGATACCCGGCAGCGCCAGTACCAACAGCGCTCCGACAAGCAATGCCACCCATCCGCGATGAGTCGCTTGGAGCTTGGCGCGTTTGCCACTTGGATGCAGCGTGTTCGAGACAGCCACTTCTGGCGCTGGTGTCGACAAAGTTGACGTGTTCATCATTTGCCCCTGTACAAATTTGTTTTGAATGACATGCATGTGGCCAACTGCCTTGGCCTTGGCATGTGTACGGCGCGATTCTGTGATGCGGCGCACAGATTCCCAACGGTTGAAAGCAGCAAGGTCTGTGCCACTAGCGAGCCCCCAGTGGACGATTTGATTGCATTGTCTGACTCGGTAGACCGGAGTGCTCTGCGACGATTTCATTGTGAATTTCAATCACGTGAGTTCTCGAATTGCTGCGTACGGCAACCCCTCCGCAATCGACATCCGGCCGACTGCTTGGCGCATTTCCGCGTTGATTGAGCCCTGAGCGATTTGTGACTTGCGTCGCATTTCCGTGCGTTGGCTGGCAAATCTACACGTCGCCGAAAAAAATTGCAACGCGATAAACCTGAACGAGCCAAACATTTTGATGGCAATTGGCCATCCAAAAATTCATTCGGCGCGAGCCATCGAAAGCGCGGCCAGTGTCGCTGGATTTTCCGCAAACTGATGCAGGATTTGGGCGCATTCCCTGGGTAGATTGCTTCCCTGGCTGGGCGCTGCAGTTGGACCCGCTTGCGCCCACGTTCCGAGAAGAATGACCTCTCCAGGGGTGTGGACATGACCGTTTTGGCTACTGGATCGACCCAATAGTGACCCAATGGGTCAACTTGCGCTCGACAATACTCCTTCTGCCGCAAGGCGGAGCATACTCGGCCGGTGCGGCTGATCCGGCTTTTGCGAACACCGTCACAGTCGCCCCCGACCCTTTTGCGAACTGGGTCACATTTTGGCCAAAAGTGCCATTTTTTTCACACTGGTGGCATGAAAGCTGCTGCTTGATCAGTGTAGTTCGTGACCCGCCTTGGCCCAAGGCTGCCGGATGCAAAGCAGGCGAGGATCCAGTGAAATTGAATATCCAAATCTCATCCATTGACACCCTCGGTCCAGCCTTGGGCTCCACCCCCGTGCGCGCCCGGACCTGGTTCGGCAACCCCATCGTGGCGCTGCTGCTGACGGCATTTTTGTTGTGCGGCTCGATCAGCGCGGCCCACGCTCAGGACGCCAATGGCGTTTGCCGCGCAAGCATGGCCGGGAACTCGGTCAACAACGGTGCAGATTGGGCGCACTCCAAGGACCTGATGAGCGCGCTGAATTTATACAGTTGCGCGGAAATTTGGGTCGCGCAGGGCACATACACCCCGGTTGGATACCCATTCTATTTCACGATTCGGCCGGAAGCACGGGTATTTGGCGGATTTGCCGGCACGGAGTCCCTTCGCAACCAGCGCGACTGGTTGGCACACCCCACCGTGTTGTCCGGTGACAAGGACAACAACGATACGAACACCGATGGCAATGGCATCGACGAGAGCTACCACGATATCAAAGGCAACAACGCCCAAACCGTTGTGCAAATGACGGGAACGCCCAGCAGTCCGATAACCAGCACGACCGTACTCGACGGATTCATCATTTCCGGTGGCGACGGCAGCAAAATTGGCGGTTTTGGAGGCGGCATGCTTTGCAGAGGTGTTGGCGTTAACGCTCATTGCAGCCCAACCCTGAGCAACCTTGTTTTTTCCGGAAACGCGGCTGGTTACGGCGGCGCGCTCTATCTTGACGGTAGCCAAAATGGCGATTCTTCACCGCAAATTTCCCACGTCATATTCAACAACAATCATGCCACCCAACAAGGCGGCGCGTTGTTCGCCAACGGCCTGACCGATGGTACCGCCAACCCAACTTTGAGCGACATTGTCTTCAACGACAATGTCTCCGACTCTTACGGCGGCGCCATATATAGCGACTCCCGCCAACGTGGCACCACCAACATGAATTTAACCAACGTCACGTTCGACAATAACAATGCGCTGTATGGTGGGGCGATGATGAATTTTGGTTACGGCGGCAAGAGCAGCCCCAGCTTGTTTAACGTTACCTTCAGCAATAACAGCGCCCAAATTGGTGGCGCGATGTACAACCAGGCTCAACTCGATGTAGCTCACGGCAACGCGCCGGGTGAATCACATCCGACACTACGCAACGTTACCTTCAGCCACAACCACGCGAACGGCAGTGGCGGCGCGATGTACAACTGGGGAGCCTATAATGGCGACGTCAACCTGATGCTGAACAACGTTACTTTCAGCGACAACAGCGCGAATCTCGGGGGAGCAGTATTCAGCACTGCGTACAGCAGCGGCACGGCGGACGCAACACTGAGCAACGTGATTCTTTGGGGCAATACCGCCAGCTCCGGACAGGATTTTTATATTGATGATACGCAATTTGCGATATCTTTTGACCTCAACATTTCGTACAGCGTGGTTCAGGGCGGCGATGCGGGCATCGCGTATAAATCAGGTAGAACCAGCCCCAAACCGTTCAGCGATGGTGGCTTCAACTACTCAACCGACCCCGAACTCGGCGCGTTGGCCGACAACGGCGGCTTCACGTTGACAATGGCACCCGGCCCCAACGGTTCCGCCGTGAACCATGGCATTTGCGCGGGTGCTCCCTCGATGGACCAGCGCGGTGTCGCACGACCCAACGGATCGGCCTGCGACATTGGCGCGGTGGAAGCCTTGCCGGACGTCCTGTTCGCCAATGGATTCGAACATCCGTAGTTGTGACCGGCGATAGAACTGCTCGACCAGGATACGTTGGAATCTGACGGTGTCTGGCGGCAACAACACTGAAGACTGCGCCGATTCGATTCCCTCGCACTGTCGCAGGCTGTGGCCGTCGCTGGGCAAATGCTGAAAGCTACTTTGTTCGTCATCCCAGCGAAAGCCGGGATCCGGTTCTTCGCTTGATTTGCACAAACCAAATCGGGAACTACACCCCGCTCCGGTGCAGCAGCGCCTGTCCCGAGCTGGTCGAACTGCCGGGGGCGAATTGTTCTGCGTCGCCCGACGTCGGCGTCATCCAATCAGATGTGAAATGTCGAGGCATGGCTGCACTTGCTATCCTTGCGGGCCTCCAATTCACAACGACACGACCTCGACCATGTCATCCGATTCGTCTGAGCTTTCATTTCCCGACTCCATCGCTTTCATTGGCGGTGGCAACATGGCGCGCAGCCTGATTGGCGGACTCCTTCAGGGCGGTGCGCCGGCATCAGCCATTCGCGTATCCGAACCCAATGCCGAATTACGCGAGGCTCTGGCGCGGGATTTTGCCGTTGCCACGCACGCGGACAACGCGCTTGTCGCCGGCGACGCCGACGTGTGGGTGCTCGCAGTCAAGCCGCAGGTGATGCGTGAAGTTTGCGCCGGATTGCGCGAAATTGCGCAGATACGGCATCCGCTGGTGGTGTCGCTTGCGGCCGGCATCCGCATTGCGCAACTCGAAAAGTGGCTGAATTGCGCGACGGCAATCGTACGGTGCATGCCCAACACGCCGGCGTTGATTGGCGCTGGCGCCAGCGGCCTGTGTGCGAATACGCACACGTCACCGATGCAACGAGATCAGGCGCAATCCATTCTCGGCGCTGCGGGTCTGATCGAGTGGATCGACGACGAGGCGCTCATGGACACCGTCACTGCCGTATCCGGTTCGGGCCCGGCGTATTTTTTCCTGTTGGTCGAAGCCTTGGAAAACGCCGCTGTCGCGCAAGGCTTGCCGCGCGAAAGCGCACGCGCGCTGGCAGCGCAAACGTGTCTGGGTGCCGGACGAATGCTCGGCAAAGGCGATGTCGCGCCTGCCGAACTGCGCCGCCGCGTCACTTCACCCGGCGGCACCACGCAAGCCGCGCTGGAAAGCTTCAGCAGCGATCGATTCGACGAAATCGTCGCGCGCGCCGTTGCTGCCGCAACGCGCCGCGGCGGCGAGCTTTCCGCACAACTGGACGAGTGACCCATGCCTTATCTGCAAAACGCCGGCGCGTTTCTGATCACCAGCATATTCGGATTTTTCATCTGCTTGTTTCTGATCCGCATGATGCTGATTGCGGTGGGCGCGCCATTCAACATGCCGGTATGCCGCTTCGTCTATGAGTTGACCAATCCGCTGATCAACCCGTTGCGCGGCACAGTGCCGCGTTGGCGTCGCATTGAATTTGCGTCACTGCTGATCGTGTGGTTGTTGGGTGTGATTGAACTGGCGTTGCTGGTCGCTTTGTTCGCCATGCCAATTGGCGTGGTTGGCGTGCTCGTCCATGCACTGGTGGATATGCTGGATTGGGCAATTCTGATCCAGCTTGTGGCCATCATCGTGTTTTGCATATTGAGTTTTTCTCCGGCGGTACGCACCGATCCCAATTATCATTTGCTTGTGCGTTTTACCGCGCCGGTGGTGCGGCCGTTCCGACGATTCATTCCGCCAGTGGGCGGATTCGACTTTTCCTGCTGGGCAGCGTGTATCGCGCTGATCCTGCTGCGCCTGCTGGTCGTGGCACCGCTCACCGATCTGTCGATGCAGTTGTGATCCACCGGTGTAACATGCCGCAACACGGTCCGGAGCGCCGCATGCACATCCTGCAAAAATTCGGCATTCTGATGATTGCGACGGCCGTACCCATCGCGATGTTGTTGTCGCCACGCTTCAGTCATGGCCAGGATGGCGCCAGCGTGGACATCGGCAATTACATCGTTCGCTACAGCGTCGTTTCCACAAATCAACTTTTGCCGGCAATGGCGCAACGTTATGGCATCACGCGCGATATCAATCGTGGACTTCTCAATATTGCCGTGCAGGAAAAAGGCCCTGGGGCGCACATGGTGCGTGCCGACGTCAGCGCCCGTGCCGGCGATCTGCTTGGCCATGGTCAACCGGTTCGCTTTCGCGAAACCAGCGAGGGCGGCGAAATCGATTATCTGGGCGTGTTCGACTTGAACGGCTCGGGTACCTACCGCTTCAGCGTGCGTGTCGTCCCGCCCGGCGCAACCCAGCCGCACGTGGTGGAATTCAATCGAGACTTCGTGGTTGATTGAGTTTCCTGATTGGCGTCGACGTTCAGCTACCCCAAGCGTTCGCCCTGAGCGCAGGCCGCAAGGCCGGAGTCGAAGGGTCTGCTGACTGGAACCCGTCGACGCAGCCCGCTGGCGCGGGATCCGCTCACTACGAACGCAGTTTATCGTGCCTCGGTTGAACTTCGACACCAATGAGAGCCGCAGGAATGACGCGCTTTTTTTCCTTGCGAATTCTCACTCGCCACGCACTTCTTCACGGATACAACAGCCGCTTGGTCCAGACGCCATCGACGATTTCATAACGTATTCGATCATGCAGGCGGGCACGTTGGCCATGCCACAATTCAATCATTTCCGGCACAAGGCAATAGCCACCCCAATGCGGAGGCCGCGGCACGGGCATGCCCTCGAATTTTTTCTGGAACTCCATCACGCGCGCGTCGAGTTGCTCGCGCGTGGCAAGGGTTTGGGACTGGCGCGAAGCCCACGCACCAATTTGACTGGCGCGCGCACGCGAGGCGAAGTACGCGTCTGAATCCGCAGCCGAGACTTTGCCCACGCTGCCCTCGACGCGCACCTGCACGATGTCGTCGAGTGTCTTCCACAAAATACACAGCGCAGCGCTGGAATTTTCATCAAGTTGATGCGCCTTGGCGCTATCGTAGTTGGTGTAAAAAGCCATTCCCCGGGCATCGATGTGCTTGAGCAACACGATGCGCGCCGACACGCGACCATCCACGCCGGCCGTTGCCAGCGTCATCGCCGTAGGTTCTGGTTCGCCCGCAGCGCATGCCGCATCGAGCAAGCGGCTTACCGCATCGATGGCTTCTGCGTACAGCGAGGACATGTGTGGCGGCGACCCGGGTGGTTCAAACGGCGAGCCTACGCACGCGGCGTAGCGGTCACTGCGGTGCCGTAGGCCAATACTTCGGTCACGCCCGGCGCGACTTCATTGGCGTCGTAACGCGTGCCAATCACCGCGTTGGCGCCATGCGTTGCGGCGTGCCTGAGCATCAACTCGTAAGCATCCGTGCGCGCCTTTTCGCACAGCTCGGTGTACAACGTGATGTTGCCGCCGAGCAAAGTCTGCAAACCTGCACCGATGCTGCCGATCACGCTGCGCGAACGCACGACGATTCCCCGTGCAATTCCGAAGTTGCGCACGATTGTGTGTCCGGGCAATTCAAACGCGCTTGTCACCATCGATGCAGGTATGTGTGCCACGAGAACGCTCCGATCACTCAACCATAAATGTGATGCGCATGTTGACGCGCCATTCCACGATGCTGCCATCGTCGTTGGTGATGACGTTGAGTTCGTTGACCCAGGCACCCTTGATGTTCTTGACCGTCTTGCTGGCCTTTTTCAAACCGGCCGTGACGGCGTCGTCAAAACCCTTGCTCGATGACGCGCTGAGTTCGATTACCTTGGCGATATTGTTCATGGTTTTTCTCCTTGTTTTGATTGACGCGAAATACCCGCGCAGTGTAGCAGTCTGCCACGGACGTGGGTGTTACCGGCTCACTCGGGAGCAGGCCGGCGCGCCGGCGGCAACCAGCGCAACCAGATCAGCCAGAAAATCAGCGCATCGAGAATGATCAGCGCCTGCCACAAATACAAGTGGAACCATTCAAACCAGACCTGATTCCATTCATGCAAATAGAACAGGGTGATGATGCGCACCAGATTCAATGCCTGAATGGCAACGAAACCCAATGCAATCCCGACCAATTTATTGAGCATCGGCGCCGGGAACGCGAGAATTGCCGAAACCAGAATCAGCACCGCCTCCACGCCATTGCAGCCGGCCACAATCTCGATGCCACTGCCGGTCGCCGCACTCAGGATATCGTTGTTGTGCGCGACTACACCTTTGTCGAACAATTGAATCAGCCACACGCTGACATGGGCAATACCGGCCGTGAATGGTCCGATCACGTGTGTTTGCACCGGATGCAGCAATTCGGCAGTAAACAGCACGATCAGGCTGATGAGGAAGATGGCAATGAAACGGAGCATGGGAAATCGGTGGGGAATCGGGATCGGGTATCAAGAACGAGAGACTCGCAGCAGCGAGCATAAACGCTTCGTCATTCCAGCGAAAGCTCGAATGCCCCCCCGACTCTTCAACGGGATGAATTCCAACTTGAAAGCTCACTGCTTTTCCACGGGACCATTTACAGCTTGCAAACCTCACACCCCACATTCTGCGTCTCTGCTAGCATTCCCTCCATGAATCCTGCACCAAACCTTTTCTTCGTCGGACCAATGGGTGCCGGCAAGACCACCATTGGACGACGCACCGCGGCGCTGCTGGGTTTGCCGTTCTTTGATCTGGATCACGAGATCGAAGCGCATTGCGGCGCGGATGTTCCGCTGATCTTCGATATCGAGGGCGAATCCGGTTTTCGTCACCGCGAAAGCATGGTGTTGGCAGACTACGTCACGCATGATGGTATCGCGCTGGCAACGGGTGGCGGCGCCGTGCTCGCCGAGAAGAATCGTCAGTTGCTTCGCGAGCACGGCTTTGTCGTGTATCTGGAAACCACGGTCGAAGAACAACTGCAGCGTCTGTCACGCGACCGCAAACGACCGTTGCTTGCGGCACCCGACCGCCGCGAACGCCTGCTGGCGCTGGCCGCCGAACGCGAACCGCTTTACCACGAAGTTGCCGATTTCATTCTGCCATCCGGTCATGTCGGCAGCACGGCACAAGTCGCAAACCGACTGGTGGGCGAACTGGACAGACGCTGGCGGCGTGCCGAGACGGCCATCAAGACCTCTGGTCGCGTCGCATGACCGCCAATACTGTGGAACTCGTTGTCGAGCTCGGCGCGCGCCGTTACCCGATCCACATTGGCAAAGGGTTGCCATCACAGGCGAGCTCATGGACAGCGACACTTGGTGGACGCCACGTGCTCATCGTGACCAATGATGTAGTCGCGCCGTTGTATCTGGATCGGGTCATTGCAGGCGTCCGCGCCGCAACTGACGATGCAACATTATCCACATTGATACTCGCCGACGGCGAGGCGCACAAATCGCTCGATTCCGCTGCACGCATATTTGCCGCACTGGCACAACTGCGGGCCAGTCGCGACGCCTGCGTCATCGCCCTGGGCGGTGGCGTGATTGGCGATCTGGCCGGATTTGCCGCCGCCTGCTGGATGCGTGGGATCGACTTCGTGCAAGTGCCGACAACTTTGTTGGCAATGGTGGATTCTTCGGTTGGCGGAAAGACCGGCATCAATCTGGTTCAGGGAAAGAATCTGGTCGGCGCGTTCCATCAGCCGCGCGCAGTATTCATCGACACGGACACGCTGACCACATTGCCCGATCGTGAACTGCGCGCGGGTTTCGCCGAAGTCATAAAGTATGGCGCGCTCGGCGATGCCGATTTTTTCGCCTGGCTCGAAACGCACGCCGATGCATTATGCGCGCGCGAGCCGACCCTGCTCGCGACAGCAATTGCCACGTGTTGCAGACACAAGGCTGGCGTCGTGGCGCGCGACGAAACCGAGCAAGGCGAACGCGCCTTGCTCAACTTTGGCCACACTTTCGCGCATGCTCTGGAAACCGTGTGCGGATACGGTGTCTTGCTGCATGGCGAAGCCGTCGCCATCGGCATGTGTCTGGCGGCTGATTTGTCGACACGTCTGCAAGGCGCGCCGGCCGCTGACGCGCAGCGCCTGCGCAGATTGCTGCAACGCTTCGGTCTACCGGTGGAAATGCCTCGTGGCACCGATGCCGATGCCTTGTTCGCAGCCATGCGCCTGGACAAGAAGAATCTCAGCGGCCATTTGCGCTTGATCCTGTGGCGGGAAGTGGGCGCGGCCGAAATTGTGCAGCGAGTGGACGAAGCTGCGGTGATGGAACTGTTGAGGGCTCAGCGTTGAGGGCTGAGGGCTGAAAAGCTCCACTCATCATTCCAGCGCAGGTCGCAGGATACCTTGAGCGCAGCGATACCCATCATTCACCAGAAATTTTGCGCCTTTGCCCACCTTCACCCCACCGCAACCAAAATGGCCGGGTTGCACATCGCGCCATGCCTCAACCGCACATCACGTAGTGGCCATCTTGGAATCGAAGTCCACCCACCTGCGCCGTTCGCCCTGAGCGTAGGCCGCAAGGCCGGAGTCGAAGCTCACCCACCTGCACCGTTCGCCCTGAGCGCAGGCCGCAAGGCCGGAATCGAAGTCCACCCACCTGCACCGTTCGCCCTGAGCGCAGGCCGCAAGGCCGGAGTCGAAGCTCACCCACCTGCACCGTTCGCCCTGAGCGTAGGCCGCAAGGCCGGAGTCGAAGTCCACCCACCTGCACCGTTCGCCCTGAGCGTAGGCCGCAAGGCCGGAGTCGAAGTCCACCCACCTGCACCGTTCGCCCTGAGCGTAG
>DASSXQ010000128.1:0-13604 GCA_035703725.1 Rudaea sp.
CGTCGCTTGTTCGAGTTCCAGACGTCCGAATTCGGTATTCAATTCATCCTGCTGCATGGTCAGGTGAGTCAATTCGCCAAACAGGATGCGGTTTTGCTGACGCGCGTAAACCACGCCAATTGCACTGACGATCACTGCAGACAACAGCAACAAAAGCAGCACCGCGCCAGTCCGACTCATGCGAGCTTCTCCGCCACACGCAGCACGGCACTGCGCGCGCGCGGATTGCGCGCAAGTTCTTCGCTGGTCGGAAACTGGGCACGTCCGACCAAGCGCAAACGCAGTGGCGCGCCGGGTGGAGGCGGCAGGCCACGCCGCGTCGGCGCGGCTTGCGCTTGATCGCGCATGAAGCGCTTGACAACGCGGTCTTCCAGCGAGTGAAACGAAATTACCGCCAGCCGCCCGCTCACGCGCAAACATTCCAGCGCGGATTGCAGCCCGGTTTCCACGGCATCGAGCTCGGCGTTCACGGCAATCCTCAGCGCCTGAAAGCTTCGCGTTGCCGGATGCTTGCCGGATTCCTGACGCCCCACGATTGCAGCAATCAATTCCGCCAACTCGACCGTGCGCAGGATCGGCGCTACCTTGCGGCGTTCGACGATCGCACGCGCAATACGGCGGCCCATGCGCTCCTCGCCGAACCGCCATAACACGTCGGCAAGTTCGCGCTCATCGGCGCGGGCAAGATAGTCCGCAACACTTTCGCCGCTACTCGGGTCCATGCGCATATCCAGTGCCGCATCGGTGCGAAAACTGAATCCGCGTGCGCCATCGTCGAGTTGCGGCGATGACACGCCAAGGTCCAGCAGCACGCCATCAAGTCCGCGGTGGGTTTCCGGCCACTGCGCCAGGTCGGCAAAATTGCCGTGCCGGATGGCGACGCGTGCATCGTCTGCAAACTCGCGCCGCGCGACCGCAACCGCGGCCGGATCGCGATCCATCAACAGCAATCGACCGTTTGCGTCGAGCCGATCGAGGATTTCGCGCGCGTGCCCGCCGCGCCCGAACGTGCCATCCAGATACGTTCCATCCGCGCGGATGCGCAGGCCATCCAAGGCTTGGCCGAGCATTACTGCAACATGCCGATCATTGCTCATGGCGAAGTTCCATTCTCGCGTGCACGCCGCATTCACAACTTCATTTCCAGCATTTCGTCGCTGAGCTCGTCGTCGCCGATGCTGCGACGAATCTTGTTCAGATGCGCCTGTTCGCTCCACAACTCGAACTTGGTGTTCATGCCGAGTAGAACGGCTTTCTTTTCGATCCCGGCGGCGTTGCGTTGACTGGCAGGAACCAACACGCGCGCGTTGCCGTCGGGCTCGACCATTGCCGCTGCACCGACCAGCTTGAGTTGCAGATCGCGATGCACGCGCTTGACACTGGACAAGGCGTTGACTTGATCGCGCACGGCTTCCCACTCCGATTGCGGAAACAGCCAAAGACAACCCGGCTCGAAAGGGTTGTAGGTAAACACCAGGCGATTGCCACAGCTCTTCGCAATCAGTTCGCGATAAGCGGTTGGCAGAGCCAGGCGGCCCTTGTCGTCCAGCGTGATGGCGGTTTCACCTTGGAACATCGATTTAGCCCAATAATCCCTATCGTTCCCACAAAAACCCACGATTTCCCACTAAGCGCGAACAGTAGTCCCCGACAATGGCGCTGTCAAGGAAAAATTTGCTTGTGGATCAAAGACAAAGGCGAACTTGCACCCGATTTCGAGTGGTTTGTCAGATATAGTCGGAAGTCGATTGAATTAGCGGTACTTTTTCATGAGTTCTGCCGACCCAAACCGACAGTTTCTCGAAAATTCCGACTTTTTCTGCGCGAGCCGCAGACAGTGCCATTTTGTGGACATTTCCACCGCGGCAACAGGCTGCCGCGGCGCAAACCTCGTGCGCCCAGCACACATCGACTCGACGCGAACGCCGGGATGAATTGCCGCTTTATCAAGCGATATGACGAGAAAAAAAGAGTCGGCCGGTAAGCCGGGTTCTGTCGTGGACAGCCATTCCTCTAGGCACGACGTCGCCGCCGTGCTCAAGCAACCTACCCGGGAACGACGCGGGCCGCGTCATGGTTCCCCTATTTGGTCTTGCTCCAGGTGGGGTTTGCCTAGCCACGCGACGTTGTCCCCGCGTGCGGTGCGCTCTTACCGCACCGTTTCACCATCACCACGCACCCAACCACGCGAAGTGGCGGGCCGTTCGGCTGTCTGCTCTCTGTTGCACTTTCCGTCGGCTCACGCCGCCCAGGCGTTACCTGGCACCTTGCCCTGCGGAGCCCGGACTTTCCTCGAAGCGCTTGCGCACCTCGCGACTGTCTGGCCGACTCCGCAGACAGGATACAGGAGGTGGAGTGCGAAGTGGGAGATGAAGGCAGGCGCAGAGGTGTGGCGCGCTGCGTGGATTCGAGTGTTCGTCATTCCAGCTTTCGTTGAAATGACGACGCCAACGCTTTGCGTTTCACTGGTTCCCGATTTTCGATTTCCGATTTCTTCAGCCCTCAGCCCCAAAATCGTACAACGACTTGCGCGATGCGCCGGTAATTTCCGCGGCAAGTTTGGCCGCACGGCTTGGTGGCATTTCAGCGCGAAGCAGGGCAAACACACGTCGACCTTCGCTCAGGCGTACGTCGTCGGCCTGAGCATCGGCACCGGCAACCAGCACGACCAATTCGCCGCGACGTTGATCGGCATCACCCGCCACACGCCGGGCAAGTTCTTCGAGTGTGCCATCGAGCACGGTCTCGAACAGTTTGGTCAATTCGCGCGCCACGACTGCCGCGCGAATGGCGCCGAAAATCTGCGCCATGTCAGCCAGAGTTTCGGCGATGCGATGACTGGATTCATAAAAAATCAGGGTGCGCGACTCGGTAGACAAATTTTCAAGGCGCGCGCGTCGCGCGCCGGGTTTCGCCGGCAGGAATCCTTCGAACACGAACCGATCCGACGGCAATCCCGCCACCGACAACGCGGCAATCGCCGCACACGGGCCAGGTACCGGACTCACTTTGATGCCTGCTGTGCGCGCCGCGCGCACCAGTCGAAAGCCCGGGTCGCTGATCAGTGGCGTGCCAGCATCGCAAATCAAGGCAATTTGCGCGCCGTCACGCATGCGCTGCACCAACGTTTCGCACACGTCACGCTCATTGTGTTCGTGCAAGGCAACCGTTGGCGTGGCCACACCAAAATGGCGCAGCAAAGCGGCACTGTGGCGCGTATCTTCGGCTGCTATCAAATCGGCACTTTGCACAACGCTGCGTGCACGTGCGGAAAAGTCCTCGAGGTTGCCGATCGGCGTGGCCACGATCCAGAGTTTGCCCATCTCGTGTTGAGCCATGCTCATCTCCCATTGCGCAAGCAAACTTGGCGCAAGGCAAACTCTGCTCGCCTTGCGCAGGCGCCATGGTACCCAGAAAGTTCGTGCCAAAGCGCCCCGAGTCGGGGACTCACGCAGCCAATGGCACCTGGGCAAGATCGGGCCGAGTTTCCGGACAAATCGTTTCGCCCTTTGCATGACTCGCCGCAAGCGCCGCCGGATAGGTCGTTGCGATTGAAACGGCGCACCAAGCCAACGCGCGTGTCGATCCGCTATCATGCACATTGATTCGCAACTGGTGCCCACATGAGACCCATTCGCCGCTCAGGATTGTCGCTTTGCTGCATGGTCGTCGTCTGCGCCTTGTTCGCCGGTTGTGCCGACCTCGGCGCACCGCGAAATTCGCCACCGCCCGCTGAAGCGGTCACTGCCGAGCAGTATTTCAAGCAAGGCAATTTCGATCTTGCCGCGCAAACTTTTCTGGAATTGGCCAAACACGATCGTGGCGCGCGTGACTCTTACCGCCTGCGCGCCGCGCAGGCTTACCATGAGAACGGTGAAATCGCCAATGCCGCGCAAACACTGGACACGGTCCGTCCAGCGCGTTTGAGCGATGCGCAGCGAACCGAGTACGATTTGCTCGCGGCCGATATCGCCCTGACGCACAAAGATCCGTCGAGAGCACTGCAATTGCTTGCCTACGACGCTGCCAACTTGCCGCTGCGTATCCGCACACGCACACTTGAGCTGCGCGCCCGTGCCCAAGCCGGAACCGGGGACGTGTTGGGTAGTGCGCGTACCCGGGCGGCACTGAATCGGTGGCTCGGTGGGCCGGATCGAAGCCAGAACGAGACCCAACTGGTCGCAACCTTGAGTCAATTGCCGCCAGCCACGCTCAAACAACAAGCCGAGTCATTGCTGCCGGGCGACCCATTGCGTCCATGGTTGAATCAGGCATTGCACAAGAGCGGACAGGCGCTGCCGCTGGTGGTGCTGCATCCAAACCGACCGGTTGGCACACTGATGCCCGAACAGGGCAAAGACTCGCAACGAGAGGGTTATCTGCCGGCACACCGTATTGGTGTATTGCTGGCCGACACCGGACCGCTTCGCGCCGTCGCGCAACCGATTCGAGACGGATTTTTTTCCGCGCATTTTTCCGACAGCAGCGCACAACGCGCCGATATTCAGGTTTACGACACTGGCAGCACGGCGGAAAGTGCAGTGGAAGCATATCGACAGGCCGTAGCCGATGGCGCTGATCGCATCGTCGGGCCATTGTCTCGCGATGGCGTCGCCGCGGTGTTCGCGCAAGGCACGCTGCCGGTTCCCGTGTTGGCGCTGAACCAGCCGGACAACGGACAGACGCCACCGCCGGGTAGCGCTGCATTTGCGTTGACTCCGGATGCGGAAGCCGCTCAAGTTGCAGAACACATGTTGCAGCGTGGGCTGGAACGCGCAGTTGTCATCACCGCTTCGGAAGACTGGGCAGAACGCGCGGCACTGGCGTTTCGGACTCAATTCGAGAATCACAACGGCCAGGTAATCGGCGAAGGCCGAATCGAAAATGGCGAGGTGGATTTTTCCACAATGGTGCATCAGGTACTTGCCGGCGTGGCGCAGACAAAATACGCACCTGCGTTGCCGGGCGCTGCAGCGACCGTCGTCTCCAGCACTCCCGGAGATATCGGCATCTTCATCAGCATGCGTCCGCAACAAGCCCGGCTGCTGATGCCGCAATTGAAGTTGGCCGGGTACAGCCAGGTGCCCGTGTTCGCGACCTCGCATATTTATTCGGGCGATTACAGCCCGGGACTGGATCGCGATCTGGACGGCGTCGAATTCTGCGACGCGCCATGGCTTTTCGATGCGACACCGGGACTACCGAATCATGCCGATATCACGCGCCTGCTGGGCACGGCACGCGGTGCCGGTGGACGTCTGTTTGCCATGGGCATGGATGCTTACGCACTGTTGCCGTACATGGATTGGCTGGCTGCACACAACGACAGTTATCTGGCAGGTGCCACCGGCCAACTTGCCGAGGACCGACTGGGCCGCGTCCAGCGCCTGCTCATATGGGCCCGTTTCGACAATGGCGCCGCCCACCCGATCAACGGCAGCCTGCAGATGAGCCCTGCGTCGCAATAATCAGTCCGCGGATGAGGCAGGCGTGCGCGAAATTGGTATACTTTGGGAAAATGCAACGTTGCAGTATTTGCGCAACGCCGGTTTGACGCCGGTCACGCGCAACTACAGTTGCCGTTATGGCGAAATCGATCTGATCATGATCGACAACAGCAGGAATGAGCCCGACTGCACCGTATTCGTCGAAGTACGCTATCGCCATTCATCGGTACGTGGCGACGGGCTTGCTTCGGTTGGTCCGGCCAAACGAAGGAAACTCCTGCGAACTGCGGCAGTCTATCTGCAGGAAAACCCGCGACTGGCCAACCTGCCCTGCAGATTTGATGTGGTCGCTTGCGACGGAACACCACAGCAGCCCTCGTTTGATTGGGTTCGCAGTGCATTTGAGGCAACTTGAAGGAAAATCCGATGAAGCATGGAAAATTGATCATTGCGCTGATTGCGCTGTTGACCCTGCCACTGCTGCATGGCTGCATCGCCGTCGTTGCGGGCGGCGCGGTTGCGGGTGCGCATGCGGTACATGATCGGCGTGCCGTCGGCACCGTGCTGAGCGATCGCAATATCCAGCTCAGCGCCATTGATGCGGTCAACAAGCACCCGCAACTCACCCGTGACGGCAACAACATCAAGATCGTGGTCTACAACGGCGTGATGCTGCTGTGCGGTCAGGTGCGCACCGAGGCATTGAAACAACTCGCGCATTCGACCGCGTCCGGATTCAATGGCGTCATTCGTCTGGTGGATGACATCGAAGTCACCGACACGCCACAGGGCTTCTGGCGCCGGCGTGGCGACAATGCGCTTTCCGCACGTGTCAAAACCGGGTTGCTGAACATCACCAGCATGCACGGTTTCGATCCCACCCGAATCAACATCACGACATCGCACCGCGTCGTTTATTTGATGGGCGTGGTGAGCCATGCCGAGGCCGATGCCGTCACCGACATCGCGCGTGACACGCCAGGTGTGGAGAAAGTGGTGAAATTGTTCGAGTACAACGACTAGAATGAGTACGCAGTATTCATTGCTGCGCTACCCTGAACACACCCATCATGGCGTTGGATAGCGCGCTCGCGGCACAACTTCATCAGCACTTTCCCGGTGCCGCGTTTACCATGGACGCAGCCGAATGCCTGGCGTACGGCTACGATAATTCGCGCCGCCAGGCGCAGCCTGACGCCGTGGTTTTTCCAACCACGCATGAACAAGTCGTCGCGCTCGTGCAAGCATGCCGCACCGCGAAAACAGCACTCACGGTACGCGGCCGCGGCACCAACACGACGGGTGCCACTGTCCCGGTCGCTGGAGGCGTGGTTGCGTCGTTCGAGCGCATGAACCGCATCCTGAGCATCAACGCGAACGACCGCTATGCGGTTGTCGAACCGGGCGTGCTCAATGGCGATCTGCAAACCGCGCTGGCAGAGTACGGGTTTTTCTGGCCGCCGGATCCCACCTCCAGTCCGTTCTGCACCGTTGGCGGCAACCTCGCTTGCAACGCAGCCGGACCACGTGCGGTGAAGTACGGCAGTTGTCGAGAGAATGTTCTGGGTTTGCGCGCCGTGACCGGTTACGGCGAAGCATTCGAATGCGGCGTGTACACCACCAAAGGTGCCACCGGCTACGATTTGACCCGTCTGTTGATTGGCTCGGAAGGCACCTTGGCCATCATCACCCGGGCGACGCTCAAGATTTCGCCGAAACCCGCTGCAAAACGCACGTTGCGCGCAATCTATACCGATGTCGCCGCTGCTGCCGCAGCGGTTGCGCGCATCATGGCGCAGCCAATCACGCCTTGCGCTTTGGAATTTCTCGATGGGCAATCGCTGCGATTGGCGCGCGCGCATGGTGGCGCGGCAATTCCCGAAGGCGACGCCATGTTGATTGTCGAAGTCGATGGCGCGCAAGACCAAGTGGCCGATGCGGTGCAGGCAGTCGCGCAGTCCGCCGGCGGAATCGGTGCGCTGGACGTTCGGGTTGCCACAAGCAGCGAAGATGTGGCGATACTGTGGGCGGCGCGAAAAGCACTATCGCCCGCATTGCGCACGCTGTCGCCGAACAAAATCAACGAAGACGTGGTTGTACCGGTTTCGCGCCTGCCCGAGCTGATTGATTCGCTCGGCGACATTTCCCGCAAACATCAAATCGACATCGTCGGGTTCGGCCACGCCGGCAACGGCAACATCCACGTGAACCTGCTGCCGCGCGACGACGCACAACGCAAACGTGCCGAACAAGCGCTTGCCGACGTGTTCGATACCGTCATCAATCTCGACGGCACGCTTTCCGGCGAACACGGGATCGGGTTGGCCAAACGCGAATTCCTCAGCCGCGCACTGGACCCGGTTGCGCTGGATTTGATGTGCCGGATCAAACGCCAATTCGACCCGGAGGGGATTTTGAATCCGGGCAAGTTGTTGCCTTGAGATGAGGCGTGGGCGGTGGAAATGACATACAAGCTTCGTCATGCCAGCGCAGGCTGGAATGAAGAGCGACACATCCAGGCCTTAGGCCATCAGCCATCAGCCCTCAAAAATATTTCAGTCCAAAAACCAACACCAGCGCCGCATACACCCCGGCAATCACATCATCAAGCATCACGCCGAAACCGCCGCCAATCTTGCGGTCGGCAAGCGAAACCGGCCACGGTTTGACGATGTCGAAAATGCGAAAAAGTATAAAACCGGCGACAATCCAGAGCCAATCTCGTGGCATCCACATCAGCGGTGCAAGAGCCAGCCACTGACCAACGAATTCATCCCATACGATGGCACCTGGATCGGCAATCTGCAATCGACGCACCGCCCAGTCGCAGGCACACACGCCCAGCGCAAATGCGACGATCAACGCCAATCCGAAAACCGGGATCGGCAACTCCCGCAATCCGACCCACGGCAAAAGTGCGACAAGTGATCCGACTGTTCCCGGCGCAACGGGACTCAAACCCGATCCAAATCCCAATGCCATCCACCCTGCCGGATTTCGCAGCAGGATGCGTCGTTGATCCGGTGTCAGGACGCTCATGCGAAATGCTCCCAACCGGAGTGGCCCAGTGCAATGGTGTTGCCGTGATTATCCAATACCTGCACGCCCGGCGTTGCCACGATGCGACCGATGCGTGTTGCCACGCATCCGCTGCGGGCAATGTCACCGAGCAGGTTTGGCGCACCTTGCACATTGGCGGTGAAACACAATTCATAGTCATCACCGCCGCCGAGTTGCAGCTCGCGCCGCGCATCCGCATCAAACAAGCGCAATAGCGCGGGCGACGCCGGCAATGCATCCACATCGATTTGCGCACCGACACCACTGGCGCTGCAAAGATGGCCCAGATCGGCAACAAGCCCATCGGACACATCAATGCATGCACTCGCCTGCCCGCGCAACGCCAAACCCTGAGTGACACGCGGCGTGGGTCGATTCAGGCGCGCGAGCAACATCTCGCGCGTGTCCGCAGGCGCGTTGAACAATCGCCGTGCATCATCCGTACTCCGGTCCAGACAGCGCAATCCGGCAGCTGCGTCGCCAAGCGTGCCGGTGACGAAAATCGCGTCGCCGACGCGCGCGCCACTGCGCAGTAGCGCAGCATCCGGCGGTACGAAACCGTGCACGCATACGCCGATATTCAGATCGCCTTGCGTGGTATCGCCGCCGACCAGCGCAAGCTTGAATTCGGCGGCAAGCGCGGCAAATCCGTCAGCGAACTCGCCAACCCAGCGCGAATCGGCGTGTGGCAAGGTCAACGTCAATGTCGCCCACGCCGGCGTCGCACCCATTGCGGCGAGATCGGAAAGGTTGACGGCAAGTGCCTTCCAGCCAATGTCCCCAGCGCGTGTGTCATTGGGGAAATGTACCCCGCCAACGAGGCTGTCGGTGCTGACGGCAAGCAATTGCCCGACGGGAGGTGCCAACAACGCGGCGTCGTCACCGATACCCAGACGCACATCTTCGCGCGCAACGGCGCAGCGTGCGCGAATCAGTTCAATCAGGTCGAATTCAGGCATACGCGCCGATTTCACGCAATGAATGAGTTCACATCGTCACCGCGCAATGACTGCCCAGCGCGTCATTTTCCGCGATATTCTGTCGGTCGCCACTCGCGCGCCGCCTTGTCGAGCACGCCATTGATGTAAGTGTGGCCGTGTTCGGACCCGAAGCGTTTGGCAATCTCGATCGCTTCGTTGAGCACAACGCGATACGGCACGTCCGGACGATGGCGCAATTCGTATGCCGACATGCGCAGGATCGCACGCTCAATCGGATCCACCTGAGCGACATCGCGATCCAGATGCGGAAGCAGATTCGCATCCGTATCCGCGCAGTTTCGTTCCACGCCGTTGAGCAAATCCATGAAATAGTCCAGGTCGGCGATTTCCATGTCCTGCTCGTGACGAAACTCCTCGATCACGTCGGCCATTGAATTGCCACCGATCTGCCAGGCGTAGATTGCCTGAGTCGCACGACGCCGTGCGCGCGAACGCGCTGCGAGATTGATTCCATCCGGACGATTGTGCTGGTTCATGATGTTCCTTTGCGGTCACGCGGATTCGCGTGGTCCAATCGGGTAAACAAATCCACAATTTCAATGGCGGCCAAGGCGACATCCTCGCCCTTGTTGCCATGCGCACCACCAGCTCGCGCCTGTGCATCCCCATGGCGTTCGACCGCAAGCACACCGTTGAGTACCGGTACGCCATGATCCAGCGCCACGCGCATCAAGCCTTGTGCACATCCATCGGCGACATGTTCGTAATGCCGCGTATCACCACGCACCACACAGCCAAGCGCAATGATTGCATTGTAACGCCGTGTCGCGGCAAGCTGCGCGGCAACCTGTGGAATCTCCCAGGCTCCCGGAACCTGCACCAGTTCGATCATCTCGTCAGCAACTGCGTGATCGGCAAGAACACGTCGGGCACCCGCAACCAGCGCGTCGACAATGCGCGGATTCCAGCGGCTGGCGATGATGGCGAAGCGCGTGGTGGCACCGATGCGAAGTTGGCCGGAGAAATTGGGCATGGGTAATGGTTAATGGTTAATGGTTAATGGTTAATGGTTAATGGTTAATGGTTAATGGTTAATGGTTAATGGTTAATGGTTAATGGTTAGTGGCAAGACCATGAAAGTTTCGTCATTCCAGCGGAAGCTGGAGGCGATCTTCAACAGGCGAAGGGCTGGCAATCCGGCTGTTTCCTTGCTCTTTTGTACGGGCAAGTCAAGTCCGGGAAGTGAATTACATGCTGCTCCTGCAGCCTGCCCTTCGGGCCAATCGCGACGCGAATGTTCGTTCCGGCATCCTGCCTGCGCAGTCCAGCTTGCGCTGGAATGACGGCCCTTTGATTTTCGCGATTCCCGATTCCCGAGCCCCATTGCCTATGCTCCATTGTCCATTCCCGACTCTTGATACCCAACGATTTCCAGCCCAAATCCTGCCAGGCCCAGAAAGCGCCTCGGCGTGCCGATGACACGCAATTGTTTCGCGCCCAGATCGCACAGTATCTGCGCACCCACGCCATGGCGGCGCCATTCGTGCATTTCATCGGATCGAGAGCTGCCGGGAATTTGCGCAAGCCGGTCCAGCGCCGTGGCGGATTCATCGGCATCCGTCAACACCACGACGACACCGCGACCTTCCTTTGCCACATGCCGCAGCGCTCGCGTCAGCGAAACACTGCCGTCGCGGCGCGCCAGATGCAGGACATCGCTGAGGGTATCGCGCACGTGCACACGCGTCAGCACCGGCTCGCCATCGTCCACATGACCGCAAACCAGCGCAAAGTGGGGTAATTGGGTGAGCGTATCGCGATAGCCCAGCAGACGAAACTCGCCAAATTCGGTTTCCAGCTTTCGGTCAAAAACACGCTCGACCGTATTTTCCGTGTGCAGGCGGTGGCGAATGAGATCGGCAATGCTGCCAATCTTCAGACCATGTTTCTGGGCGAATATTTCCAATTGCGGGCGCCGCGCCATGGTTCCATCTTCGGCCAGGATTTCCACCAGCACGCCGGCCGGTTGCATGCCTGCCAGGCTTGCAAGATCGCAGGAGGCTTCGGTGTGGCCGGCTCGGGTCAACACGCCGCCGGGCTGCGCTGCGAGCGGGAATATGTGTCCGGGCTGCACCAAATCCGACGGCTGCGCGTCGACACGCACGGCCGCCAGAATGGTGTGCGCACGATCATGTGCCGAGATTCCCGTCGTCACGCCGTGCGCGGCTTCAATGGAAACAGTGAAATTGGTGTGGTGACGTGAAGCGTTGGCGCTGACCATCGGCGGCAAATTCAACTGCGCGCAGCGTTGCTGCGTCAACGCCAGACAAATCAGGCCACGCGCCTCGCGTGCCATGAAATTGATGTCGGCCGGGCGAACGCATTCGGCGGCCATGATCAAATCGCCTTCATTCTCGCGATCTTCATCGTCCACGATTACGACCATGCGGCCGGCGCGGAATTCATCGACAAGTTCGGGAATGGTGGCGAATGGCATGGGAATTTTGAGGGCTGATGACTGGGGGCTGAGGGCTGAGGATGGATTGACCCCGGACTTGATCCGGGGGATACCCATCATCAACGAACCGCGATGGGTTACGGCACTGCGTGCCTGATCCATCCTGCGCGACGCGCTATTCACACGTCCCGGACAAACTCAATCGTTCGAGGTAACGGGCAATCATGTCGACTTCGATGTTTACCACGTCGCCGGCACGCTTGTCCGAAAAGGTGGTCATGGCAATCGTGTGCGGTATCAAATTGACGCCAAACTGGCTTGCCGCAACATCATTCACGGTCAAACTGACGCCGTCGATGCACACTGATCCTTTTGCCGCGATGTAGCGTGCCAGTGTATCCGGCGCCTCAAAGCGCCAGCGCTGCGAGCGCGCATCGTCTTGCACCGCAATGACGCGCGCTACGCCATCCACGTGGCCGGAGACCAGATGCCCACCCAGTCGATCGGCGAGACGCAATGATTTTTCCAGATTGACGCGATCGCCGTTTTTCCACTGATGCAGCGTCGTGCAGGACAGTGTCTCGACGGACACGTCCGCCGCAAAGCCGTTGGCATCCAGTTCCACCACGGTCAGGCACACGCCGGATACACAAACACTGTCGCCAATGCCGACATCGGTCATGTCCATGCTGCCCACGTCGATCCACAAGCGGGTATCGCCATCATGGCTTTCATGGCGTGTCATGGTTCCAACCATTTCGATGATTCCGGTAAACATTGACTACGGCCTCAGCAAAATGCGCAGGTCATCGCCCACCCGACGCTGCTCCATCACGCGCAGGCGTCGGGCATCTGCCATCTGTTCGATTGCCGGCAGTTGCAACAATGCACACGCTCGATCGCCCAGCAGAA
The DNA here is from genome assembly GCA_035703725.1 of Rudaea sp. Lineage (GTDB taxonomy): Bacteria > Pseudomonadota > Gammaproteobacteria > Xanthomonadales > Rhodanobacteraceae > Rudaea. The sequence goes on from DASSXQ010000128.1 coordinate 12,819, forward strand.
TCGGGGCAATGTACAAAAGCAGCTCATCCACCAGACCGGCAACGAACAACGCACCGCACAGCGTCGGGCCGGCTTCAACCTGCAATTCGTTGACGCCGCGGACCGCAAGTTCGCCAAGTACCTTCGACAAATCCAGCCTGTCGTCCGCGCAATCCACGCCAATACATTCAACGCCATCGAATCCCGCATGCGCTGGTCGGGCTGCGGCGGCGTGAAAAATCAGCGTCGGCGCGCTGTCATCAAGCAAATTGGAATCTTTCGGCGTTTGCAACCGGGGATCAAGCACGACGCGCAGCGGTTGGAAACCCGTTTCACGGTCGTTGTCGGGATTGTTGCCAGCGTACGCGCGCGGGCGCAAACGCACCGTCAAACGCGGATTGTCCGCGCGCACCGTGGCACCGCCGGTCAGGATTGCGCAACTGCGCGCGCGCCAGCGCTGAACATCCGTTCGCGCAGCTTCGCCTGTAATCCATTGTGATTGACCATTTGCCAACGCAGTCCGGCCATCCAGACTGATCGCCTGCTTGACGCGCAGCCACGGTCGACCACGTTGCATGCGCGAAAAAAATCCGCGATTTAGCTCACCCGCGGATTCCTGCATGAGACCCGTTGCAACCGCTATCCCGGCTTCGCGCAACCGCCGCAATCCACCACCATCGACCTTTGGATTCGGATCGCCACTGGCAACCACAACGCGCGCCACGCCGGCTGCAATCAACGCATCGGCGCACGGAGGTGTACGCCCGAAGTGCGCACACGGTTCCAGCGTGACGTAGGCACACGATC
>DASSXQ010000171.1:0-11946 GCA_035703725.1 Rudaea sp.
CCGCCGACAACGAGTCGCTTCAGGTACAATTCGGGCGCCACGCGCAAATAAAGATCGATGTCCAGCGCGTTGTGATGGGTCACAAACGGCCGTGCCGTGGCACCACCAGGAATCAGGTGCATCATCGGTGTTTCGACTTCCATGAAGCGACGTGGCGACGCTTCCAGCCATTGGCGAATGAATCCGATGATGCGCGAGCGCAACTCGAACGTGCGTCGTGCTTCCGGTGTCACGATCAGATCGACATAACGTTGCCGATAGCGCTGTTCCACATCCGCCAAACCATGCCACTTGTCCGGCAATGGGCGCAGCGATTTGGTCAACAGGCGAAGTTGCTGCACGCGCACCGACAGTTCGCCCGTTTTGGTGCGCATCAACGATCCGGTTGCGCCGACAATATCGCCGGTGTCCCAGGTCTTGAATGCGTCGTAGGTTTCACCCAGCGCATTGGACTGCACGAACAACTGGATGCGCCCGGTCCTGTCCTGAATCTGCACGAAGCTGACCTTGCCCTGCCCGCGCTTGAGCACGATGCGACCGGCAACGTTTACTTCGCGTGAGGCCGCTTCAACGGCTTCGGCTTCGCAGCCATCAAATTCGCGCTGCAAGTCCCCGGCAAACGCATCGATGCGAAAATCATTCGGAAACGCGATGCCCTGTGCGCGCAGCGCACGCAATTTTTCGCGGCGCTCGGCGATGAGCTTGTTCTCATCGGCCGGCTGCGCACCGGTCAATTCGCCAACTTTGGCTTGATCGCTCACGCCTACCGCGTCCCTCATCGGCACCGGGGGATTTTTATTCTCACCTGTCATCGCACATCTCACATGATTCAATTCGCACGCGTTTGGTCACGCATCGGCGCGCTTGGCGCCGGCTTGCAGTCCGGATTTGAGGCTGGCCTCGATAAATTCGTCCAGATCGCCATCGAGCACCTTTTGCGTATCGGTACGTTCCACGCCGGTGCGCAAATCCTTGATGCGCGACTGATCGAGCACATAATTGCGGATCTGGCTGCCCCAGCCGATGTCGGACTTACCCGCTTCCAGCGCGGCCTTCTCGACATTGCGCTTCTGCACTTCCATTTCGTACAACTTGGCTTTGAGCATCTTCATCGCGCGATCGCGATTGGCATGCTGGCTGCGTTCGGTCTGGCACGCCACCACGATTCCGCTTGGCTCGTGGGTGATGCGCACGGCCGACTCGGTCTTGTTCACGTGCTGACCGCCAGCGCCGGACGAACGATATACGTCGGTACGCAGATCCGCGGGATTGATCTCGATGTCGATATCGTCGTCGACTTCGGGGCTGACGAAAATCGATGCAAACGATGTATGCCGACGATTGTCCGAATCGAACGGCGATTTGCGCACCAGTCGGTGCACACCGATTTCGGTTTTCAGCCAGCCGTAGGCGTAATCGCCCTCGACACGAAACGTGGCGCTCTTGATTCCGGCGACATCGCCGGCTGAAGCCTCGAGCAACTCGGTTTTCCACCCCCGGTTTTCGCACCAGCGCAGGTACATGCGCAACAGCATTTCCGCCCAATCCTGCGCCTCGGTGCCACCAGCACCGGCCTGGACGTCGACGAAAGCGTTGTTGGCATCCATCTCGCCGGCAAACATGCGTTGAAATTCGAGCGACTCGATGTGCTGCGTCAACCCATCCAGATCGTCGGAGACGGCGATCGCCGTACTTTCGTCTTGCTCGGATTCGGCCAATTGCAGCAGTTCATCCGCATTATGCAGACCATCGTTCAAGCGACTGATGCCATTGACTATTTTATCCAATTGCGCGCGCTCGCGCCCCAGTTGCTGGGCCCGCTCCGGGTTGTCCCAAACGTTCGGATTCTCGAGTTCGCGGCTTACTTCTTCAAGGCGTTCGCTTTTGGCATCGTAGTCAAAGATACCCCCTGAGCGAATTCACGCGGGCAGCGAGATCGGCGATACGGGCGCGAATGGGATTGGTCTCAATCATGATGAAAACGATGCCGGAGAAAAATAATGGCGCATGGTAACAAAAACCCGGACCAAAGCGCCGACCCCGCGGACGCATCATCCGAAAGTGCGCAGCCGCTTGCCGATTTCCGGCAAGGGCATGCGCAAGTTCCGGCACATGAATATCTACGGATGATCTCGACATTCTTCATTGAGCACCCTGCAACGATTGGTGACCTTGCCCGCCGGCGCGCAACTTGCCGGTGACCTGGCAATTTCACCCGCGCAAACGGCAACGCAATCGCGGTGGTACTCACAGCGGCCAGTAAACGCCCTACGCCGGCAAGGACACGCATCGCCAACGCGAACAGCACCAATGCGACAACGAATATCCAGGCCAGGAAACGCTAGCGCACGGCGCGACTGGCAAAGATCAGATGCCCCAAACCGGCCAACCACAGCGGCAGCAGAAACACACTGGCGTTGCTGTGAAGTTGATGGGCAAGCAAGCCATCGGTGCGATCCCGGCGAAAATCGCGCCCCGTTGGGTTTTCCGCCCACCACCCGATGAATAGTACCGTTGCGAGCAGGAATAGCCCGACAAGGTTGTGGCGCGGCAAAGTGGAATCGGGCACATGAAATTGCTTTGGGCAGTGATGAAAAAGGAATTGCGATTCACACCGATTCGAGATGGCGAATCAGCAATTGCAGACGTTGTTTGTCGTTCCAGGTATTGACGTCGAGCTGAAACGCGACGCGGACGCGCGAGGGTGGCGGCGTGCCTTCGTAGGCGTTGAACATTACGGCCTCAAGCGGCTGGCCCAAGTCGGCGTGCCGCAGGATCAGGCGCAAATGCACTTCACCCATGATTTTCCAACTGGCCAGATCAAACTCGCCATCGAACAATGGTTCGGGAAAGCCCTGCCCCCAGGGACCCGCGTCGCGCAATTGGCATGCGAGATCCAGGCAAAAATCAGCAGCTTCCAGTTCGCCGTCGGTGAGCACGGTCGCGCGCAATGATTGCGCGCCAAGGCGTTCGTGCGCCACGACGTCGAACGCAGCGGCGAAGCGATCAATGTCGGCGCGATGCAGACTCAAGCCCGCCGCCATCGCATGCCCGCCGAAGCGCACGATCAAACCCGGATGGCGCGCATCGACATCGGCCAATGCGTCGCGCAGATGAAATCCGGGGATCGAACGTCCCGACGCTTTGACAAGCCCGCGATCGGTAGAATGATCAGGATCGACAGTGCAATCGCCATCTGCAGCGGCGCACGCAATAACCGGCCGATGCAAAGTCTCCTTGAGCTTGGATGCGACCAGCCCGACCACACCGTGATGCCAGTCGGGATTGAACAAGACGACGCCAAACGGCAATTCGGTCGTACCGCGCGCCTGCCATTTGCGCACTTCGGCTTCGGCCTGCTCGACCATGTCGGTTTGCAGTTCGCGCCGTTGCGCATTGATGCCCGACAGCATTTGCGCCAGTTCCCGCGCACGCGATGCGTCGTCGGTGAGCAGGCATTCGATGCCCAGACCCATGTCGTCAAGGCGCCCGGCCGCGTTGAGTCGCGGCGCAACGGTGAATCCAAGATCGCTGGCGATCAGCCGAGACGGATCGCGTTTTCCACAGTCAATCAGGGCGGCAATTCCGGCGCACATCCGTCCGCTGCGAATTCGCTTCAGACCAGCATCCACGAGGATTCGGTTGTTTCGATCCAGCGCCACCAGATCAGCCACTGTTCCCAGCGCAACCAGATCAAGCAACGCTGACAAGTCGGGCTCGCTCGCCGCAGCGTTGGCATAGCGGCCGCGTTGGCGGAATCGCGCCCGCAACGCCAGCAGCAAATAAAACATCACCCCAACGCCGGCAAGATGCGCAAGCATGTCGGGTGGTGCGCCGCCGCTGATCGAATCGCGAGCAGGCGAGCTGCGCGCAAGCAGCGGATTGACGATGGCATCGGCATTCGGCAACGCATCGCCAGGAAGGTGATGATCGGTCACGATCACCTGCATGCCACGCGCTTTTGCCGCAGCAACGCCAGCATGTGCGGAAATGCCGTTGTCGACCGTGATCAGCAATTGCGTCGCGTGCGCCGGCAATTCCGCGACAACTGCCGGGCTCAAACCATAACCATGGCGAAAACGGTTCGGCACGGCGTAACCGACATTTTTCGCACCCAAAGCACGCAGACCGCGCACGGCGACGGCCGTGCCGGTGGCTCCGTCCGCATCGAAATCGCCAACCACCACAATATGCCTTTGCTCATCGATTGCGCGTTCGAGCAATTCACATGCGCGATCCATTCCCGCCAATGCACCCGGTGGTTGCAAACACCCAAGACGATGCTCGACTTGATCGACAGACTCGATACCGCGCGCGGCGTAAATCCGGCACAACACCGGATGCAGCGATGCGGGCCATTGAATCGGGACGTCGGGTAGCGGTCGGCGCTGGATTCTCGGCTTCATTGGCGCCGGCGACGCCAAATTCGCCAGCGATGCCACGACTTGACGCTGATGCGTTCGCCGCCGGCAAACCACAGATGCGCAACCGTGATGGTGCGGTGTTTGAGTGCAGCATCGAGGGCAGTCAGCCATTTGCTCGCCAGTAAATCGATATCGCGACAATCTGCCAGATCGAGCAACGCAACACGGTGCGCATGGATATTTTCAATGGTGAAATCGCGTACCTGCATCGTGGAAACGCCAGCCATTTTTGCCAGTGCGCATACTGCGGCGTCATCGCTTGCGACATCGGTGAAGCGCGTACGCGCCCAATCCGGCAACACGCCACCGCCCCAGAACCAGACGCTGTTGGCAGGCATCTGACCACGCTGCTGACGCCGTGCGTTGACCGGGTGGTTGTGCAGAATCACTTGCGCTTCATTGAGCAGGTGGCGCCACTGCTGCTGATTGTCGCCAACCGGCAGATGGCGCATGAGATCGTCGCCAAGTACATCTTCGGGTACGGCAAACATCGGCAAGCGCGCCTCAACCGGACAGCGCAAATACCATCGCGTGGCAACCACATCGAAGGGAAATCCGGCGTCGCCAAACACCGGGCGCAGCGCCCGCGCTAGCTCGGCGCTCTCGTCGTTGCTCAAATCCAGCGTTGCGCATGCAAGCAAGCGCACGGCCACGGCATCAACCGCAACATGGCCTGGATCGGCAAACAACCATTGGCTGCCGGCGGTGTCGTTCGCGGTCACGCTTCGAGTCAACGCTGCCGTCGGCACCTGAGCGGCAATGAACTCGAAGCAACGACGCAGTGCGGCTTCGCGTGTCGGACTCGCATCGGCCTCACGGTCTGCACGGACCAGCCAATCATCGAGAATCGCCGGTACCGCGGCAGCGCCGGCGATGCGCGCAAGTGACGGCAGCAAAACCGTGATTTCGGCCATCTCGCGCTGCCTGTCCTATCGCCTCGCGCCGTGCATCACGCTTTGTAGGTTACGGCCAGAATTTCGTAGTTGCGCGTACCGTTTGGCGCCTGAAACTCGAAGCTGTCGCCTTCGCTCTTGCCGATCAGCGCGCGCGCAAACGGCGAACTGATCGAAATCAGGTGCTGTTTGATATCGGCTTCCATGTCACCAACAATCTGGTAGGTGACTTCCATGCCACTGTCTTCATCGACCAGTTTCACCGTGGCGCCAAACACGATCTTGCCATTTGCATTCAGACGCGTCACATCGATCACATCGGCAAAACTCAATGCGGCCTCGATCTGCTTGATGCGCCCTTCGATGAAGCTTTGCTGTTCGCGCGCGGCATGATATTCGGCGTTCTCCTTGAGGTCGCCATGAGCGCGGGCCTCGGCAATTGCGGCAATTATCCGCGGCCGATCCACACTCTTGAGCCGTTCGACTTCCGCGCGCAAGCGCACGGCACCTTGGGATGTCATCGGGGCTCGATTCATTTCAATAATTCTCCGTGCAATTCCTGCAAACTGTGGACTTCACCATCGCCACGAAAATCCAGCGAGTGAAGCAACGCGCGCGCGCCTGCCAGCGTAGTCGAATACGTGATGCGTTGCTGCAATGCCTCGCGTCGGATGGAGAACGAGTCGGCAATGGCCTGTTTGCCCTCGGTCGTGTTGACGATGAAAACAATCTCGCCATTCTTGATCAGATCGACAACATGCGGGCGGCCTTCGAGAACCTTGTTGATGCGCTCGCATGCAAAACCGTTTTGCCCGAGAAACTCGCACGTGCCCCCCGTGGCAACCAGGGAAAATCCGCGCCGGCGCAATTCTTCGGCCACGCCCAGCAGGCGTCGCTTGTCCGGATCACGCACCGACAAAAATACCTTGCCGGTGCCCGGCGCATCAATATTTGCGGCCATGTGTGCGCGTGCAAACGCGGCACCGAAGCTGCGACCCACACCCATTACCTCACCGGTCGAGCGCATTTCCGGCCCCAGAATCGGATCTACATTCTGGAATTTCAGAAACGGAAAAATCGCTTCCTTCACCGAAAAATATTTTGGCACGACTTCGCGCGTGGCGCCCTGCTCGACAAGACTGCGTCCAACCATGCAGCGTGCAGCAATCTTGGCCAGTGGCACTCCCGTAGCCTTGGATACGAATGGCACGGTCCGCGATGCGCGTGGATTGACTTCGAGGATGTAGATGCTCGCAGCACCAGCCTCGTCAGTCTGGATTGCAAACTGCGTATTCATCAGACCCACGACTTTCAATTCACGCGCCATCTGCTTCACCTGGATGCGCAAGGCGTCCTGGGTTGCCGCACTGAGCGAATAGGGTGGCAAGGAGCACGACGAATCACCCGAATGCACGCCGGCTTCTTCAATGTGCTCCATGATGCCGCCAATCAACACGTCGCCCTGCGCATCAGCCACCACATCGACATCGACTTCAACGGCATTGTCGAGAAAGCGATCCAGCAATACCGGCGAATCATTGGACACGCGCACCGCTTCGCTGATGTAACGGGTCAGATCCGCATCGCTGTGCACGACCTCCATGGCCCGACCGCCAAGCACGTAACTCGGCCGCACCACCAGCGGATAGCCGATCACGCGTGCCAGCGCCAATGCCTCATCCGGGTTGCGTGCCGTCCGGTTGGGCGGTTGTTGCAATCCCAGCTTCTCGATCATCTTCTGGAAACGTTCGCGATCTTCGGCCAGATCGATCGAATCCGGCGAAGTGCCAATCACGGGCACACCATTGGCTTCCAGGGCACGCGCCAATTTCAGCGGGGTCTGACCGCCGTATTGCACGATCACGCCTTCGGGTCGTTCCTTTGCCACGATTTCGAGCACGTCTTCAAGCGTGAGGGGCTCGAAGTACAGACGATCCGACGTGTCGTAATCGGTCGATACGGTTTCCGGATTGCAGTTGACCATGATGGTCTCGAAGCCGTCTTCGCGCAGCGCCAATGCGGCATGCACGCAGCAATAGTCGAATTCGATGCCCTGACCAATGCGGTTCGGGCCGCCGCCAAGCACCATGATTTTGGCGCGCGTGGTTGGCTGGGCTTCGCATTCTTCCTCGTAGGTCGAATACAAATATGCCGTCGTCGTGGCAAATTCGGCCGCGCACGAATCCACGCGCTTGTACACCGGATGCACGCCGAATGCGTGGCGCAATTTGCGCACGGCTGCCTCGTTGGTGCCAAGCAACACCGCCAGACGCGCGTCGGAAAAACCCTTGCGCTTGAGCGCGAACATTCTTGCGGCATCCAGCGCGGCCAGTCCATCAGACTGCACGGTCGATTCGATTTCCACCAGTTCGGCAATCTGATCGAGGAACCAGCGGTCGATATGCGTGCAAGCGTAGATTTCATCCAGCGACAAGCCGGCACGAAAGCCATCCGCGACAAAGAACACCCGATCCGGGCGCGGCTCGCGCAATTCGCGCTTGAGTGTGGCGATGTCATCGGGGTTGGTGAAATCCAGTTGCCCCGGATTCAATCCATCCTTGCCGGTCTCCAGGCCGCGTATGGCTTTTTGCAACGATTCCTGGAACGTGCGTCCGATTGCCATCACCTCGCCGACCGATTTCATCTGCGTGGTCAGGCGCGCATCCGTGGTCGGGAATTTCTCGAAGGCAAAGCGCGGAATCTTGGTGACAACGTAATCGATGCTCGGCTCGAATGACGCCGGCGTCTTGCCACCGGTGATTTCATTCCTGAGTTCATCCAGCGTGTATCCGACGGCCAGCTTGGCTGCTACTTTGGCAATCGGGAATCCGGTCGCTTTCGACGCCAGCGCGGACGAACGCGACACGCGCGGATTCATCTCGATTACAACAACGCGGCCATCTTCACTGTTCACGCCGAATTGCACGTTGGAGCCACCGGTATCCACGCCAATCTTGCGCAGCACGGCGATGCTCGCGTTGCGCAGGCGTTGGTATTCCTTGTCCGTCAGCGTCTGTGCCGGAGCAACGGTAATCGAATCGCCCGTGTGCACACCCATCGGATCGAGGTTCTCGATCGAGCACACGATGATGCAGTTGTCTGCCGTGTCGCGCACGACTTCCATCTCGAATTCTTTCCAGCCCAGTACGGATTCTTCGATCAGCACCTGGTGCATCGGCGACAATTCCAACCCGCGCCCGACGATGTCAACGAATTCCTCGCGATTGTAGGCAATGCCGCCGCCGCTGCCGCCAAGCGTGAAACTCGGGCGAATCACGGTGGGAAATCCAACCTTGGCCTGGATTTCCAAAGCTTGTTCCAGCGATTTGGCCACTTCGGCCAGCGGACATTCCAGCCCGATCTCGATCATTGCCTGGCGAAACAGTTCGCGATCCTCGGCCATGCGAATGGCCTCACGCGAAGCACCGATCAGTTCAACGCCGTACTTTTCGAGAATGCCTGCGTCGGCCAGATCCAGTGCGCAATTCAAAGCCGTCTGGCCACCCATCGTCGGCAGCAACGCATCGGGACGTTCCTTGGCGATGATGCGTTCGACGGTCACCCGGTCAATCGGTTCGATGTACACCGCGTCGGCCATTTGCGGATCGGTCATGATCGTGGCCGGATTCGAATTGACCAGAACAACGCGGAAGCCTTCTTCCTTCAGGGCTTTGCATGCTTGAGCACCCGAATAGTCAAACTCGCAAGCTTGTCCGATCACGATCGGGCCTGCGCCGATAATGAGGACACACTTGATATCAGTGCGCTTAGGCATTGCATTTGCTCCGGGACTCGGGACCGGGGACTGGGGATTCGCAATCGAGCTTTCGGGTCATGGGTTGATGCCCTCGATGGAGCATCTTTCCAGCCCGCCCGCACAGCACAAGCGCTGCACGGTGCTTTGCCCCGGGCCCCAATCCCAACCGAAGTTCGTGAAAATGCAACGCGCTCACGCTGCTTCTCCCGAGTTCCGAGTTCCGAGTCCCGAGTCCCGCATAAGGGCAATGAACCTATCGAACAATTCCGCCACATCGTGTGGACCCGGGCTGGCTTCCGGATGTCCCTGAAAGCTGAAAGCGGGCGCGTCGGTCAGACGAATGCCTTGATTGGAGCCGTCGAACAACGATCGATGCGTCACTTCGACGTTGGCGGGCAACGTCGATTCATCGATGGCAAAGCCGTGATTCTGACTGGAAATCATGACGCGCCTACTGCCCAGATCGATGACCGGATGATTGGCGCCGTGGTGACCAAATTTCATTTTCTTCGTTTGCGCGCCCAGCGCCAGGCCGAGCAACTGATGCCCGAGACAGATGCCGAACAAGGGGACACGCCGTTGCAGGAATTCGCGCGTTGCGGCGATCGCGTAATCGCACGGCTGCGGGTCGCCGGGACCGTTGGAAAGCAGAATCCCATCGGGTTTGTGCGCCATCGCGTCGGACGCCGAGGTCTGCGCCGGCACCACAATCACCTCGCATCCGCGATCAACCAGCAGGCGCAGGATATTGTGTTTGCAGCCGAAATCGTAGGCGACGACGCGAAATTTCGTCTTCGGTGCCGGCACGCTTCCGTGGTCAAGGTTGTAACTGGCTTGATCGAAGCGATGGCTTTTCGGAGTGCTCACGCCCTTGGCCAGATCCATGCCTTTGAGTCCCGCGCATTTGCGCGCCGCAGCAACGGCCGCATCCGTATCAATGGTTTGGCCGCTAACGATGCAGGCATTCTGCGACCCGCTTTCGCGCAAAATTCGGGTCAACCGGCGTGTATCCACTTGGGAAATGGCGACAATATTGTGGCGCCGCAGATACGCATCCAGCGTTTCCGTGCTACGCCAATTGCTGGCCAGTCGCGGCAAGTCGCGAACAATCAAACCTGCCGCATGCACGCGATCGGATTCCGCATCGATGCGATTGCATCCGGTATTGCCGATGTGTGGACTGGTCATCGCCACGATTTGGCGTGCGTAAGACGGGTCCGTCAGGATTTCCTGATATCCGCTCATCGCGGTATTGAACACGGCCTCGCCCACCGTCTGCCCGTTGGCGCCAATGGAAATGCCGCAAAAAACGTTTCCGTCCGCGAGTGCCAGTAGAGCTGGAGTATGCATGCCGTCGCCTTGAGGTTGAACGTGACCACACGTGCGTGCCAGGTGCAGGCAAACCCGCGGGCTGGCGCAGGCCAGTCCGTGGATCGAGGTCACGGGCGAGTGCGAATGTTACCGGTACGCTGGCTGCGCTGTCCACCGGGAGAGCCGGAAATCGGGAATGGGGAATGGGGAATCAAAAGCGCTTCATCATTATTCGCGCGAATGACAAATCTTTCATGCTCTGCCCCACTTCCTGATTCCCCATTCCCTATTCCGACCCTCCCTGCCCACGCCATCTGCGCTAAAATCATTCGCGCCCAGCCAAGTGCCACACCATGTCCGCACTCACCTCGCAAGGCATCACGTCCTCGTTGTTCAATCCGGCCACGCTGGATCGACCCGATACGGTGGTTGCCAGCGAACCATTTCGCTATGTGCTTGCGCAAAATCAGCTCGCAGATGACATGGCCGATGCGCTGCGACGCGATTTCCCGAAATATGCGGGTGCTGGATTCTTTCCCTGGGAAGAAAACGATTGCGGCCCGACGATCAACGATCTCATTGCCGATCTGACCGAACCCGCCGTGGGCAGGGCCATCGGCGCGAAAATCGGCATCGATGATTTGGGCCAGTACCCGACATTGGTGACGTTGTGCCGTGCGTTGAACAAGCGTCACGGCACGATTCATACCGACAGCAAATCCAAGGTCGCCACTGCCTTGCTCTATCTCAACGCCTCCTGGCCCGACACCAGTGCCGGCTGCCTTCGCCTGCTCAAGCGCGATGACGACATCGATTGCATGATCGCACCGCAGATCAAGCCGCTGTACGGCAACATGGTCATCTTCAAGCGCGCAGACAATTCCTTTCACGGTCATCTGCCTTACGAAGGTGAACGCATGGTGATTCAGGTTGCCTGGCTGACCAGCATGGAAGAAAAGTTGCGCAAGACCCGACGCGGCAAGCTATCTCGTCTGTTCAAGAAGATTTTTGGCAATCTGGATCGTCAATTCGGCGCAGGTCGCCACCACAATGCCGCGCATCGCCACTGATTGCCCTTGCGCATGTCGCCGATTGCACTGCACACACTGCTTGAAATGCTTGCCTACGCGGTTGGATTTCGGGTTTTTCTGTGGACGCGAAAGCGTCTGGCTCCCGCTGCATTCGCCGACGGCGACCAGGTCATCTGGATTGGCGCCAGCGCCATCGTCGGTGCCGCAGTCGGCGCAAAATTGTCCTACTGGCTCGACGATCCACTGACTGCTTTCGCGCAGTTTCCGAATTGGAAACACTTGCTTGAAGGCAAGTCCATCATTGGCGCGTTGCTCGGCGGATTGATCGGCGTGGAATTCGCCAAGCGCCTGGCGCATGTGCAGCGTTCAACCGGTGATGCTTTTGTTTTACCACTCACGCTAGGCATGTGCATTGGCCGGGTTGGATGCTTTCTGGCCGGCCTCGGTGATCACACGTACGGCACGCCGACGACATTGCCCTGGGCGGTTGATTTCGGCGACGGAATTCCTCGCCATCCCACGCAGTTGTA
>DASSXQ010000260.1:0-6502 GCA_035703725.1 Rudaea sp.
CGCAGGCGCCTGCAATGCCGCGCAGGCCGGGTTGGCCTACACTGCGCCGTTGCTCTGGTTGGGCGCCTGGTTGGTGTTGGCCGCCGTCTTGGCGCCGTTGGCTGCCGCCGCCGGCCTGAAGATTTCCCTGACATGAATCAATACTTCATCGCCGCAACAACTGCCACAATGCAAACAGCATGGAAGCTGAAAAACATCCAGCCCCGTCAAATTCGTCAACACGCATGAATCCCATCGTCCTGTGGTTCCACAAACTCGGTTCACCGCCGTATTTTTATCGATTCGCCGGACGTTGCCTGCCGTGGCTGTACGCGAGCGCCATCTTGTTCGCGATCATTGGCCTGTACGGCGGGCTGGTGGTGGCACCGGCGGATTACCAGCAGGGTGATTCATTTCGCATCATGTACGTGCACGTGCCATGCGCGTGGATGGGCTTGTTTGCGTACGCATTCATGGCGGCAAATGGTTTTGTCGCGTTGGTGTGGCGGATCAAGTTGTCCGAAACCCTGGCGATGGCCAGCGCCCCCATTGGCGCCGCATTCACGTTCATCACTCTGGTCACCGGATCGCTTTGGGGTCAGCCCACGTGGGGTACCTGGTGGACATGGGACGCACGCCTGACCTCGGAATTGGTATTGCTGTTTCTTTATTTCGGCGTGATCGGCCTGTATTACTCGATTGAAGATCGACGCCAGGCGGCGCGCGCGGCAGCATTCCTGGCCCTGGTTGGCGTCGTCAACCTGCCGATCGTGCATTATTCCGTGCAATGGTGGAATACGTTGCATCAGGGAACCACGGTCAGTCTGCTGGGTCCATCGCGCATCGATCCGCGCATGCTCTGGCCGCTCGTGTTGATGGCGTTGGCGACACATCTTTATTTTTTCGCCAGTGTGCTGGCGCGCGCACGCGTTGAATTGATTGACCTTGAATCCGGCAAACGATGGGTGCGCGAGATGCTGTCCAGACAACCAGGTGTGGAGATATCCGATGTCTGATTTTTTCGCCATGGGCGGCTACGCAGCCTACGTTTGGCCATCGTACGCACTGTTTTTCATCGTGCTGCTGATCGATGCGGTCGCACCGCTGCGTCAACGCAATCGCATCCTGCGAGAGTTGCAGCGTCGCGTTACGCGACAAAGGGCACGCAAGACATCATGACTCCCACACGCAGACGCCGATTCATTGCCGTCGGCTTGATTCTCGCCGCCGTCGCCATCGCAACCGTACTGGGTGCATTGGCCATCAGCGACAACATGACGTACCTGTTTTCGCCCAGTGAAGTACTCGCCGGGCAAGCGCCGGACAATGCGAAATTCCGACTCGGCGGCGTGGTGCTGGAGCATTCCATCAAGCGTGAATCAGGTTCGCTGAAAGTCGATTTTGTCGTCACCGATCGCTTCCACGACATGCCCGTTGAATACACCGGCGTGCTGCCGGATCTGTTCCGCCCCGGACAAAGCATCATCGCCACGGGCAACATGGACGGAACGCATTTTGTCGCCGACCAAGTGCTCGCCAAGCACGACGAAACCTACATGCCGAAGGAAGTTGCATCCGCAATTGCCAAGGCCAAAACCATGGAAGCGACCCAGCATGGCACTCCGGCCAAGCAGTAAACCACGCGCTGCCGAACTACCTGCGCCGAACGGGACATCGTTCTATAATCGACGAGCGCTGCGGGGAACCACACATTGAAATCGCTTCGTCAACACAGGAGTCTGCCATGAACAAGAATCCCGATACCACGAATCTTCAACGCCGCCGCTTTTTCGCGCTGGCAGGCACTGCCGTCGGTACTGCCGCGGCCCTGTCGGTGTTGCCGCGTTACGTGCATGCGGAAGAATTGCCGCACCTTTCCGTCGACACCGATGCAACCGCAAAAGCACTCGGCTATGTCGAAGATGCGACGAAAGTGGACAAGGCAAAATATGCGACCTACAAAGTTGGCGAAGATTGCAGCAACTGCAATTTCTACCAGGGAGGACCTACCGGTTACGGCCCATGTCAGTTGTATCCCGGCAAATCCGTACACGCCAAGGGCTGGTGTTCGGGCTACGCGAAGAAAGCCTGATTTGGCATCACTGCGCAGACATCGCACCAAGGCGGTGTCTGCGGTAACCTGTCGCATCGCGACCTTGCGATTGTCCCGACGAGCCGCTTCCCATGCTTCCTGAACTCGGGCAATTCGCCCTTATCCTTGCCTTGTTGCTTGCCTGCGTGCAATGCATCGTTCCCATTTATGGTGCCTGGCGCGGCAATACGACGCTGATGTCAGTTGCACGGCATGCCGTCGCCGGTCAAGCGGTTTTCGTATTGCTGGCGTATGCGATTCTCACCTATGCCTTTCTGGCGCAGGATTTTTCCGTCGCCTACGTCGCGCAGAATTCCAATCTTTCGCTGCCGTGGTATTACCGATTTCCTGCGGTGTGGGGCGCGCATGAAGGTTCGCTGCTGTTGTGGATTCTGATTCTCAACGTGTGGTCCGTAGCAGTTGCAGCGCTGAGTCGACGTTTGCCGCAGGCATTGATGGCACGCGTGCTGGGCGTGCTCGGGTTCGTGAGCATCTGCTTTCTGTTGTTCACGGTCCTCACTTCCAACCCGTTCATTCGCCATCTGCCGGCACTGCCCGACGGCAACGATCTGAATCCAATCCTGCAAGACCCTGGTCTCATCGTGCATCCGCCCATGCTGTACATGGGCTACGTCGGGTTTTCCGTGGCATTCGCGTTTGCGATTGCCGCATTGCTGGGCGGCAAACTCGATGGCAGTTGGGTGCGCTGGGCGCGCCCGTGGACCAATGTCGCGTGGGCATTCCTGACGCTGGGCATTACCCTCGGCAGCGCATGGTCGTATTACGTGCTCGGCTGGGGTGGCTGGTGGTTTTGGGACCCGGTTGAAAACGCCTCGTTCATGCCCTGGCTGGTTGGCACTGCACTGATTCATTCGCAAGCCGTGACCGAAAAGCGCGGCAGCTTCCGTGCGTGGACCTTGTTGCTGTCGATATTCGCATTTTCTCTATCGCTGCTGGGAACGTTCCTGGTGCGCTCGGGCGTATTGACCAGCGTGCATGCGTTCGCCTCCGATCCACGCCGCGGCATTTTCATTCTGGTGTTTCTCGGCATCGTCGTCGGTGGGTCGCTGCTGTTGTACGCAATCCGAGCGCCCAAGGTTTCCGGTGGCAAACCATTCCGCATGCTGTCGCGCGAGACGTTGTTGCTGATCAACAATTTGCTGTTCGTGTGTGCGGCGGCGATGGTTCTGGTAGGCACCTTGTATCCGCTGTTTGGCGACGCACTCGGCGTCGGACGCATTTCCGTCGGACCGCCCTACTTTGGATTCATGTTCGTTCTGTTGATGATTCCCGTCGTCTTGCTGGTTCCGTTTGGGCCCTTCTTCCATTGGGCCACTGCCGATTGGCGCAAGACGCTTCGCCATTTGTTGCCGGCATTCATTGTCGCGATCGTTGCCGTCGTCCTGGCCCTGATCGTTTTCCGCGGCTTGCCGATGCGCGCCCTGGTCGGCACGGCTGGCGCATTCTGGGTTGGTATCGGTATTTGTCTGTACGCATTGCATCGCTGGCGCACGGCGCCTGCCGGTCGGCGTTTCTCGCCGGAAATGATCGGCATGATGTTCGCGCACTTCGGCATTGCCGTTTTCGTTGCCGGCGTCCTGATTACCACGGCGGCCAGCACCGAACGCGACGTGCGTTTCCTGCCGAATCAGGTTCAGAACATCGGCGGTGTGGATTTCCGTTTTGACGGCGTCGAAAAGGTGCCCGGCCCAAATTACATCGCCGAGCAAGGCAACGTCACCGTATTGCGCGGCAACCGCGTCGTCGCCACGCTGCATCCACAGAAGCGCCAATACTCCGGTGGCGAGCAATCCATGCAGACCAAACCGGCAATTTCGGCGGGTGTATTTCGCGACCTGTATGTTGCGCTCGGCGAACCGCTCGACGCCGACCACGCGTCAGATCCGGGCAAAAGCGCCTGGTCGTTGCGCATCTACGTCAAACCATTCGTGCGCTGGATCTGGTTCGGTGGCCTGTGCATGATGATTGGCGGCATGGTCGCGGCCATTGATCGGCGCTTCCGTTCCGGTAATACCGGTGGCAATTCGAAAACCAACGCTGACGCTGCCACGTCGGCTACAACGGCCACCGCATGAACGCGCGCTTGCTGCCGCTGATCGGCTTCGTCGGCTTGTTTGCCCTGCTCGCCTTCGGCATCCATTGGAATACGCGCCACGAAATGAATGAAGTTCCGTCGCCATTGATCGACAAACCGGCACCGGAATTCAACTTGCCGCTGTTGTTCGATCCAACAAAAACACTCGGCAGCAAGGATCTGCGTGGCAAGCCGTATCTACTCAACGTGTTCGGTAGCTGGTGCCCAACCTGTCAGGACGAACACCCGTTTCTGATGAGCGAAGGCAAATCCCTGGGAATCCCGCTGATAGGCCTGGACTGGAAGGATCAACCGGATAATGCCAAACGCTGGCTGGCCCATTTTGGCAATCCGTATTCAACCGTCATTGCCGACGAAGATGGTCACACCGGCATCAATTTCGGTGTTTATGGCGCACCGGAAACGTTTCTCGTCGATGCGAATGGCGTCATCCGCTACAAGCACATCAGCGTGCTCACGCCGCGCGTAATCGAGCAGGAGCTCAAGCCACGCATTGCCGAATTGTTGGAAACAAAACAATGAAGCGCATCATCACCGCTTTGCTTTCGATTGTTTTACTCGGTGCCATCCTGACGCCGCCGGCTTACGCCATCGATGCACTGCCATTCAAGGATCGCGCGCAGGAGTTGCGTTTCCAGCAACTGACCAAGCAACTGCGCTGCATGGTCTGTCAGAATGAAAGCCTGGCGGACTCCACGGCTTCGCTGGCGCAGGACTTGCGTCGCGACATCTTCAACCAGATGCAGGCAGGCAAGTCCGACGCGGAAATCAAGCAGTGGCTCACATCGCGCTACAGCGATTTCGTCCTCTATGATCCACCACTGCGGCCAAGCACCTGGCTGTTGTGGTTCTCGCCATTGCTACTGGTTTTGATCGGTGCGATGGTGCTATGGCGCATATTGCGCCGGCGCGCGCAGCAACCGTTGCCGACCACTGATTCCGGGGAAGACTGGTAATGACCTTTTTCATCTTGATCGCCGCTTTGATGTTGGCTGCGGCACTGGGATTCGTGTTGTGGCCATTGTTGCGCAACACATCGACGCATCCGTCGCCTGCTTCCGAAGCCAGTCGATTACTGCAACTGCTCGATGAATCGCGTGCCAATGGCATCCTCAGCGACGACGAATATCACGCCAAACGCGTGCAACTTGGCGAGCGTCTTCTCGGCAGCGTCGACGCGCGACCGCCGCGATCGCGCAGCGCATTCGTCGCCGCACTCGCGCTGGCATTATTGGTGCCGCTCGGCGCAATCGTGCTTTACGGACTGGTCGGCACGCCGGCAGCGTTGAATCCGGACGTGGCCGCGCAAACCGCGCAGGCACCGGCCGATCATGGCCAAAACATCGAGCAGGCAATCACCAGCCTTGCGGCAAAGCTTGAGCAAAATCCCGACGACGCACAAGGCTGGGCGTTGCTGGGCCGCGCTTACGAAAACACGCAACGATTCGACAAGGCACGCGACGCGCTCAAACGTGCACACGACTTGGCAAAGGATGATCCGGACATCACCGTCGCTTACGCCGAGGCACTGACGTTGGCCAGCGAATCGCGACGCATCGAAGGCGAGCCGCTGGAACTTGTTCAAGGCGCGTTGAAAGTCGCGCCAGACAACGAGCGCGGTCTGTGGTTGCTCGGCATCAGTCAATATCAGAACAAGCAATTCGATGATGCAATCGCCACATGGAAGCATTTGCAATCGGTGCTGCCAAAAGGCTCGGACATCGTCACGTCGGTGCAAAAGGAAATAGAGCGCGCGCAGGCTGATCGCGACGGCAAACCAGCGCCCGATGGCAGCGGGCAAACCGCCTCCGGAAATGATTCGACCCCGGATGCAACCGCAGCAAAGGCGCCGACCGATACCAGCGGGCCACAATTGCACATCTCGGTTGACCTGGACGCCAAGCTCAAATCGAAGGTTGCCGATACGGATGTGTTGTTCATCTATGCCAAGGCCGCCAGCGGCCCGCCCATGCCGCTCGCCATCCAACGCATGTCTGCGGGCAGATTGCCTGCCAGTGTCGTGTTGACCGACGGCATGGGCATGCTGCCAAGCATGAAGCTGTCGCAGTTCCCGCAAGTCGTCATCGGCGCACGGATTTCCAAATCCGGCAACGCCATGCCGCAATCCGGCGATCTGCAGGTGCTGTCCAAGCCGATTGCCGTGAACACGACGACGCCGATCAAGTTGACGATTGATCAGGTGGTGCCTTAGCGCCGGGAATCGGGAAGCGCAAACACCGGAATTGGTCATTCCGGGGCCGCGACGCGGCATCCGGAATGACGGGTTTTGAACGGTTCGTATCCTGCGTTGCGTC
>DASSXQ010000074.1:0-3267 GCA_035703725.1 Rudaea sp.
CGATCTTGCGCGCGTAGGCGGAAAAAATGCCTCGCTTGGCGAGATGATCGGCAACTTGAGCAAGCTCGGCGTATCCGTGCCGGGTGGGTTTGCCACGACTGCCGCGGCATTCCAGTCGTATC
The DNA here is from genome assembly GCA_035703725.1 of Rudaea sp. Classification (GTDB taxonomy): domain Bacteria; phylum Pseudomonadota; class Gammaproteobacteria; order Xanthomonadales; family Rhodanobacteraceae; genus Rudaea. The sequence goes on from DASSXQ010000074.1 coordinate 123, forward strand.
TCGACAAGAGCGGCCTGGCCACGCGCATTCAGCAGCGACTGGCAACGCTGAGCGTGGACGATGTCGACGCGCTCGCCAGCGCAGGCAAGGAAATTCGCAACTGGATCGTGAATACGGCACTGCCGGCGGATCTGGAACAAGCGATCCGCGAAGCCTATGAAAAGCTCTGCAGGGATGCGGGCGCCACGCAAGTTCCAGTCGCCGTGCGCTCCTCGGCTACTGCCGAGGATTTGCCGGACGCCAGCTTTGCCGGGCAACAGGAAACCTTCCTCAACGTCACCGGCATCGACGACGTTCTGCACACGGTCAAGGAAGTATTCGCGTCGCTGTACAACGATCGCGCCATCGCCTACCGCGTGCATCAAGGCTTCAAGCATGAGGAGGTATCGCTGTCGGCAGGCGTGCAATTGATGGTGCGCTCGGATGTCGGCGCGTCCGGCGTATTGTTTACCCTGGACACCGAATCGGGTTTCCGTGACGTAGTGTTCATCACCGGCAGCTATGGTCTGGGCGAAATGGTGGTACAGGGCGCAGTCAATCCGGACGAGTTCTACGTATTCAAACCCACCTTGCGCGCCGGCAAGCCCGCCGTGTTGCGGCGCAATCTGGGTGCCAAGCAGCAACGCATGGTCTACTCCGACAAGAATGGCGAGCGTGTGCGCACCGAAGCCACGCCACTGGAATTGCGCAACAAATTCTGCATTGACGACGACGACGTACACGAACTTGCGCGTGAAGCACTGACGATCGAGAAACATTACGCACGCCCAATGGATATCGAATGGGCCAAGGACGGGGTGACCGGGAAAATCTACATCGTCCAAGCCCGTCCGGAAACGGTGAAATCGCGCAGTCATGCCACCCAGATCGAGCGCTTTCAATTGCACGAGCACGGCAAGATACTCGCCGAAGGTCGCTCGATCGGCCAGAAGATCGGCGCTGGCAAAGCACGCATCATCAAATCGATCGATCAGATGAATCAGTTCCAGGAGGGCGACGTTCTCATCGCCGACATGACCGATCCCGACTGGGAACCGATCATGAAGCGCGCCGCAGCCATCATCACCAACCGCGGCGGTCGCACCTGCCACGCAGCCATCATTGCGCGCGAGCTGGGTGTGCCGGCTGTGGTCGGAACCGGGAACGCACTGAGTACGGTACCGGATGGTACGCAAGTAACGGTCTCGTGCGCCGAGGGCGACACCGGCCATATCTACGAAGGCACGTTGAAGTTCGAACGCATCACTGCCGATCTTGGCGCCATGCCCGAAGCGCCGCTCAAAATCATGATGAATGTGGCCAATCCGGAACGCGCATTTGATTTCGGCATGCTGCCCAATGCCGGCATCGGTCTGGCGCGTCTGGAAATGATCATCGCCAGCCATATCGGCGTGCATCCGAAAGCGCTACTGGAATATGCGCAGCAGGATGCGCAACTGAAGCAAAAAATCGACATGCGCACGGCGGGTTACGCCGATCCGGTTTCGTTCTATGTCGAACGTCTGGTCGAGGGCATTGCCACCATTGCCGCGTCGGTATTTCCCAAACCGGTGATCGTGCGCCTGTCGGATTTCAAATCCAACGAATATGCCAACCTGATCGGCGGCGAAAAATACGAACCGCACGAAGAAAATCCGATGATTGGATTCCGTGGCGCCAGCCGCTACGTTGATGACGGTTTTGCGGCTGCGTTTGCACTGGAGTGCCAAGCGGTAAAGAAAGTCCGCGAGGTAATGGGACTTGACAATGTGTGGGTGATGATCCCGTTCGTGCGCACGCTCGACGAAGGCCGCAAGGTGGTCGAGGTCCTGGCGAAAAACGGACTCAGGCAAGGCGCGCATGACGCGGGCGAGAAGCCGCTCAAGATCATCATGATGTGCGAATTGCCGTCAAACGCGCTGATGGCCGATGAATTCCTCGAAATCTTTGACGGATTCTCTATCGGATCAAACGATCTCACCCAGTTGACACTGGGACTTGATCGCGACTCTTCCATCGTCGCCCACTTGTTTGATGAACGCGATCCGGCAGTCAAGAAATTGCTGGCAATGGCCATAAAGACGGCCAGGGCGAAAGGCAAATATGTCGGAATCTGCGGCCAGGGCCCGAGCGATCATCCCGACCTGGCCGAGTGGCTCATGGAACAAGGTATTGAATCGCTGTCGCTGAATCCGGATACCGTCGTGGATACCTGGTTGCGACTGGCCAAGAAGAAAGCTTCGTGACCAAAAGCCGTTGCTGAACTCTTTGTACCTTGATACTTGTGCTTTATCCGATCTGCCTTCCTTCGCGTAGCAGGGAAAGGGACCGAAGGCGAAAGCGCTTTTGATGTCGCGTTGGTGCTTGTGCTTTGGTTCCGGCTTTTGATCCGAAACCCAACGAGCACGTCATCGCTACCCGCGGAAACATTTCCGTTCTGAACGAGCGAAATCCGGATAGCGCGCAAACACCAGTGCAGGGCTTGCCCTCCCGGCGCGCTATTTTTTTGCACCAGCCAACGTGCGTTCGCATGCGTTGGCCGCACGCTGTATGGCTTCGGCCAGGGTATCGTATGCATGCATGACGCGAGTCAGCTTGCGCAATCCGATGCTTTCGACCATCGCCAGCGTGATTTCATTGATCATGTCGCCAGCATGGCGCGCCACGATGGTTGCACCGAGAATCTTGTCGGTACCCTCACGCACATGGATCTTCACGAAGCCGGCATCTTCGCTGTCGGTGATTGCGCGATCCACCTCATGCATCAGGATCGTGAAGGTCTTTACCGGGATACCCTGCTTGTTGGCATCGCGGACATGCAAACCCACATGCGCGATCTCGGGGTCCGTAAACGTACACCACGGGATGATCAACGTGCTCCATCGTTCGCGCCCGCGAAACAGCGCGTTACGTATCGCGATCTTTGCCGACGCAATGGCCGTATGTCCGTATTTGTCTTCAAGACATACGTCCCCGGCGGCGAAGACGCGCGCGTTCGAGCTGCGCAGAAAGTCATCCACGTGCACGCCCTTGCAGTCGTCATATTCGATACCTGCGGATTCCAGCCCCAGGCTTTCCACGTTCGGAGTTCGACCAATCCCCGTCAGGATGGCATCGACCGCAACGGTGTTTTCGTAATCGTCGCTGATCAAATCGACGAGCTTTA
>DASSXQ010000134.1:0-14555 GCA_035703725.1 Rudaea sp.
CGCCAGCGCGTGGAGTACGCTGACCCAAAGCAGGGCGAGCAGGGCGATCACGATTGGCAACAACAACGCCGGTATCGCACCCGATTCGGCCGCGCCGATGCGTGGCGTGACGAGCAGGGTCACGAAAGGCAATGCAATCAGCGACCCGGCACGCTGCGCATCCGGTCCGAATCGACGCAACCAGATCGACAAGAACATTCCGGCAACGAACACGGCCGCACCCAGCCAAGGCACATGCAGCAGCAGGAACCCGACACCGATGGCCGCCACGCCCACCAATGGCAACGTGATCGCTGCTTCGATACGGTGGCGCCAATCACGATCAAGCTGGCTGCGCGAAAGCGCGATACACAAGACCACTGCAAGCACAGCCGGACCCGGTCCTTTCGCGATTGCCAATGTGCACAATAGCGTGCCGACTGCAGCCAACATCGTTACCACCGCTTCGCGCAATGCGCTCAGCAGCGTGATGTTTGGCGTAATTCGATGAACTTCGGCGTTTCGGGCAGGACTGGTCACTGCTCGAAATCGTTCGCGAAAATCCGATCGGATATCGGGCCCGTTTCCAATGTCGCCGTATTGTTTGTGCTGTCCGAATCCGTGGCGGGATTGCCGACGACAGCCGTGGCGGAGTTGGTAAGCAGACCCATCGTGCCACCCGCGACGATACCGGATACGGCGTAGCTTACTTGGGAACCCACAGGCAGACTGACGGAACCGGCGATGCTGCCGCTGCCACTCACGGCAGACGTGCAGGCTGCTCCGCCGGTTGCCGTGCACTGCCACAAGACGTTGGTATACGCAGCTGGAAATACGTCGACAACGGTGGTGTTTGCCGCAGCACCAGGACCCGCATTGGTCAGGATGATCGTGTAAGCAAAGGCGGATCCTTGCGTGTACAGATCGGGCGTCGTGGTCATTGAAATCGCCACATCGGCGTTCGAAGAAACATTCTCGCAATCCACCACAGCGCGGATGACCCAATCGCCGGAGACGCCGAGCAAACACGACGAGTACCAGGCATCACTGAACAACGCGTTCTTGCCTTGCTGACAACCGGTATCCGCGACAATGCTCGGGCCCTGGGTTTGATCGGGTGGATTGGCAAAGGAGAACGCGATTGCGTAGGTTGAACCCTGGGTCACCGGAATGCTGATCGGGATGGTCTGCTGTTCGTCGAGATAACGGAACTCGTTGATTACGCCATCGGTCATTGCCGGTCCCTGAATCGACAGCAACAAGTTTCCCGTGTCCGGAAAGATTCCTGCGTCATAGATGTCAATCGATTTCTCGACAGACTGTGTGGCGCCGCCAAAAAGCGAACGCCAGAGCACGTCAACTGCGACGATCTTGCCGGTGCATGAAGAGGTCAGCCATGTCGCAGCCGCCTCGTTTGCGGCGAAGCCGGGAAGGATGGAGCCTTGCGAATTGTCAGTCAACGAATCGTTCTGCAGCGTGACTTCATTGGCTTGGCCAAGACCGCAACAAAGCGACGCTGAGACGCAAACAAGCCATACAGTTGATCGCATTGTGTGCCCCCGCTGGTTAACCGCAAAAATATGAAGCGGTAATGATCAAGACTAGTGCCGAATCTTCGGGGAAATCGGGATTCACGTCGCATTTTTTGACGCGTGATGCATGCTTCCGGATGAACATGGACTTGGCGTCGACCGCATATTCCCCTGCGCGTGAAAAGGACTTGCGTTCCGAACGGACGCAACTGCTTTCATGCACTCACGGTGCGACGCTGCACGGAGGCATCTCATGCCGATTTGGCGTTGATTCAGCGCGCGATGGCTGCGTGATGGACTGCGTTCATGTAGACCGTGATAGCGTCATCGAATCATGAATTAAATTTGGTCAACTCGTTTCAACAACCGGTCCAATGTGGGCGCGGGCAAGTGCAAACAAGTTGTTGTCAGGATGCAATTCCAACTGGGAGGTTCCATGTCGATTCATGATTCGTTCGAAAATCAAACTGTCGCGAAATCATCCCTGTGGTGTCGGCTCGCGCCCCTGACGGCGGCGATAGCGCTTTGTTTGGCGGGCGGGGTACAGGCAGCAGACATCGTGGTAAACGACGCAGCGGAAGGCAGCGTCGTTGGCATGTGTACACTGGCTGATGCCGTTGGTGCGCTCAATACGCAGTTGCCAGTCAACGGCTGCATTGCAGGCGATGGAAGCGACGATACCATCGATCTGACTGGCTTTGTCGCGCCGACCAGCATCATCTTCAGCGCCAATCCAAACAGTACGAATCGCGTGCTGCAGTTGACCGCGAATGCGACGATTGTCGGCTCCCTGGACGCCAACAATCTACCCTACGTGACCATAGAACGAAGCAGCGTCAGCGGCACGCCTGACTTTGGCTTGATTGGAACGACTGCTGCCTTGACGATTGACGGCGTGATATTGCGCAACGGTTCCGTCTCGAGCGGATATTCCGGGGGCGCAATACTTACGGGTAGCCCGCTAACCATCCGCAATAGCATTATCACGGGAAACCACTCGTCGAGTGCGGGCGGCGGCATTGCGGCCACGAATTCAGTCACACTGTTTCACTCGAGCGTGCTCGGCAATACCGCCACGTATGCAGGCGGCGGTATCCAGACCAATGGATCCGTGACTGCCTACTATTCCACCGTGAGCAACAATTTGACCACGGATTCTGCCGGAGTGGGTGGCGGTGGAATTTACGCTTCGGGCGGCGTGCTGGCGATGCACGCGACGGTGACGGGCAATACGTCCGCGATCAACGGCGGCGGCATTCTTTCTTCCGGTACCGTAAGCCTGAGTGATTCGACCGTGAGCGGGAATTCCGCAACCGTCGGAATCGGAGGCGCGATCGCGGTAACGGGGGCTGATTTGAACCTGACCCGTTGCACCGTGCATGGCAATCATGCGGGCACCAACGGCGGTGGTGTCTACAGCAGTGGGAACGTGAATTTGCTCGACTCGACGATCACCGGCAATATCGCTGGCGGTTCCGGTGCCGGTGTTTATGCCACGACGGCAGCCCTGACTTACGCGACGATCTTTGCGAATTCGGCACAGAACGGTTTTGGCGGCGGCATGTTTTTTACTACCAGTGCAAATGCCGCAGGAACCATCGTCTTTGCCAATTCACCGCAGGATTTGAATTCAATAAATGCCGCGCCACTGAGCGGGAGTTTCAATCTGATTGGCAACAGCGCTATTGCCGTGCCCGCAGATACCCTCACGTGTGATCCCATGCTTGGTGCGCTCAGTGACAATGGCGGCGCGACATTGACCTTGCCCTTGTTGAGCGGCTCATGTGCGATCGATGCCGCTGCAGAAATTCCTGCAGTAAATCGCGATCAGCGTGGCTACGTGCGACCCGCGCCAGTCGGCGCAACACCCAAGGCAGACATTGGTGCATTTGAGTTTGGTGCGACGGATCCGGATATCATCTTCCGCAATGGATTCGAGCCGTGATCGGTGCTGCGCAACCGAGGGTTGTCTTGCTCGTGCATTGGGCAGTCGCTCGATGCGCTCGGTGCGATACGGCAATCGTGTCACAGCCACCGGCAGATACTTCCGCAAGTACGGGTTGCACGGTGCAAAGCAACCAGCGTACATTGGATTGTTGATCGACTACTCGATCGGCGATTTCGGATCGGCGAATCTGGAGAATGCCATGGCGACGGGTTGGGCCGGTGATGGTGCCGTGCAGGACCAAATTGATGCAACCGTCAATGACGCGGTGAAGCGTGCGCGCAGCCAGTTGCGGCGCGGGCCGGGTCTGCGTCATTGTGAAGAATGTGGCGAGGCCATTCCGGCAGCCCGGCGCCAGGCGGTCGCAGGGGTACGTTTGTGCGTGTCATGCCAGAACGAAATTGATCGCGAACGTGGTGCGGCAATCGGTTACAACCGTCGCGGCAGCAAGGATAGCCAGTTGCGTTGAGCCGTCCATTCCGGGGAAAGCCATCATCGCGTGGTATTGATTTGCGGCGCTATCATTGCGCGATGAACCATGCGACCGTGGATGCGTCACTCCACTCTGCAATCCGGACAAAAACCTGATGATGCGCCGCCACAAAAGAGTGAAGCTTCTGGCTTTCGTCGCCGCGCTGGTTGGCATCGTCGGTTTGTTCGGTTCGGTGGCGTGGCTGTTGTGGACCAGTTCCGTCTCATCCGAGACGCACTATGAAGGCGGGCTGGCGGCACGACTGGGACAGCGCACCGAACGCATCATTGTCGATGCGCGCGACATGTTGGCCGCATTTGACAAACTCGCGGTGCCGCGTTGTTCGCCGACTCATCTTGACGCATTGCGACGGGCGTCGATTGCACACGCCTACATTCGCGGAATCGGTTATTGGCATGCTGCACGGCGCGAATGTGGCGTCGGCTTTCTGCCACCGGAAGGGCTCAAGCCCGCCCAAGCCGATCGGATTTATTCCAGTGGCGTGATTGCGTGGTGGCCAAGTGGGCAAACGCAATATGGTGGTGTGCAATTGTTCATCATGCGCTATGGCGACCACGACGTTGCGATCGATCCGCGTCAATTGCTGGATCTGGGTGGCATACGCCAACGTCAGGCCGAACTGTGGGTTGAAGGCATGCGCATGGCAGCAACGTCCGATCACGTCAGCCTGCCGGCGCCGGATACGTTGCCGGTTGGCGTCACTGTCGATTCAAGGCTGGGTCAGGTGTACTCACATTTTGCCCATGATCGACTCCTGCCGATCGACGTTGTCGCAAGTGAACCGATCGAAAACTTCTGGGGTCGCCATGCGCCAATCATTGTTGCCGGTCTGACGCTGGGCGGATTGCTCGTCGCTTTGTGGATAGGATTTGTGCTGCGATTGTCGCGCCGCCAACTGGATCCCTCCACCGATTTGCGCCGCGCACTTGCCAATCGCCAAATTGGTGTTCACTACCAACCGGTGATCGATTTGCGCACGCAACAATGCGTCGGCGCGGAGGCGCTCGCACGCTGGCAACGCAAGGATGGAAGCTGGGTGAGTCCCGCCGTTTTCATCCCTGTAGCCGAAGCCTCCGGGCTGATTCAGGATGTGACGCTGGCAGTCATGCAAACGGTGATCGGCGATCTCAAACGCATTCTCGCATTGGCGCCGACAATCAGCGTGAACCTGAATCTTTCCCACGACGATCTTGAAACCGAACGGATCAGTCATGCATTGGCGCAACACCTCAACGCCAGCGCCATTTCGGCGCATGCGATCAAGTTGGAGATAACCGAGCGCGCGTTGGTCAATAGTGATACCGCGCGTGCGATGATTCGTCAGTTGCGTGGTCGGGGGCATGCAGTGGCCATCGATGATTTCGGCACCGGGTATTCCAGCCTGTCCTATCTGCAATCATTTGATTTGGATGTGTTGAAGATCGACAAGTCGTTTGTCGATGCCATCGGTACCGGTGCAGCAACCAGTCAGGTGATCGAGCATGTCATCGACATGGCAAGGTCCCTGGGTTTGGAAACCGTGGCGGAAGGCGTGGAAACGGTTGAACAGGCACGCTGGCTGATCGATCATGGGGTGTTTTACGTGCAGGGTTATCTCTTCAGCAAACCCCTTGCGCTTGGAGAATTCCTTGAATTTTTTCGCAAAAGACAAAGCGCTGCCCAGCACTGATCGAATCGGCAGCGCGTTGATGCATGGCGTCAGGCGCGTCACCGCGATTGGCGTCGTGGCATCGATGCTGCTTGCGTGTGCGACGCAAACGGCGCCTGTCAAGTCAACACGGCCGGCACCTGCGGCGAGTTTGCACACGGTCGATGCACATGCATTCGAGCAGGACAAGCTGCGGGTCAAACGCAAGCTGGCAAATGGTTCTCGCAACGCGCTTGAGCCGGGTGAGGTTGGCTATTATCTGGATGTGCTGCAGGGACGCCTGAAGCAAACCAGTGCGGCGGGAACGGTCGTTGGCGGCGGATTCGATCGTATCGTTCTCGATTTGAGTCAAGGCGTGAATTTTGTCGCTGGCACGGGCACGATCGCGCAGGGTGGATGTAACAGATTGGCGCCGCTTGCGCGGATATTCCTGGAATATCGAAAGACATTGATTTCAGTACGTGTGAGTGCCGCCGACGACGTGGCCGCTGCGCTGCAGTTGGCACAGACGCGAGCCCGATCGGTGGCCGCATGTTTCACCGCCGCAGGCATATCCGCCAAGCGCATCGTCGTGGTTGGATTGCCGGCGACGGCGCCAAAGAGCAAGCGTCGCTCGCAAGCGCGCGTGCACGTGGAGGTGCAGATCGAGCCAATCGTGCGTCGCGGTTGATGCAGCCTGCAATCCTCAACTGCGCACGCAGTTGCGCCCAGCGTTTTTTGCCTGATACAACGCAGTGTCGGCGTCATGCAACATCTGGTGCGCGTCGGCCGCAGTGCGCAAGATGCTGCTGGCAACGCCGGCACTGATCGTTACGTGGTTGACTTGGTTGCTGCCGGGAAGCGGAACATCGGCATTTGCCACGGATGCGCGAATTTGTTCGGCCAATTCAAGCGCGTGCGGCGTATCGGTATCGACCAGCAGACAGGCAAACTCCTCGCCACCGTAGCGCGCCACCAGGGCGCTGTGTGGTGCGCACGCGCGAAGGACATTGGCGACAGTGCGCAATGCTTCGTCGCCTGCGGGGTGGCCAAAATGATCGTTGTATTCCTTGAAATGGTCTACATCGATAAAGATCAGCGCGCTCGGCAGCGCGCTGCTGGCTGCAGCAATCGCGTCGGGCTCCAGCGCTTCCAGCAAGGTGCGCCGGTTGGCCAGATCGGTCAACGCATCACGGTACGAAAGTTCGATCAGGCGCGCATTGGCATCCCGCAATTCGGCGGTGCGATCCGCGACAACTTCTTCGAGAGTTCGGCGCTGTTGTTCAAGCTGGCGCGTGCGCCAGCGCACCAAACCGAAGCCAGCCGCGAAAGCCGCGACGGCAAAAAGCAGCCACGCCCAGGATTGTTGCCACCAATGCGGTGCGATGGTGACGGGAATTTCCAGGGGTTTGCTCATGTTGCCGGCGTAATCGCGCGCATCCACGTGTAGCGTGTAGGTTCCGGCTGGCAATGCGCTGAAGTCGCGATAGGATTGCGCGCTCCATTCGCCAGGCGCCTGCTCATAGCCAATGAGTTGAGTGCGAAAGCGCGATTCATTCTCGTGCTGCCACGACAACAAGGCGTAGTCCACACGCACGTCGTGTTGTCCCGGCGGGACCAGAACGTTGTCGCGATCGACCGGTTTGCCGTGGACGGCAATCGCCGTGAGCAACAGTGGCTTGGCATGGTGATCGCTGATCTCGCGGTTTGGGTCGTAGACGGTCAGACCGCCAAGCGTGCCGGTCCAGAAACGATCATGTGCGTCGACAAATTGCGCGTTGATGTTGCATTCGTCGTGGACCATGCCATCGCGACGGGTAAACGCACGTGAGTCATATCGACCTGCCCGTGGCGTCAGCAGTTGCACGCCATTGTTCGTGCACACATAGACGCGGCCGGTGGAATCACGCACGGCAGAATACGCGGTCGGATCGGGTGGCGAGGGCAGATCCGCCGGCAATACACGTGGATGCGCGGGATCGGCGACGTCCACGCGAATGATGCCGAAGTGCGTGCTGCCGACCCACAGAACGGGCCGCTTGTGCGCATCAGGCAGCAAGCTCAAGCCAAGCAGACCAATACCGGGCAAGCCGGCGTCCTTGCCGAGCAATGTCCACTGTTTGCCATCAAACCGGGCCAGTCCCTGATTGCTGGTTGCCCATAACCAGGAGCGGCCTTGCTCATCGATCTGCTCGATCAATTTGCTGGTGGACCATTGTCCGTGCACACCGGTTGGCCGGAACGCGGTCCAGGTTTTTCCGCGCAATCGGTAGATACCCGTCGCGCGCGTAGCGAACCATTGTTCCGTACTGCCATCGATTTTGCGGCTGAGCATATCCATTACCGCCTGTCCCGCATCCTGCGGCCATGGAGTCGGGACGGTTTCAAAACGCGGCCCGTCGCGTACGCGAAGAAGAAACCCGGCACGCTCTCCAACCCACAATCCGGGTTTGCCATCGATATCGTTGGCGTGCTTGATCATGCGCACGTGCGCATCCGGCAGAAATCCATTGCTTTGCGTGAAGTGGCGCCAGCGACCGCCTTCGTACAAACCCAGGCCATCGCCTGCTGATGCAACCCACAGCCGTTGACCGCCTTTGCCGTCCGCATCGATCAATACGCCAAAGACACCAACCGAGTGCGCGCCCATCAATGAAGCCGTATTCCACTGATTGGCACCGACAATCAGCCGCGCGACACCGGACTCGGTTGCCAGCCAGACAACTTCAACGCCGCTTGGGCTGCGCCATGTACTCAATCCACGAAGGGCGTCCGAGGGTAACCCGTGGCGACGATCAAACACGCGTGCGCGACCATGATAGAGGCGCACCAGTCCTGATCGTGACGCAACCCACAAGGCATGATCGCCATTGGGCAAGGTGGTGCGGGCCATGTCGTACAGTTCATCGGCCGGCAACGCGCCTGATTCCGTGGTCCATGATTGCAGGCCATTTCCATCCAGGCGCCACAACCCTTTGCCCAACGTCGATATCCATAATTGCTCGGTATTGGCGTCGCGCGTGGCCAACAGATCTTCAATCTGTCCGGGATCAAATCCCGAGCGATGGAATTGTTGCCAACCGCTGCCTTCGCGATACCACAGGCCTTGATTACCAGTGCCGACCCAAAGCCGCTCGTTACCATCGAGCGTGTGGGTCATGGCAAGCGAGATCAGTGGACCCGGAGGAAGCTGGGCGTTGCCGGGATCGGCTTCCCAACGCCCATTGCGGAATCGGAACAAGCCGGAGTCCCATGTAAGTGCCCACAAGTGGACATTTCCGTGCGCATCGGTTGTTTCAGTCACGCGTCGAAGGCGTTCGGAAGTCAGACCGGTTGCGCTGCCGTCAAAATGCCAGCGCTGGCCATCGTAGCGACCAATCCCGTGCTCCCTTGAGCTGGCCCAGAGCACACCGTCGTGGTCGAGATACAAATTGTCGATGTAGAACTTCAGCGCCGGATCATCGAGGGCCTTCCAGCGTTGCCCGTCGTATCGAGCCAGTCCTTGTGGCGAACCTAGCCAGATGAATCCTTCGCGATCCGTTTGCACCGTGACGGTGACCGAATCCGGCACGCCGTCGCGCACTGAAAATGTGGTAAACGCGGGGGCGCCGATATCAAACAAGTCGATCGGCTGCGTTTCGGTGGTGGGCTGCGCGAGTGCGATCAGCGGCGAAATCACGCCCAATACGGCGAACAAACACCAACTTGATATTCTCATGACGCCGATCAGACCCTGCGAATCGGCATTATGCCAAAGCAACCGCTATGCTTGCCTGAATGCAATCGGCAATCGCAATCCGGCATCTGATGAGCATGCGTCAATGAATATTCGCCAAAACGAAGGCCAGCCGTTATCCACCATCGATTTCGATGCCGTGCTCGCACGCATCGCCGACGAGGTGAAGCCGCTGGTCGGACAAGGCCACGTTGCCGATTACATCCCGCGTCTGGCCAAGGTGCCGGCAAACCGCTTCGGCATGGCGGTCGCAACCTTGGATGGTCGCGAATTTCGTATTGGCGATGCCGACGAAGCCTTTTCGATTCAGAGCATTTCAAAGGTTTTTACGCTGACGCTGGCCCTGGAGGCCAAAGGTGCCGATCTGTGGCGCAGGGTGGGGCGCGAGCCTTCCGGCAGCGCCTTCAATTCGTTGGTGCAGTTGGAGCGCGAGCGCGGCATTCCGCGCAATCCATTGATCAATGCCGGGGCGCATGTCGTTGCCGATGTGATTCTGTCGGGTGCCGGCAATGCGCGCGAGCGCCTGCTGCAATTTGTACGCGAACGAGCCGACGATCCGGATATCGACATGGATGCGGAGGTCGCACGCTCCGAACGCGATACCGGCTTTCGCAATGCAGCGTTGGTCAACTTCATTCGCAGCTTCGGCAACATCCATAACCACGTCGACGCCGTGCTGGATTTCTATTTCCATCAATGCGCCTTGCGCATGTCGTGCATGAGTCTGGCGCGCAGCTTTTTGTATTTGGCCAACAGCGGGCGTTGCCAACGCACCGGAAAGCAAGTGATCAGCGCCGAGCGGGCCAAACGCATCAATGCAGTGATGCTGACTTGCGGCACTTATGACGCCGCAGGTGATTTTGCATTTCGCGTCGGCTTGCCGGCCAAGAGCGGGGTTGGCGGCGGCATCGTCGCTGTCGTGCCGAACGTGCTTGCCATGGCCGTGTGGTCGCCAGGCCTGGATGAAAAAGGCAATTCGCTTGCCGGCGGCGCGGCACTGGACCGGTTTACCGCAATCACCGGTTTGTCGGTGTTTTAGAAAACTCGCTCACGAGCCTTGACGCCATGTTCTCGACATCGCCTCCTTGGGGGATTGTGGGTAAAATCGGCCGCCACTGCATAACCCGTTCCCGGCATCGAACATGTCAAACCGAAATCGCCCGCTGGACAATGCGCGCCTCGATCGTGTTGTCGCCCAGGCACGCCGCGACGCACAGCAGCGCGAATTGGGTTATCGCGAACGCGCACTGAAGATGTATCCGTGGGTGTGTGGTCGGTGCGCGCGTGAATTCACCCGCGCAAACGTGCAGGAACTGACCGTCCACCATCGCAACCATGACCACGATTTCAATCCGCCGGATGGCAGCAATTGGGAATTGTTGTGCGTGTATTGCCATGACAACGAGCACTCGCGCTACATCGATCACGCGGCCGGAAGCTTGAATACGGGCGCGGATGCGCCTGCTGCGGCAACCAATAATCCATTTGCCAATCTCAAATCCCTGTTGAACAAACCGAAGTAATTCGGAGCTGCTCAGGCTGGCGCAGGTGCATCGATCCATCGGATAATGCGCAACTGCGCCGACGGCAAGAGCGCACGCAGCGAAGATTTTTACACAAACAGGGCAGGTGGGTTATGGGCAGAGGCCCCAGCATTGAAGGCCGCAAGAACGCCGAAGACGCGCGGCGCGGCAAGATTTTTACCAAGTTGATTCGCGAAATCACGATCGCGGCGCGAGCCGGAAATGATCCGGCGACCAATGCGCGTTTGCGCATGGGCATCGCCAAGGCACTGTCGGCAAACATGACCAAAGACACCATCGAACGCGCGGTCAAACGCGGATCCGGTGCCGACGGTGCGGACAACATGCAGGAATTGCGTTACGAAGGCTACGGCCCGTCCGGCGTGGCGATCATCATTGATGCGATGACCGACAACGTCCAGCGTACCGTTGCCGACGTGCGTCATGCCTTGTCCAAGCACGGCGGCAATCTCGGTACCAACGGATCGGTGGCATTTCAATTCGCGCGCACCGGCGAACTCGTCTATGCGAATGTGGATTCGGCGGCTGAAGAGAAAATTCTTGACCTCGCGCTCGAAGCCGGGGCCGATGATGTACGCAATGACGGCGGTCGCATTACCGTTCTGTGTGCGCCGGAAAGTTTCGAGGCAGTCAAGGTGGCACTCGACGCCGCAGGCTTCGAGCCAGAACACGCAGAAGTCGTCATGCGCCCGGACAATCGCATCGCCGTCGCTGGCGAGACAGCCGAAACACTGAAAGACTTGCTCAACTGGCTCGAAGACCTTGACGACGTGCAGGAGGTTTATCACAACGCCGCGTTGCCGGTTTAGCGGTTGCCCGCAGCTATCGATTGCGCGGTGCCGAAACTGCATTGGTGGCAGGCACTGAACATGTGCAACAATTGCATGCACAATCAACCTTTAATGCAAGGCGACAAGCATGCCAAAACCCAATTATCAGTTTGAGAAGCGCCAGCGAGATCTGGCCAAGAAGAAGCAAAAAGAAGAAAAACTCGCGAAGAAGCGGGCGAAGAAGCACGGTGAGCCGGGTGGTGAGTCCGACGATACCTCGCCAGACGATGCCACCGACATCGCCACAAACGACTGATTCACCAAGCCGCTACAGCCGCTGGATGCGAAACTTGCGGCCCTTGACCTTTCCCGCGCGCAGTCTGTTGAAGGCTTTTTCCGCCACTTCACGTCGTACCGCAACGTATGCGCGTGTCGCAAAAACATCGATCTTGCCAATGGCGTCTGCGGGCAAGCCGGCGTCACCCGTCAATGCACCGAGAATATCGCCAGGCCGCAGCTTGTCGCTGCGACCCGCATCGATGCGCAATGTCGCCATGCCCGGGGCAAGAAATTTGCTCGCCGTCGTGTCAACGCCGCTGATTTTGCGCCAACGCAGCGCGTTGCCCTGAATTTTCTCGATATCGAGTGCGCGCGGCATTTCGCGCGGTGTACATAAGCTCAACGCCAGTCCACTGCGTCCGGCGCGACCGGTGCGACCCACCCGATGCAGGTAGATGTCCGGGTCCGGCGGCAGCTCGTAATTGATGACGGCAGCCAGATCATCGATATCCAGCCCACGCGCGGCAACATCACTGGCCACAAGGACTCGGCAACTGCGATTGGCAAATTGCACCAGCACTTCGTCGCGGTCGCGCTGATCAATGTCGCCATGCAGGGCAGCGGCCGCGATGCCGACTTTAGCCAGCGCATCGACCACGGTTTGGGTATCACGCCGCGTGTTGCAGAACACCACGCTTGATTCGGGTCGATGCTCGATCAACAACGCCGCGAGCGCCATGGGCTTTGCCGCAACGCTGTCCACCTCATGGAATATCTGTTCGATCGCCGGCGCGGTGATTTCGTCATCAATCTTGATCTCCACCGGATCGCGCAACATGTTGCGGCCGATTGCGCGGATTGCTTCCGGATAAGTCGCAGAAAACAGCAGGCTTTGGCGCGACGGCGGCGTCGCGCGCACAATTTCGCGAATGGGTTCTTCAAAGCCCATGTCGAGCATGCGATCAGCCTCATCAAGAATCAGTGTACGCAGCTTGGCCAGGGTCAGCACATGCTTGCGCAACAATTCCTGGATGCGTCCCGGGGTGCCGACAACGACATGTGGATCCTTGCGCAACGAGGCGAGTTGCGGACCGATGGCAACACCACCGGTCAACGTCAGGACTTTGACGTTGGGAATGCCGATGGCCAGACGTCGGATCACCTTGGCCACCTGGTCGGCCAATTCGCGGGTCGGGCAAAGCACCAGCGCTTGCGCGCGCAGCAAGGCGGGATCAAGCCGATGCAGCAGGTCCAGGCCAAATGCGACTGTTTTGCCGCTCCCGGTTGGCGCCTGCACGATCAAGTCGCGGCCAGCCAGCAGGTGCGGCAGGCTTTGCGTCTGAACCGGTGTTGCATCCTTGTAGCCAAGCGCATCAAGCGCGTGGATCAGGGCAGCAGAGAGGGGCAAGGATGCGAATGCGTTCATGCGCCATGATCGCACGAAGCATGCGTCAATCGAAAACAAATTGGCGCGACCGAAACCGAATCGATCGCGCCTTGGAGCTTACTTGCTTTTTTTCTTTTCCTGCTTGGCCGCGCGCTTTTCCTTCAGCGTCTTGCTCGGCTTTTTCTTTTCGGACTTCTTTTGGTCCATGCCTTTGCTCATGGCATTCTCCCGGTTGGATTGAGTTTGCGGATCAAAGTACCGCGGCAATGTTGTAAACCAGTCGGCGATTTTTTTCCAGCGCCGGCGGTCCGCGCAGCGCAGGTTTACTTGTCCGCGGTCACCCGGATCAGATAACCACCGGACTTTTCGTCGCGATCCAGTTCAAGCAGACCTTGGGATCGGGCATGTTCAAGCAGCACGTTGAACGACTTGAAGCCGTAGAAGCTCTCGCTGAATCCCGGTTTGCGCCGCTTCAGTGCCTGCTTGACCATGGAACCCCAGACCTTCTCACCCTCTCCGCGTTCGTCGATCAATGCCTCGACGGTTTCCAGCACCAGATCCAGCGCTTCCTGTTGCTTTTTCCCCGAATCGGTTTTTGCCGCGGCTTGCGCGGGCTTCACGCCTTTGACATGCGCCTTTTTCCTGGATGGAGGCTGGACCTTGCGATCGCGCACCAGATCATCGTAGTAGATGAATTCGTCGCAGTTGGCAATCAGCAACTCCGATGTGGAATTCTTGACGCCGATGCCGATGACGGTCTTGTTGTTCTCGCGCAGTTTGCTGACCAGTGGCGAGAAATCCGAATCGCCACTGATGATGACGAAGGTGTCAACGTGTTCCTTCGTGTAACACAAGTCCAGCGCGTCAACGACCATGCGGATATCAGCAGAATTCTTGCCGGACTGGCTCACATGCGGTACTTCGATCAGCTCGAACGACGCATAGTGCATCGCCGCCCGGAAGTCCTTGTACCGTTCCCAGTCGCAATAGGCTTTCTTGACCACGATGTTGCCCTTGAGCAGCAAGCGTTCAAGCACCTTGTTGATATCGAATTGCGCGTATCTGGCCTCACGCACACCAAGCGCAACGTTCTCGAAATCGCAAAACAGGGCGAGATTGCGGATGTCGGATTGCATGGCCATATTCGACCTCATCTCGTATGGATGGACGCACTCGCGCGACGTGTCATCGGTGTGGCACAGGCGGCGGCGCGCGTCAAAACGGTTGCAGCGGGAACGGCGTGGACGTTCAAGTGCATGTTCT
>DASSXQ010000229.1:0-14464 GCA_035703725.1 Rudaea sp.
AGAAGTCCAAACCAAAACACAAACAGACGAAAGTTACGGCGCCGCGCACTAAACGACGCAAGGCCAAATCTGCGCCCCCTATGTTGGATAAAGATCGCTGGCCGGCCGAGTGGGGAGATCGCTGATGTGCGGCTTGGCTCCCACGACGATGGCGTCTTCTGCGGTCGCCACGTTCTCTCGCAACAGATAAATGGTGAAGGTCGCCATCCAGTCCTCACCCGAGGATGACGTCTCGCTCATGCCTGCAATCCGATACTGGCCCCTAACATCATGAGTGTCATCAAGTAGGGATCAGGAGGCCGAGGAAGTCGCTGAAAACGTCACCCGCTGTATTTCGGTGATCGATTCGACGTGGGTCAGTTTACAAATCGAACGGCGTTTTCAGGCCGTGCTCGGTAAACAAGACGGCCAGGTCATCCACGCTGGTGCCGATCACATCCGCGGCGCGGCGTACCGACAGATGACCCTGTTCGATGCCCCAGCCCAGGGTTGCCACGAAGCGGCGACTGAAGCGGGGTGGCAAGGCTGCGTCATTCCCGGCAGCATCCACACGCAGCAGGCCGTCGTCGATACGTTGCGCAACGGCATTCTTCAACAGCCCCAACACGACCAGACGCCATTTCATGGCCGGGCCACTGACACTGAGGTGGGCGGCAGTTTCACGGATGCAGCGGGTCTGAGTCTATTGTCTGAGCGGGCGGTGTCGCGCGACAGTGCGGTTGCATCGCGGTCAATCGCAGACCTGCGCGGATGACTTCTGCGCGGAAGGCAGGAAAAAAAGTGAATGCTTTGCCCCATCAGCATGGTTTCGCGCTACGCTCGCGTTCGCCGCAATCGGCGACTGGGTCTGGGGAGAGATCATGGCTCGTACTGCATTGGTGGATTTGTTGCGTCGCGCGGCGGCGATTTCGGCCGTGGCGCGGAATTCCGGTGAGCCGATCGATGAAGCAATCGCTCGCGATATCGAGCTGCGGGCGAACTCGTCGCGACGGCGTTTCCTGCAACAGTCGGTTGCTGTGTCGGCGGCGGTGATGCTGGCGGCTTGTGGTCCGGCGCGAATGCTCGCCAAGTCGCGCGACGATGATGTGATCATCGTCGGTGCAGGCGTGGCTGGATTGACCGCCGCGTGGCGTCTGCGTCAGGCTGGCATCGGTGTGCGACTCTACGAGGCGCAGGAGCGCGTCGGTGGCCGCATGTTCAGTCTGCGCGATCACTTTGCCGACGGTCAGGTATGCGAACTTGGCGGTGAGCTGATCGATACCGGTCACGCACGCATCCGCGCATTGGCGGCCGAATTGGGCTTGATTCTCGACGACCTGTCCGAGGATCCGACGCATGCGTTTGGCGATGTGTGGTTCGCGCAGGGTCGGCGCTACAGCGAAACGGAAATCCTGCGCGCATTCGTGCCGCTGGCCGAAGCAATCCGGCGCGATGCCGCGACCCTGCCGGACGACCAGATCACGTATTCCGCGCGCGGCGGTGCCGAGGCACTGGATCGCGAAACAATGACGCACTGGCTGGATCGCAACGGTGCCTCCGGCTGGTTGCGCACACTGATCGAAGTGGCCTACACCACCGAGATGGGATTGGAATGCGATGAGCAGTCGGCGCTGAACTTTCTGACCTTCATCGATCCGGGTACGCAAGCGTTTCGCATTTTCGGCGAAAGCGATGAGCGCTTTCATGTGCGCGGCGGCAACGACTCGATCGTCCGCTCACTGGGAGCCAGGCTCGACGACGCGATTCAGACCGGTTGCGTGCTCGAGGCCCTGCGCCAGTCGGCCGACGGCCGCTACATCTTGAGTTTCAAGCGCGGCAGTGGCGCATTCCAAGCGCGCGCGAAGCGGGTGATACTGGCCATGCCGTTCACCACTTTGCGCAGAGTCCGCATCGACATGGCGTTGCCGGCGGCCAAGCGCCGCGCCATCGACGAACTCGCCTATGGCACCAACGCCAAGCTGATGATCGGTTTCAACGAGCGCGTCTGGCGTACGCGCCATGCCAGCGCCGGTGCGACGTATGCGGACCTGCCGTATCAAACGACCTGGGAAACCAGCCGCATGCAGGCCGGCGCAGCCGGCATCCTGACCAACTTTGTCGGCGGCAGACACGGTGTCGAAATCGGCAAGGGTTCGCCGAAACAACAGGCCGATCTTGCGGCCACGCAACTGGATGCCGTGTTTCCCGGCGTCCTGGCGGCGCGCGCGGGGATGCGCGAGGCACGCATGCACTGGCCGACGTTTGCCTGGACGCGCGGCAGTTACGCCTGTTTGCGTCCGGGTCAGTGGACGACGATTCGCGGCGCCATTGGCGAGCGCGTCGGCAATCTGCATTTTGCCGGCGAACATTGCGCTTTCGACAATCAGGGATTCATGGAAGGCGGTGTGGAAACCGGGGAATGGGCAGCGCAGGCACTGACACGACCGGAGCAAGCCCGCGCAGCCTGAACCAACCATTGCCTGCCATGCGCTTCAAGCAGGACAACGCGTCGACGGTGTCTGCGCATGTGTCCACGCTCCCGGTCCCGTGAATTTCCGCACGACGCAAGCGTGGCCCCGCAATGTTGCGGGACCTTTTGCTTCTTGATGCGTTGCGCTCAGGGCGTGGCTTCGAATCCGTTCTTGAAGATGGTGTCGTCGTTGAGGTTGCACACGGCCGGTTCGCTGGATTCGAACAACGCGCGCGTGGCCCATTCGGGATGGTCGATGAACGGGTTGCGATTGCCCTGGAAACTCTGGATCACGTCGTTGCGCGCAACTTCTTCTGCATCGGGCGGATCGTTCGTGCTCCATTCAAGCAGGTCCGTGAGCAGGCCCATGTAGGCCTTGGCGGCGGTATTGGACCTGATCGTGATGAGACTGCGATCGTCGGTCAGTTCCAGATCCGGAATCACGCCATCATGTGCGGCTTCGGCGGCAATGCCTTCGTAGCGGATCGCCATGTAGAAGATCGAGCGCGCGACCTCGCCCTTGCGATGATTCCATACTTCGAACGATCCGCTATTGCCGTCCGGTGTGTGGTACCAGTTGGAATTGCCCGGATACGTGCCGCTGCCGCCGCCGACGCCATTGTTGAAGTCGGTGGTCAGCTCGGTACAGCCGCTGCAGTACGCATACGGCTTGTTGCCGCGGCTTGAGTTCTGGCTGGTGTCCGACAGCCACAGCATGTGCGTGTCGGTATAGGCGGCCAGATTCGAATTGGCGAAGCCGAGCGAGTTTGGCCAGGTGTGTTCGCGGTTGTAAGTGAGACCGCTACCGGTGCCGGCACGATCGCTCATCGCGGTGTAGGAATGGTTGCGATACACGTCGATGATCTTGCCGGGATTGTTCGGGTCCGCCTGAGCGATCTCCAGGATCGTCCAGACGTTTTGCTGGTCCGGACCGTTTGAACCGCTGTACGGATAAATGGTGTGACCCTTGATGGTCTGGTGCAGCGAGCAGCGCAGTTGTTCGGCGCTGCTGGTATTGACCTGATCGTAATAGCTCGACGGCGTGCTGGACGAGACGGTAAAGCTTGCCGAATAGTCGGCCTGCAGCGCGATGTTGTCCGCGTCGAGCACGCCGGCGGCGCTGATCGTGAACACGCAAACCTTGCCGGCTGGCAACACGGTAAACGGCGTCAGCGTGCGCGTCGCGCCGCTGCCGGTTTCGGAAATCTGCATGGGCGTTGAATCGCAAGTCAGCGCGAATGCGCTTGACGTCGTCACCGACTCGCTGAAGGTCACGTAGATGACGCTGGCGATCGGCACGTTGACGGCGCCGTTGGCCGGCAGCGTGGAAACGACGGTCGGCGGTTGCGTGGCCGGATCCACGGTCGTGAATTGAACAACGGTGTCGCTGGCCGGATGGTCTGGCGTGCCGTCGTTGTCGACGACGCCGGCGGCAAGAATCGTCCAGGTGCAGGCCTCGTTCGCAGCGAACGCGGGCGAAGGCGTGAGCGTGTATGCGCTCGGGCCGCCGCTGACGCTGGCCATATGCGTGCCCGATACCGTGCACTGGAGCGCGTACCACGGATCGCTCACGGTGACCGGCTCGCTGAAAGTCACGGCCAGCGTCGCGGCGAGCGCGACATCGCTCGCGGCGTTGCCGGGCACCGTCGCGACGACGAACGGCGCCACATCGACCGGCGGCGTGCCGTCGACGGAGAAACTCACGTCGTCAATGGCCAAGCCATCATCGTTGCCGGAAATATTCAAATCGACCCAGCGCACCCAGAGCGTACCCGATGGTGCCAGAGACAGCCCCGTGATCGATGCCGAAATAGCCGTGCGGTTTGCCGTTGCATTGCCGTCAAGAGCGCCGA
The DNA here is from genome assembly GCA_035703725.1 of Rudaea sp. Lineage (GTDB taxonomy): Bacteria > Pseudomonadota > Gammaproteobacteria > Xanthomonadales > Rhodanobacteraceae > Rudaea. The sequence goes on from DASSXQ010000229.1 coordinate 4,303, forward strand.
CGCTGGCCATCGTGATGGGCGAACTGAAATCCAGGGAATCGCCGTCGGTCCACGTCGCGGCAGTATCGGTCAGCGACGTGGCGTTGGTGCTGTACTGGAAATCCAGACGGTCAGCACGACCGGTCGCGCCAAGACGCCACTGCTCGCCGGTGTAGGCGACCACGATTTCGCTGAGGGTATTGCCGGTATCGTTGCGCAGCTTTGCGCCGATGATCGGCGCGAGTTTGTTGGACTGCAGCGTGCCAAATGCGCGGTCGCTGCTGCCGCTGGAGCCATAACTGTAGGTGTCGCCGGAATTGGATGTGCCATCGTTGGCGGTGAAAATCGTATTTGCGTTCTGACCCGATTCGGTGAAATACCAGCCGTTCGGAACGGTGGAACTGCTACCGCTTGCGGCGAGGGTGTCGAAGGTTTGCACGCTGGGTGCGCCGCCGACGAGTGAAACCTCCTGCGCAAACGCCGTCGATGCGATGAAAATGAAAAGCGTACCAAGCGCGCAACGCGCCGCGATCTGTCGAATATGCATGATTTCCCCAAGCTGGACTTCCGCGGATTGGTGCGGACGCGTACCAATGTATGACGGTCTTGTGCCGGAAGCAAATGGACACGTGCGTCTGGTCACATGCGTGGCTTCGTGCGCCCAGGCATGCCGCCTGCAATGCGGACGAAAACTGCGCCCGGCGCCCATTTTTTTTGCGGCCGCGATCACGCAATCACGGCCGATCGGCCAGCTACTTCGCCGGCACCGCCGCCACCGGCATGTCGTCGGCTGGAGTCTGCTTGTCCCTGATCAACTTGCGCAGAAATGGAATAAGCACGACCAGCGCAACACCCACCGCGACGCTGCCCCAGCCGAGGCGCTCGAACAGGGTTGCGTAATCCGGGTTGGTGACCAGTGCGGTGTTGCCGGCAGGTTCCGGCACCATGCCGGAGAAATCGCCGGCAAACAGCGATGCCAAACCGCTGACCATCATCCAACTGCCCATCATGATGCCTTGATATTTGCGCGGCGCGAGCTTGCCGATCATGGCGTAGCCGATGGGTGATATCAGCAGTTCGCCGATCGCTTGCAATACATAGCTGCCGAACAACCAGACGAAGGCGGAACGACCCGCATCGTTGGCGAACGAAATGCCGACGGGCAAGGCGAGAAACCCCAGGCCCATCAGCAGCAGGGCAATGGAAAACTGCAGCGGGATATCGATATTCCAGCCGCGACGGCGCAAGCGGGCAAAAGCCGATGCCAGCAACGGTCCGCCAATCACGATCACCATCGTGTTGATGTTCTGCACCCATTGCGGCGCAATCTCGATTCCCCACAGATGCAGATCGACGTTGTGTACCGCGAACAGTTGCAGGCCGTTCGGCGCCATCTGATAAAGCGACCAGAACACCAGCGAGCCCAACGCAAGAATCAGGAACGCCCACATGTTGTTGCGTTCCAGCCGATCGCGATGTTTGAACGTGACGTACAGCAGCGCAGCGGCAACGATTGCGCCAATGGTCTTGAGCAGGATTTCCGTTCGACCCGTGTGCTGCAACATGATCCACACGGCAGGCACCAACGCAAGCACGATGGCGCTGCCGGCGATCATGCGTAGCCGAAAGGCGCTGGTGCTGGCATCGAGCAAGGTCGTATTGCGATCAGCCAGATGGCGCCAGTTGAAGCCAACCAGGATGATCGCGAGAAAATTGCCGATGCTGGCAAACCAGAACAGGCGGCTGTAGTCGCCCGTGATCTGGTAATGCCCGGCCACCGAAAAGCCGATGAAGAATCCGATGTTCATGCCCGCGTAGTTCCACAGGAACGCGCCTTCGCGGCGACTGTCTTCGGGCGCAAAACGTTGCGTCAGCATCATGTTCAAACAGGTGACGTTGAGCCCGCTGCCAGTGAGAAACAAAGCCAGTCCCCAATACAGTGCAGGTGCCGTCCCGGCAGCGATAATTCCGCAGCCAAAAACCTGCAGCACCATCCCGCCCACGAACAAATTGCGATTGCTCAAAAAGCGCCCGCCGAGGTATCCGCCGAACAAATGCAAGCCGTAATTGAACGCGCCAAACACGCCCATGATCGCGGTAGCCTGTTGGGCCGAAAGCTGCAGGTGCTTGGTCGCGTACAGCACCAGTGTCGAATACAACACCGCGAATCCCAGGGTCGAAACCAACTGGATGAAGAACAACGCGCCAGCGCCTTCCGGAATCTTGTTGAACAAATCACGCAACGATGACAAGGCCCTCTCCCCCGATTTGCAGACTGATCGGACGACACGATGCCGAGTCGGACGGGAAATGTACAGTCCAGACGATTCGAATCATTCCACGATCAGTCCGCCACAAGGCGAGGACTATTCCGTTCTTTCCTTCCCACGCAAGGCGGCGCCCTTGATCTTGATCCGCGTTCGGAGTGACGGTACCAAGAGCTTCCCCATCAGTCCTGCCGGACAGCTTCCCCCGCTGCGCAGGGGAAGCGAAAGCAACAACATCGCGCGCGAAAGGGGTGCGTTCTTGATCTTCGTGGATTGGACAGTGGCATGACTACTGTCCGGCGCGCCGAACCACGGCTTCGCTTAAACTCCGCGTTCGTTTGCGATGGAGTCACCTCATGTATCCACGTTCTGCATTTGCCTTTCTGCTGGCAGTCGCGTTGATGCCCGCGTTCGCAGCCAGCACTGCGGTTGCACCCAAAGCCAGTTTTTCCCAGCCGGCGATGTCGCCGGATGCCAGTCGTATCGCATTCATTTCTGGCGGTGCCATCTGGGAAGTGGCGGCCGGCGGCGGTGCTGCGCATCTGCTGGTGGCGGACAAGGGCAGCGATTCTCGACCGCTGTATTCTCCCAATGGTCGCAAACTTGCTTTTGTTTCGGATGCAACCGGCAACGGCGACATTTACGTGCTGGATCTGGCCAGCGGCGCGCTGTCGCAAGTGACATTTGACGATGGCGCCGAGCAACTGGATGCCTGGTCGTACGATGGCGCGTGGCTGTATTTGAGTTCCGGCCGCGACAACGTCGGCGGCATGCAAGCGGTTTATCGAGTTCGCGCCACGGGCGGCACACCGATGCCGGTATCGCTGGAGGCGTATCGCAACGAGTCGCAAGCCGCACCATCACCGGATGGCAAGACCGTCGCGCTGATCGGTGGCGGGATGGGCGATTTCCAGTGGTGGCGTCACGGTCACAGTCACATCGATGAAGGTGCGGTGTGGTTGCTCGTCGATGATGGTTCGCACACCTATTCGCGGCTGACGCCGGACGACGCGCGCGCGGACTGGCCAATGTGGGCGGCAGATGGACGTTCGCTGTTTTACATGAGCGATCGCAGTGGTGCGGAAAATATCTGGCATGTGCAGCGCGACGGCAACCAGTCGGCACTGACGAATTTCACGGACGGTCGCGTTTTGTGGCCGACGATTTCCGCCGATGGCCGCGCCATCGCATTCGAGCGCGATTTCGGCATCTGGACGGTGGCCACCGATGGCGGTGCTGCACACGCAGTACCGATTATCCTGGCTGGCGCAGTCGCCGGCCCCGGCCGCAAACATGAAACCTTGCACGGCGGTTTTGCTGCGCTGGCGTTGTCGCCGGATGGCAAGAAATTGGCATTCATTGCGGCCGGCGATGTCTATGCGGCGGATGCAGAAAAAGGTGGTGACGCGCAGCGCGTGACGCAAACGCCGGCAGCCGAATACGGCGTGATCTGGGCGCCGGACAGCAAACGCATCGTGTACGGTTCCGAACGCGACGGATCGGCACATTTGTATGAATACGATTTTCGCAGCGCCAGGGAAACGCCGTTGACCGATGGCGATGGCGAAGACACGGATGCGGCCATCTCTCCGGACGGAAAGTCACTCGCCTTCCTGCGTGACGGGCATACGCTCGAAGTGCTGGATTTTTCCAGCCGCACGCTGCGTACGCTGAGCAAAGCGCATATCGATTTTCATCGTCCATTGAATTCGCAGCGACCACTGGCGTGGTCGCCGGATGGTCGTTACATCGTCTATCTGGCCTATGCGCAACGCATGTTTCGCAATGCCTATGCGGTATCCGTGAAAAGCGGTGAAACGACATCGGTGAGTTTCCTGGCAAACACTTTTGCCGACGACGTCACCTGGGGTGCGGATGGCAAATCGTTGTTGTTCATCACCGGGCAGCGCACCGAACCCGGCCAGATTGCGCGTATCGATCTGGTGCCCGAAACGCCACAGTTTCTGGAAAACAAGTTTCTCGACTTGTTCAAGGAGGCCACGCCGAACAAAGACCACCACAACGAACAAAACACGGCGGAGAACCCCAAGGGTGAAAGCAAATCGGCGGCAAAGGACAAGTCGGCACACAAGTCCGTTGCGAATGTCTCCATCACGGCTGCCGGCATTCGTGAGCGATTGCAGTTGCTGCCGACCGGCCTGAATGCGCAGTCAATCGCGATCAGTCCCGATGGCAAGACCCTGGTGATTACTGCCGAAGTGGCCGGCAAGACGAACTTGTACGCATGGTCGCTTGATCCGCTCGATACCAAGCCGCGTGTGGCACGTCAGCTCACCTCGACGAGCGATGGAAAAGACGATGCGCAATTCAGTGCCGATGGCAAACAGGTGTTTTATCTGGATGGCGGCAAGGTATTTTCCGTGCCCCTGGCTGAAGGCGGCAAAGCCAAGCCGGTGAAAGTCGATGCACAGGCAGACAGTGATTTCGCCATTACCAGCATGGCCGCGTTCACGCAGGCGTGGACGTGGCTGCGCGACAACTTTCACGATCCGAAAATGCACGGCGTCGACTGGAACGCCATGCGCACGATGTACGCACCGCTGATTGCCGGAGCGCCCAATCAGGCCAGCTTCCTGCGTCTGATGAATCAGTTGGTTGGCGAGCTGGACGCGTCGCACTCCGGCGTGCGCAGTGGTGAGCATGCGCAAACATTCACCGGACATCTCGGGCTGATTTTCGACCGGGCCGCGTACGAGCAACACGGGACGTTGCGCATCACCGACGTGCTGCCGTTGTCGCCTGCGGACGTGAGCGGGAAAATTCACCCCGGCGACACGCTGGTTGCCGTGGACGGCACAAAACTTGATGCGCACGCGAATCTGGCGGCATTGCTCGCACATCGCATCGATCGCAAGACGGTTTTGCAAATCGATTCCGGGCGCGGCGTGCACACGGTCGATGTCAAGCCGGTGGATTCGCGCACGCGCGGTGAACTGGCCTACAACGCGTGGGCCCAACGCAGCCGTGCTTATGTCGATCGCATCAGCGGCGGCAAGCTCGGCTACGTGCATATCCGCGACATGTCGATGGGTTCGTTGCAACGCATGTACAAGGATCTGGATGCGCAAAATTCCACGCGCATGGGTGTGGTCATCGACGTGCGCAACAACTTCGGCGGTTTCGTCAACGCCTACGCGCTGGACGTGCTCTCGCGCCGGCACTATCTGAACATGACCTTCCGCGGCTTCGACAATGCGCAGCCGGCACGCAGCATTCTTGGTCAGCGCGCACTGGAACGTCCAACCGTGCTGGTAACCAATCGTGTCACGCTTTCCGATGGCGAGGATTTCAGTCAAGGCTATCGCGCGCTGGGGCTCGGCAAGATTGTCGGCGAACCGACTGCAGGCTGGATCATCTATACATCGAATGAAAAACTGATCGACGGGTCCACCGTGCGCTTGCCGTTCATTACCGTGACCACGGCCGATGGCAAGCCGATGGAAGGCCATCCGCGTCCGGTCGATGTGCCGGTGGCGCGAGCATTGGGCGAGGCGTATCGCGGCACCGACAGCGATCTTGACGCGGCCGTGCATGTTTTGCTGCAACAATTCGGCAGCGACCACTGAGCATTGATGCGCGTGGCACTTGCTCCTGCCGCCAAAGCACACCTGCAAATCCACTTTTGCGTGGTGTTGTGGGGATTCACCGCAATTCTGGGCAAGCTCATCACGCTGGCGGCATTGCCGCTGGTGTGGTGGCGCATGTTGTTGGTCGTTGTGGTGCTGGCCATGTTGCCGCCGGTATGGCGTGGGTTGCGAGCGATGTCGTGGCGTCTCATCGGTGCTTATGCCGGCATCGGCGTGCTGGTATCGCTGCACTGGTTGACGTTTTACGCCGCGATCAAACTGGCCAACGCGTCGGTTGGCGCCACCTGCATGGCCATTGCTCCGGTGTTTCTGGCCATGGTCGAACCATGGCTTGCGGCGCGCCGGTTCGAGCCGCGTGAACTGCTGCTGGCCATCGGTATCGTGCCTGGCGTGGCGATGGTTGTGGGCGGCATCCCGACCGATATGCGCATGGGTTTTGCCGTTGGCGTGTTGTCGGCAATGTTCGTGGCGGTGTTTGGCGCGCTGAACAAGCGCATGGTCGAGCGGGCCGATCCGTTGACCGTAACCGCCATCGAACTCGGCGCGGGGACTGCGTTCCTCACCGTGCTCGCCCCGCTAGTGCCCCACGTTGGTTCCGCTTTCGTCGTTCCATCTCTTCACGATGTCGGCTTGCTGTTGATCCTGTCCATGGTCTGCACCTTGTTGCCTTTTGCGCTGGCGTTGCGTGCGCTGCGCCACGTCAGTGCATTCGCGATGCAGATCGCAACCAATCTCGAGCCGGTGTACGCAATCGTTCTGGCAATCGTTCTGCTTGGCGAACAACAGCAACTCGGTGCGCTGTTTTACGCAGGCGTCGTCATCGTGCTCGGTGCCGTGCTGGTACATCCGCTACTCTCTCGCCGCGGCACGCAACTGCCGCCGGCCGACGTGCTGGGAACGGCTGAATCGCATTCGCTGGAGTAGTAAAAGCCGGGAATGGGGATTCGGGATGCGGGAATCGTAGAAGCACGAGCGCGCCAATTTCGTGTGGGCGAGAATCCAGTCCCGGTTCTTGATTGTCGGCTTACTGCGGCGATTTTCCCGCATCCACGTCGTGCGTTGCGGCCATCGGCATGGCAGCAGTGGCTTGCAACGCCTTCGTGGCCATTGCATCGAATTTGTTGGCAAGACGTAGCTGGGTTATTTCGCCCAAGGCCAGTGTGAGCGCTTGTTCGTTGCCGTCATCCATGTTGGCAATTGCGTCGTGCAGGGTCCCGAGCAGGGCGAAATACGCATCCGGTTGAATGCCGGCACTGGCGAGTACGCGTACCGGCAGTTGCCACGCATGCAAGTCGTCGTGATCGGGTTTCGGATTTGCGCTGTCGAGCAACAGCCACGGCACGGTTTGCGCGCGCGGCGCACGTCCATCGACGAAACCCGTTTGCGCAAAGGTTGAATGCAGGCCAGGCAGGTGGTCGCCGTAAAACAGCAATAACGTGCGGCGTTTTCGCTGCATCAAGACGGCCGCCAGTCGTCCGAGTTCGTGGTCGGCATCTTGCAGGTGATACAGATAATTGCGCAGCGTATGTTCGCCGTATTCGTCCAGCCCCGGCGGCACCGGTAATGCGGCGAACCGTTTTGGATCCAACCCCGGGCGGAACTCATAAGGTCCGTGCGCTTCCATGCTGATGGCGAGCATGAACTGTGGTGGCCCGGTGTCGTGAAGCTCGGCGACGATGCGATCCGTCATCGCTGCATCCGAGACAAACAACCCAACCTTGGATGCACTCTTGAATGCATCGCCGGCAATGAACTTGTCGATGCCCAATTGATGCAGCGCATGCGGGCGATTCCAGAAACCCGGCGCGTTGGGATGAATGGCCAACGCCTGATAACCGGCGTGCTCCAGCAGGCGTGGAAGACTCGGAATGGTATGACCCATGAGCTCGAAATACGGATATTCGATGCCGGGAAAAAACTTCAGGCCAAGGCCGGTAAGCACTTCGAATTCCGTGCGCACGGTGCCGCCGCCAAACGTGGGAACGGTCAATTGACCGCTCGCACCGTGTTTTGCCAGCGCGTGGAAATTGGGAATCGTGCGACCCGTGGGCATGCCGCGCATGCGCTCCGGGTCGAAAAACGATTCGCTTTGCACAATCACGATGTCCGGATGTTCGGCAGTGGAATTTGGCGGCGGTTGCATCGCGTCGCGCAGCGCCTGCGCTTTTTCGGCAAGCAATTTCTTCGCTGCACTGCGATCTTTCGGCATGCGCACGCCGTGCGCCATTTCCCAGCGAAACATCAACAGCGTCGGCATCAATCCGGCCCGCGCTTCGGTTTCCGTAGGTGTCCACGGTTCAAAGCGCAGCGCACGTTGACTGTACAGGTGTTTCCACGGCGCGGTGCCGAAATACAAAGTCGTCATCACCAACAGTGCCATTGCGCCGAGCACCATGCGCAGACGCGGACCAACCGCCCGGCGACGCCGTTCAAACCACAAGGCGACCACGATCAGCAGCAATCCGAGCAGGGGCAGCATCAAGACAGGCAAGGACAGGTATTGCGAAAACAATGCGCCTTCACCATGCCCGCCTTGCAGAAAATGGAAATCCGCCGGCAACAGCGGGATACCGATGTTGAGCAGTTTCAGGGAATTGATCGTGTGCAGGATCACCAGCGCGGTTGCGCTGAGCGCCGCGGAAAGCCAGGCGCGTCCGGTCAAGGCCAGGAGCAACAAACCGAACGTCGCCACCGGCAACGCATTGGCAACCACCAGACGCACGTGTTCCAGCGAACCCCAATCGGTAACGTCTGCCAGCGCCGGCTCAAGCAACGCCTGCGCCGCCACCGCCGCAGCCAGAGCCACAAAGACGATGCCGCCCAATCGGGCTGTTGCGCGCAAGGCAGGTTTCCAGTGCAGAATCGCCATTCGGGAAAATTGACCGCGGAAAGGTGCGCATCCTAACCCGGCGCAGGGTAATGAAGGGTAAATCGGAGCGAAGATCCGGGTTGGAGCCGGGAATGGGGAATCGGGAAAGTCGAAAGCCGGTGCGAGCCGGATGTTGCAGCTTTCAGTCCTCAGTCCTCAGCCCTCAGTCCCAAGCAGCGACCCAGCACTTCTGACCCCGCATTGCCAACGACCGCGCCAGGCCCGGCTCTTGATTCCCTTTTCCCGGCTCTCAGGGCGGCAACTCAAACCCGTTGCGAAATATTTCATCAGGCAGCGGATATTCAAACGCACCCAGATCGCGTGCACCGAACAGGTTGGCGACGTTGGGCAGATCCGCCTCGCGCGAGCGGTTGTCGAAATCGGTGTTGCCGGATTCGGCACCCACCGGAGCGAAGTCGATTGCCGGTGAGGTGGCCTGCAGATGGAAGTCGCCATTGGCGGCGTTGACGAATCGTGGATCGACAAATTGCACGCTGGAATTGGTGGGCAGTTTGGGCGCGTTGAAGATGGCGTAATTGACCGTGACGCCGCCCAGCGACGGATTGAGCACTTGCGTGGATTCGGCGACGATGCTGCGCGTCAGGCTCAGGCCGGTGTCCCACGTGAATACGGTACTTGCACCAATGGAGTCGTTGGCAAACGTACATCCATCGAAGCTGATCGGCGCGCCCTGCACGCTCACCAGTTCATTGGACACGGTGTTGTAATCGATCACGCACTCGCTGAATGCCACGCTTGCTCCGGTCGCGTATAGGCCGCGGATGACAAAACTGGCGGTATTGGTTTCCAGATGCACACGACGCGCGGTAATTTGCGCGGCACCGGTAAAGTCGATCACACCCGGGGTTTCGCCGGGATTGCCCGATGTCGATGGATTGATGACGATGCGATTGCAATTCAGGCTCGACGAATCGCAACGCACCGCGCCCAGCGCCGCCACCGCGGTGTAGTCGCACTCCGGATTGTTCTGCGGATTGACAAACAGACGACCGCCGTCTCCGACATCGATGGCAGTGCCGCTTTGCGCGGCCGTGTTGCTGCCGATGGACGCGTCGAACAGGCATGCAGTGGCGTGCGTGGAGATCCCGCCGCCGCCAACCCGCAAACCGCCGCCGGCATACGTTGCAACGTTGCCAAACAGCATCGTTGGATGCGTTGCATCGGTACTGAACAAGCGCAATGTCGCATTGCCGTCGGAGCTGGCGCCAACCGCAATGCCTGCGCCGAAGTCGGCATGGTTTGCATTGATGCTGCCGCCGGGCAACGCGATATCGGCAAAAGCGGTACCGGAATAATCGATGCCACCGCCAACGCCCGATGCGTGATGGATCGGGTCGCCAGCGGAATTGTCGTGGATGGTGATCCGATTCGGCGCGGCGGCGACGGCTTGCAAATGCACGTTGCCTTCGACGGAAATT
>DASSXQ010000112.1:0-2167 GCA_035703725.1 Rudaea sp.
AGCGATGATTCGCTTGACGTGGAGCTCGCGCGTGATGCTGCTGGCGCGGTGACAGGCTTGAACCTGAACTTGGCGGGAGGATTGCGTACCGCGCAGCGCGTGCATTGGCGTCCGCCACCAGTGCGCGACGCAGCGACGGGAACGCACTGATATTTTCGTGTAATCGTTGGCCAAACCAGACCAATTGCCGACCGGTTGAGCGTGGTTTGATTTCGCCACGGTGTGGCCGATTTGGTTATTTTCCGAGGTTGAGGACTTGTCGAATCGGTGCGTCGTACCAGCTTCAAGGGATTTTCATTCAATCATGACCCTGCTTAGCGTCAACGTTAACAAGATTGCCGTGCTGCGCAACTCCCGTGGTGGTTTGTTGCCCGATGTGTGTTCGGCTGCTGAAACTTGCATTCAAGCCGGCGCTGGTGGCATTACCGTTCATCCACGGCCGGATTTGCGCCATGTTCGCCCTGCGGATGTCGCCAGTCTCGCGGACCTGTGTCGCGGACGCGTTGAATTCAACATCGAGGGTAATGTTTTTGCACCTGCGCGCGCTGCCTACCCCGGCCTGCTTGCGTTGGTTGAACAAGCGCGCCCGACCCAATGTACGCTGGTACCCGACTCGGACGCGCAATTGACATCCGACCACGGTTTCAATCTACGCGCGGATGCTGCGCGTTTGCGCGGCCTCATCGCCGAACTTAATGCTTTGGGCTGCAGGGTGAGCATCTTCGTGGACGCCGACGCAAGCGGCATCGAACGAGCAGCGGAACTTGGTGCTTCACGGGTGGAAATCTATACCGGACCGTACGCCATGGCGTTTGAGAGTGGCGACTATCAGGCGCAACTTGATGCATGCGTTGATTGTGCGCGGCGTGCGACTAACGCCGGCCTCGGCGTCAATGCCGGACATGATTTGAATCAGGCAAACCTGCCGACTTTTCATGCCGCCATTCCGAATCTGGCGGAGGTATCCATTGGTCATGCGTTGATCGGTGAGGCGCTGTTTGCCGGCTTGGCGCCAACCGTGCGCGCATATTTGGCGATTCTCGCCACGCGTGAATGAGAATCGGCGCTCACGAAAAATCCCGTCGTTTGCGCTTTTGGGATTCGCGGCGCTACGAGGCCTCGGGTTCGGCCGAGCGTTATTCCTGCGCCGCGGAGACAAATCCGATTTTGATCATGCCGGCATTTTTCGCATCGGCCATGACAGTTGCGACCAATTGATATTTGGTGGTTTTGTCGGGGCGAATATCGAGTTCGGGCTGTTGGTCCAGCGGCTTGCTGCCGAGAACCTGCAATTGTGAGCGCAACGCCTCTTCCGTGATTGGCTGATCGTTCCAGAACAACATTCCTGTCGACTTTACCGACAGTTTTATCGGTTCGGGTGGCGGTGGTGGAGGCGTGATCGGAGGCGGCGCCGGTTGCGGGAGATCGATCTGGATTTTGTGCGAAAGCATCGGCACGGTAATCATGAAAATGATGAGCAGCACCAGCATGACGTCCACCAACGGCGTCACGTTGATGTCAGCCATTGCACCACTGCTGCCGCTACCCGATGAAAATGCCATTGTCTTTATGCCTGCGCTTTTGTTCTGTACGGTTCAATCGATCGATGCTTGTTGGATGTACCGGTCGATCAGTCTTTTGCGGCGGCGTGCGCCTGAGCCACAAATCCAACCTTGACGATGTGCGAATCCTTGATATCGCCCAAAATGGTTGAAATCAGCTGGTACTCGGTATCCTTGTCGGCGCGAATCTGCAGCTCCGGTTGCGGTTGCCGCTGGGCGGCTACGCGTAATTTAGCCTGCATGCTCGCCTCCGTCACCGGCTCATCGTCCCAGTACAGGGCACCGGTATCGCGCACGGCCAAGGTGATCGGATGGCTCTGGCCTTCATCGGGCGGATTATCCAGACTGGCAATCGGCAACTCGACCTTGATCTTGTGCGACGCCAAGGGCGCCGTGATCATGAAAATGATCAACAGCACCAACATCACGTCGACCAGCGGCGTGACGTTGATTTCCGCCATCACGCCGCCTTCGCTGCCACCGGAACTGAACGCCATGATTTACTTCCTCGGTGCAGCCGCGTTCTTGGCCGGCGGCGTGGCGCCTGCTTCCACACGCGAACCGGTGGCGAAGAAATCGTGCAGGTCGTGCGCGAATTCGTCGAA
>DASSXQ010000119.1:0-4793 GCA_035703725.1 Rudaea sp.
CCAATCGTCCCACGCGTGATCCGAGTCATCCATCGGCAAAGTTCGCGAGGCAAGTCCTCGGACTCCTGCACATGACGCCCGGAGTTGCGTCACCGGCATCCGAAAAGATTGCTGCGGTTGGTCCGGACTCAAATTGACCAGACCGACGCGGTTCCCGTGGTAACGTCAGATTTTTGGCAATGCCGGAAGTGCCTTCAACCAATGCGGTCAGGCATTGCCAATGCCATTGGACGTTGCGCACCCAGCCGCTTTGGTATCTGCGCCGGCAAGCGCAACCTCAGCTCGCGACACGCGTAGTCGCCAGGATGAAAGTACCGGAATTCGGGCTTCTCGAGGTCTTGCGCGGGCGCCTGTGGCGAAGCGACCGAGATAGGTCTATCGTTTGGTGCAGGCAATCGCCAGCACACGAACCCCTGCGTTCCGCGCACGCCTACATTGCCCGCACAATCAAGGGAGATCGTTGATGTTACCCAAGCTGCATATCGTGATCTGCTCCACACGCCCCGGACGTATCGGGCCATCCGTGGCGAACTGGTTCCATGGATTTGCGCAACGACATGGAAAGTTCGCGAACGAGTTGATCGATCTGGCCGACGTCGATCTGCCGATGTACGACGAACCGGTGCATCCGGCAAAACGCGATTACAAGCATGACCACACCAAGCGCTGGTCGGCCAGCGTGGCCGCAGCCGATGCGTATGTTTTCGTCACGCCCGAGTACAACTACAGCCCGCCGCCGTCGTTGGTCAACGCACTGGACTATGTCTATCACGAGTGGAGCTACAAACCCTGTGGCTTTGTCAGCTATGGCGGCGTTTCAGGCGGCTTGCGCGCGGTGCAGGCAGTCAAGATGCAGATCACTACCTTGAAGATGATGCCGATGATGGAAGGCGTGATGGTGCCGATGGCATCAAGCAAGATCGATGTGGCGGGCCAATTCAATTCCAATGAACTGATCGACAAGTCGGCCGCCACCCTGCTCGATGAGCTGCATTACTGGGCCGAAGGCCTCAAGGCGATGCGGGCAAAAGGACGCTGACGCAATCATTATCCTGGCGTAACCTTGAATGCCGCACGCTGGTTGCCGGGCAATGGAATGAATTCCGGATCACCTGCGACCATCGCGTAGCGTTGTTCGGTCCACGCTTGGCGAGCTTGTTCAATCAAGTCTTCGCTACTGGCAACGTAGTTCCACCAGATGTAACGCGGACCATCCAGCGGTGCGCCGCCAAGCAGCACCACATGGGCATCGGTGTCGGCGACCAGCTCGACATCCATATCCGGCACAAAACTGACCAGTTCGCCGGTGACCAGAATTTCTTCGCCGACGTGCATGCTGCCTTCCACCACATAGGCGGCGCGTTGGCGTTGCTCGTTGGGCAATCGCAGACGCTTGCCTTGCGCCACGTGTGCGTCGACGTAGAACAAGTCGCTGGAAATCGAAACCGGGGAGCGCTTGCCGTAGGCGCTACCGGCCACCACGCGAATTTCCACGCCGTCCATTGCAATGGTCGGCAACGCGCTGGCGTCGGTGTGTTCGAATGCGGCGGCGCCTTGCTCGCTGTCCTTTGGCAACGCCACCCAGAGTTGCAGACCGTGCATGGCTTGTGGCTTGCCGCGATCCTCGGCAACCGTGCGTTCGGAATGCACGATGCCGTTACCGGCCGTCATCCAGTTGACCGCGCCGGGTTCGATGATTTGCACGTTGCCGAGCCCGTCTTTGTGCTCGATGCGTCCCTGCCACAGATAGGTCACAGTGGCCAAACCGATATGCGGATGCGGGCGCACGTCCATGGCTTGATCCGCCGGCATCGTCAATGGCCCGAAGTGATCCATGAATACGAACGGACCAATGGCGTGCTGATGGGCAGCCGGCAAAACCCGACTGATGAAGAAGCCGCCGCCCAGATCATGCTTGCGGCCTTTTGCGCGTTCACGAATTACAGTGTTCATGCCGTATCATCCAATAATCGCCTGCCGAGTGATTTCGCCCATGCGCCCCGAATGGAAATCGGCAAAGGCTTGCTGCAACTCGGCTTGACTGTTCATGACGAAGGGACCGTAGCGCGCGACCGGCTCGTTGATCGGCTTGCCCGCCAGCAGCAAGGCGCGTGCCGGTCCTTCGCCTGCATGGCGCAAGCGTACACTGTTGCCTGGACCCAGGCGTGCAAGCTGGCCATCACCGACAATTTGTTCGTCGTCGCCAATCTTGAGTGCGCCCGCAAACACGTAGACCATGGCCTGTTCGTCTTGTGCCAGCGCCACGCTGACATCCGCGCCCGGTTCCAGCGTCCAATCGTGGTAGGCGATTGGCGTGCGCGTGTCGATCGCCGCCGATACTCCGAGCGCCTCACCCGCAATCACCCGCACCTGAGCCAGACCGTCATCACTGCGGCTCACCGGGATCTCGGCGGCGGCCAATTCCTGGTAGCGCGGCGCATGCATCTTGTCCTTGGCGGGCAGGTTGATCCAGATCTGGAATCCATGCACGCGGCCGCCGTCACGACGAATTTTTTCCGATGGCATTTCCGAATGGATGATGCCGGCACCCGCTGTCATCCACTGCACGTCGCCGGGACGCAGCGTGCCTTTGTGGCCGGCCGAATCCTCATGCTCGAATTCGCCTTCGAGCATGTAGGTCACCGTCTCGAAACCGCGATGCGGATGGTCCGGCGCGCCAACCGCCTTGCCCGGCGCGTAATCGGCCGGGCCCATTTCGTCGAGCAGCAGGAACGGGTCGATATATGACACATTTTCGCCAGGAAATGGCCGACGCACGATGAAGCCACCGCCTTCGCGTTGGCGGTGCGCAGTGATGATGCTGTCAATTGCACGTGTGGTTGTCATGTGAGTCTCCGGGGATGCCGTTTCCAAATGGAGGCGATTCACACGTCGCACAAGCCCTGCGCAGCATCGACTGCATGGATTCGAGCATCGTTGAAATGCAACGATGCGTCAGCAGCGAGGTTTGGTGCGTTCCAAGGCGGGAAACCACGTCGCAATCACGTATGCGGCAGTTGCCAACAAAGCCTCAATGGCGCGATGGCATTGTCGAATCTTCGAGTGCCGTCAGTATCGTCATCGCATCATCTGCGCTGGTACCACACATTGCCATTTGTGGGCGCAGCCGTGTGCACACTGCAGGACGCTCGGGTTTTCCAAACAACGCGCACAGATTGGAATCAGTCAACTGGACACAGCGAATGCCTGCCGGTTTGCCCTGCGGCATACCCGGAATCGGCGAAGAAATCGAAGGCGCGATGCAACATGCGCCGCAACCCGAACGGCATTCCATCGTCATCAATCGGTTGCACGCATGGGTAATTCATTGCGCAATTGCGTGTACACGGAATCGGTTTCCGGGCGTACGCCATGCCACAACAAAAACGATTCAGCGGCTTGTTCGACGAGCATGCCCAAGCCATCCAGCGCTTGTTGCGCGCGTGCCGCCTGCGCCCAGGCGATGAACGCGAACGCGGCTGCTCCGTAAGACAGGTCGTAGCACAGACTGTGCGACGTCATCAGTGAAATGGGCAGATCCAATGTGGTGCGATCATGCCCGGCGGACGTGGCGTTGACGATCAACTCGAATCCACCGCAGTTGGCAAGGTCGCCCCAATAGCGCGTGTGCACGCGGCGCGGCAAACCAATTGCGTCGGCAAGCGCATCGGCACGTTCCGGCGTGCGATTGACGATGGTCATTTCCGCAGCGCCCGCATCGAGCAAGGCATGCGTTGCCGCACGAGCAGCGCCACCGGCGCCCAGAATCAAGCTGCGGCGTCCACGCAAATCCAGCCCGTGGCGTTCGGTCAAGTCGCGCACCAGGCCGATGCCGTCGGTGTTGTCGCCGCGCCAACTGTCATCGGGCAATCGCGTCAATGTGTTGACGGCACCGACACGCGCGGCGAAGTCGGACAATTGTGTGCATTGGCCCAGCGCCAATTGCTTCAATGGCAAGGTGATATTGGCGCCTTGTCCGTTGGCTGCTGCAAACGCGGCAAGTTGCGCGGCGAACGATTCGGGTGGCGCGTCGATGCTGGTGTAGTTCAACGCGATGGCATTGTCTGCGGCAAAACGCGCATGGATGCGCGGCGAAAGCGAATGTGCGACACGGTGACCGAATACGGCATACTGCGGCAGGCTCATGCGTGCACCTCGCGCAACCACCGGGCCGCCTGTACGGCGTAATAGGTAAGAATTGCGTCGGCGCCGGCACGCTTGATCGAAGTGAGCGCTTCGAGCACGCAAGTGCGTTCATCAAGCCAGCCGTTGAGCGTGGCGGCCTTGAGCATGGCGTACTCGCCGCTGACCTGATAGGCAAACGTCGGCACACCAAATTGCTGTTTGACTCGCTGCACCACATCCAGATACGGCAGCGCCGGCTTGACCATGACCATGTCGGCACCTTCAGCCAGATCCAGATCCACTTCGCGCAGGGCTTCGTCGGAGTTGGCCGGGTCCATTTGATACGTATACTTGTTGCCTTTTCCAAGACTTGCAGCCGAGCCCACGGCATCGCGAAACGGACCATAAAAACCCGAGGCATATTTGGCCGAATAAGCCAGGATGCGCGTATGAATATGGCCGGCATCTTCCAGTGCCTCGCGGATGGCCCCAACGCGGCCATCCATCATGTCCGACGGCGCAACGATATCGGCTCCGGCCGCGGCATGCGACAAGGCTTGCTTGACCAAGGCCTGCACGGTGGCGTCATTGACCACGTAACCGCTGTCGTCGATCAGTCCATCCTGCCCGTGGGTCGTGAAGGGATCCAGTGCGACGTCGGTGATGAC
>DASSXQ010000145.1:0-15074 GCA_035703725.1 Rudaea sp.
TGGACGCCGCGTATCACCTGACCGGCACGCACAACGCCGTGATCGGCGTGCGCTGGTACAAGCTCGCGATCGGCAGCGATTACCGGGCGGCGTATCCGGCGATGCGCGAACAGATGCTGCACATCGGTCGCATGATCCTGGTGGTGCCGCTGTACGCGGCGCTGGCGAAAACGCCGTCGGGCCGCGCGTTCGCGGAAAAAGCATACGCACAGGCCAAGCCCGGCTATCACCCGATGACGCGGGCCGCGGTGGAAAAGGCGCTGGCGAAGCAATCCCGATAACGCCGTTTTGCGCCAGCCACACCGTCGCGTACATGACACGTTGCTGCGCGGGACGGATTTCCCAATTTCGGCACGCATTGACCAGAGATTTTTTCCGCGCCATTCTGGCCGGCGACTAGACTTTTCCAAGTCTGCGCGTTGCCGTTGCGAAGCGGGTTCAACGGCGCCAGGCGCTATCGAAACGTAACAGGGGAAAACAGCATGCGCCTTCCGACTCGCCTTCTTGCCGCGCGTCTTGTCGTCGTCGCACTCCCGCTGCTGGCCATCAGTGGCGCACATGCCTTCGACGTCACCATCGCCACCGGCCCCAGCAGCGGCGGCAATTGGGCGGGCGGCACCTTCACGCCGATTGCGGCGGGCGCCACCGTCAACGCGGGCGAGATCGCCAGCCGGCTTGCCGCCGGCCCGGTCGCCATCGTTGCCACCGGCAGCGACGCGCTCACCGTGAATGCGGCCTTGAGCTGGAGCGCGAACACGCTCACGCTGCAAGCCGGCGGCGACATTCGCATCGACCAGTCCATGAGCCTCACCGCGACGGCCGGGCTGGCGCTGGCTTACGGCTTGAGCGCCGTGCAAAGCCAGAACCCGTTTGGCTACTTTCTCGACAGCGGTGTCAGCATCGACCTCGCGTCGGGCGGCAGCTACGCGACCCGCGTCGGCAGCGACGGCAGCGATGTCCAGTACACCCTGCTCACCGCGCTCGGCTCGTCGGGCAGCACCACCGGCTCCGACCTGCAGGGCATGCAAGGCAACGTGACCGGCAACTACGCGTTGGCCGCGAACATCGACGCCAGCGCCAGCGCCGGTTGGAACGGCGGCGCGGGTTTCGCGCCCGTGGGCACGTCAGCCAGCCCGTTCAGCGGCCGCTTCGATGGCCTGGGCCATGCGATCGACAACCTGCGCGTCAGTCTCGCCGGCATCGATGGTGTGGGCCTGTTTGGCTGGGCGAATGCGGCGACGCTGCGCAACATCGGCCTGGGCAATGCCGACATCGCCGGTCGCAACTACGTCGGCCCGCTGCTCGGACGTGGCCAAGGGGAGAATCGGATCGACAACGCCTGGTCGTCGGGCTCGGTGTTCTCCAACAGCACCAACAGTACGCAGGGTGGCGCGGGCGGGCTGGTGGGCTGGCTCACCGGCATCGTCTCCAACAGCCACTCCTCAGCCACGGTAGAGGCCACTTCCAATGCCGGCGGGCTGGTGGGCAGGCTGGGCGACAACGCATCGGATGTCATCGCGAGTCGGGTCACCCATGCCAGCGCCTCGGGCAACGTGCGCGCCAACGTGGGTTCGGGCGGCGGGCTGGTAGGTTTGTCTTTCGGTCGGGTGGACAACAGCCATGCCACCGGCAACGTGAATGGTGGCCGCTCACTCGGCGGCCTGATCGGCAACGCCAGGATGTCGGTTTACTGGAAGAACCTCGTGAGCGTCAATCTGCAGGATCTTTACAACATCAACTACGCCACCGGCAACGTGACCGGCAACCAGAATCCGCATGGCCCAGGCACCAATGCCAATCAGAATGGCAACTACATCGGTGGCCTGGTCGGCGAGGCGACAGGCGGCTATGTGTCGATCGCCAATTCCTTTGCCACCGGAAACGTGTCGGGCTACAACGGCGTGGGTGGGCTGCTGGGCTATGTCACGCCCAGTTCGGCCACCGGCTACGTCCCGTGGCTGTACGACACCTATGCGGCAGGTGGCACCGTCACCGGCAACAACTACGTCGGCGGCCTGATCGGACAGGTCGAAGGTCCCGTCGTCATCCAGCAATCCTACGCCGCCACCGGCCTGCTCACCGCCACGCCCAACGACACCAGCACCCCGAAAGTCGGCGGCATCATTGGCTACAAGTTGAACAGCGGTTCGCTCATCAGCATCTACACGGCGGTATGGAACCGCGAAACCACCGGCACCGATCACATGTCGGGCGAGGATTTCCTCGGAGTGCCCGAGCACGTCACGGGCTACATGACGGGTGCGGACTATCTGGCGACCTTCCACACCGTCGGCGCGATGGCGGCGCAGATGCGGACGCTGGAGCCGTATTACATGGCCGGGTTCTACGGCGGCAACCCCAACGATGGCGGCTATTCGATCCTGACCGACAGCACCGCGAGCGGACGCGACTTCATCGAGAACGATCCGAGCAATGGCCGCCTGTTCAACATCTTCCGCCTGTACGAGGGCAACACCTATCCGCTGCTGATGGCGTTCCTGACACCGCTGGAAGTGGCGGCCAACAATGGCGTCAAGGCCTACGACGGCACGCCTTCATCGCCCTTTGGCGTGACCTACATCCCGGCCAACCCCGACCCGACGCGCCTCAAAGGCACACCCATCGTCAGCGCGGACGGCAGCTCGGTCGGAGTTCACGCCACCACCGTGAGCGGCCTGTACTCCGACTTGCAGCAGGGCGGCTATAACATCCAGCCGGTGCCGGGCACGTTGACCATCTTGCCGTCCGATGAGCTGATTTTCGTGGACGGGTTCGAGTGAAGCCGAGCTGCGTGGCGCCAAGCCGCCGCGGCTAATCCAGCCGCAACAGACGTGGCCCCAATCGTTTGAACAGCCAACCCGGTTCGGATAAGTGGATTCTCTGCTTGTTCATGCTGCCTTGGGTAGCGGCAGCGGTTGGTTGAAATAGAACGATCGGGTGTGCGTCGTGCAAGTTTGCTTCGCGGTCGACGCATGTTGTGGAAGTCGAAGTAGCGGGCCAACGACGCCTTGGCGTGCGAGACCGATTCGTGGGCGCGGAGGTAGACTTCCTCGTACTTGACCGATTTCCACAGCCGTTGGACGAACACGTTGTCGCGCCAGCAGCCTTTGCCGTCCATGCGGATGGCGATCTTGTTTGCCTTGAGCACATCGGTAAATTCACGGCTGGTGAACTGGCAGCCTTGATCGGTGTTGAAGATCGTCGGTTTGCCATGGCGGTGCAGGCCGGGCAGCGGAATCCCACGGGCCAGCGCGCGCGATACAAGGCGCGGCGGCACCTGGCTTGGGTGCCGTACTGCGCGACGAACTCGACCATCGACTGGCCGGGCTGGAACTGGATGGGATTCATGGCCATGACGCTCACTCGTGCGGTTGCGGTGCAGCCAGCATCGGCCTGCGTCGTCGCCAATCGTGCGACTTGAAATCGGGATTCAGCGCGAATCTGGTACCCAATCAAGAAGGGGGCAGTCAGGAGTCTGCCGCCGGCGGCAACAACTCCATCGCCATCACCACGGCATCTTCGCGACCGCGCTTGGCCGGATAGTAGTTCGGTCGCTTGCCGATTTCGTTGAAACCGAGGGTGTCGTACAAGCTGATCGCGTGCTGGTTGGAAGGCCGCACTTCGAGAAAGATGCGTTCGGCGCGATGCCAGCGTGCCAGCTCAATCAAGCGTTGCATCAGACGCCGGCCGTAACCCTGACCGTGTTGGTCGCGGGCCACGCAAACATTGAGCACATGCGCTTCGCTGGCGGCGACGGAAAGGATGCCATAGCCCACGATTTCCGGTGCGTGCGTAAGCACCCAGCACTGGTAGCCGGCGCGCAGGCAATCGCGAAAAATTCCCTGCGTCCACGGATAGTCGTAGTTGGATAATTCGATGGCAGAAATTTGTTCCAGATCATCCACACACATCTGGCGCAATTGCGGATACGGTGATTTCAGGATTGCGACCATTCTCGTTCCGGATTATCCGTCAAGTCCGCGCAAGCATCGTGCAATTGGCTTGAGCGATTGCCACAACGCTCGCCGCCCCAAAGCGTCAGCCAAACTCAGCGCGGGCGCATCAGCCACGGCAATGATGATATCGCGTGATTTCGCTTTTTCCATGTGCTCGGTTGCAGCGCGCGCCACCTGCGCACCAAGCAACAAATATCCCGATGCCTTTGGCAACGACATCGAACCAGCGACCGTTGACACCTCGATCCATTCGACGCACGCCGACGCGCAACCCAATGCCCACGGCAGCGCCTTGCGCAATACGGCTGCGTTGGGATGGCGGGCATCGTCCTTGCCGCACAACACGGCAATGCGCATATCGCGGACAACGTCGGGCGCCGTCGCCTGCGCACCGCGCAACACGTAAACATCGATCCCCATTGTCGCGAGCATTTCGCGACGCTGCGCTTCACCCGGCATGGGCCAACCCGACCAGATCTGCATAGAATTTCGCGAATGCCCGATCGACGGCCACGCCGAATGCCTGCACGCTGGCGGCAATGCTCGTGTCCGCGGCTGGCGCTTCGGCGGCATAGGTCGTTTCGATTACCGGTTCGCCGCTGCCTTGTTCGACGCGAATCTCGAACGCAACATCGACGACGTATCCGGAATCGCGCTTGATGCGCTCGTAACGCGCGATCGTGCCATGTACGCGTAATGCCGGATTGCTTGCCGGCAGGCGTTCGGTCACCAGCGGCGCGATGCCCGAATCGCGCAACATCGTGGTCAGGCGCGACTGCAACCCGCGCGAGGGCGGGTCGCTCCACAATTGATAGTGATAGGTGCGCAGCGAGCCTGCATCCGGCGTGAGCGAGTAGATCATCGCCTGCTCGGCATAAACGCCCTCACCGCTGAACACGCGAACCACAATCGGCATTGTGGTCAGAGGTTTCTGCGCGTGCGGCAGCGGCGTCGGCGGCGGCATGCGGAAGTAGGTCACATCCGGCACGCTTGCCGGGGAGCAGGCAGCAAGCAGAACCAACAGGCACGCCGCAATCAGGATTCTCATTGTTCGGCTTCCTCAAGCTTGTCGGCTTTGGGTGCAATCAGCAGACGATTCGGGCTCTTGCGTACTTCGCGCGCAAACTCGTCGAAATTGCGACTGGCAACCTCCAGATGCTGACTGATCGAATCAATGCGCCCGGACAATGCAGCCAGCACGGAGCGCAGGTTTTCCACCGAATCGCGTATGCCGGGGCGGTTTTCCGTGGTGATGCTGGCCAGTTGTCCCAGCGCCTCGTCAAGTTTCTGCTGGGTGCCGCGCAACTGCGTCGTGACTTCCTGCGCGTTGGCCAGGATTGCGGACAAGGCAGCTCGATTGCCCGGCTTGAGCGCATCATTGAGCGCATCGGACGCCTTGTTCAAGCGTAGCAGCAAGGCGCTGGACTGCTTCATCAGCTCCGGCGCGCCGGCATCGATCGTGCTGGCGATGGAATTCAAGTGCGTCGAAAAGTCCTTCAACATGGGCGCAAGCTGGTTCTGGGTCAAATCACTCAGTTGCCCCGCGAGCGCACTCATTGCGCTGAAGATGTCGGCATTCTCCACACCGGTCAGCTCGCTGCCGGCCGCCGCCATTTGCGTGCTCTTGCCTTCACCAATGCCGATGGCGACGTCGGCAAGCAGGCCGGTCGACGTCATTCGCGCCAATGAATCCTTCGGAATCGGCCAATCGCGACGGACGTCCATTTCAACCTTGTAGCGCGTGCCGTTACGGTCGCGCTGCGGCAGAATCTTGCCCACTTCGCCAATGCGATAGCCCTGGTAAAACACCGGCGCACCAACGCGAAGGCCGGCAACGTCGTGGTAGTGGGTGTAGTACGCCGTGCTGGCGCCGCTGCGCCCGGTGATGATCACCAGTGTCGCGATCAGCAGTACGAACGCAGCCACCATCACCGCACCGACCAATACATAATTCAAGTTGTCGCGTTTCATTTTGCCATTCCCCAACCAGTGCGACGCTTCATGCCGCCTGCTCTTCCGTCAATCGTTTCAGATAGGCGTCCGCATCAACCTGGATTTCGCGCGGACGCCGGTTGAGCAAATCCTGGATGCGTTCATTGTCGCAGTGTCGCACCGCGTCGACACTGCCGGTCATCAGGATATTGCCCTGATCCAGAACGCTGATGCTGTCGGCAATCTTGAATGCGCTCTCCAATTCGTGCGTGACGACGACAATGGTCATGCGCAACGCATCGCGCAGGCGCAGGATCAGTTCATCAAGCTCCGCGGAAACCACCGGATCGAGGCCTGCCGATGGCTCATCGAAAAACAACAATTTCGGATCCATCACGATCGCGCGCGCCAATGCCGCACGTTTGACCATGCCCCCGGAAAGCTGGCTGGGCATCAGATCCTGAAAACCACCCAGATTCACCACTTCGAGCTTCAGCCGGCTCATGATGCGAATGGTATTCTCATCAAGCTTGGTGTGTTCGCGCAATGGCAGCGCCACGTTGTCGCCAACACTGAGCGATGTCAGCAGCGCTCCACCCTGAAACGATACCCCGATCTGTCGGCGCACGCGCAGCATCTCGCGTTCGTCGGCCTTGCCAATATCCACGCCGAGCAGTCGCACCGTGCCACTGCGCGGCTTGTGCAAACCCAGCAAATGCCGCAGCAAAGTACTTTTGCCGGAACCCGAACCGCCCATGATCACGCGAATCTCGCCCGCGTTCACCTGAAAATCCACGCCGTGCAGAATCCGCCGACGACCATACCAGGCTTCGAGCTTTTCGACTTCGATCAATGGCGTTGCTGTCGTCATGGTGCAAGTTGGGCGTGGGCGCGAGTGCGGGTGTGAGTGTGAGTGTGAGTGGGAAGCGGAAAGTAGTCGTTGGTGAGTAGCAAGAAGTGAATAATGGGTAGTGCGGAGCCCTTGATTTTCCGATTCTCGCTTCCCGAATCCAGGTTCCACTTCGATTCCCGATTCCCGATTCCCGGCTCTCCCCAATTCCCGCTTCACCGATTGAGAAAAAACGAAAAAATCATATCCGCCACGATGATGTAACAAATCGACAGCACCACGGATCGCGTGGTGGCGCGACCAACGCCTTCGGCGCCGCTGCTGACCGAAAACCCGGTACTCACGCCAATCAGGGTAATCAGCACGGCGAAGACGCATGCCTTGGCCACACCTTGCCAGATGTCGCCCGGCGACAGTAATGCGAGCGTTTGCATGACATACGCGGTCGGCGTGATATTCAGCGCGGGCGAGGCATACAGGGCCGCGCCGAGAATCGACACCGCATCGGCAAAAATCGTCAACAGCGGCAGCATCACCACCATGGCCAGCAGTGCCGGAGCCGCCAGAAATCGGACCGGCTCGATGCCCATCGTCGCCAATGCATCGACTTCCTGCGACACGCTCATCGAACCAATGCGCGCCGCAAGCGCCGAGCCCGAACGTCCGGCAACGAGAATGGCGGTAATCAAGGCACCGAATTCGCGCGTTACCGACTTGCCC
Organism: Rudaea sp.; assembly: GCA_035703725.1. Classification (GTDB taxonomy): domain Bacteria; phylum Pseudomonadota; class Gammaproteobacteria; order Xanthomonadales; family Rhodanobacteraceae; genus Rudaea. The sequence goes on from DASSXQ010000145.1 coordinate 7,459, forward strand.
ACGGCAACCACGACTTGCGATTGCGCGCCGAATTCGGACAGTGCCGCGATGAACTGGATGCCCAGCATGATGCCGATCGTCAATGCCAGCAAGGTAACGATCGGCAACGCATCAACACCGATTTGGCGCATTTGTTCAACCAGCGCACGCAATCGCAGTGGTTGGCCAACACGCCAGCCGACTGCGGCAAAATACAGGCTTTCCACCAACAACATGCCGGCATAGCCAATGCCGGCCAGCGATTCGACGGTGACGCGACCGATGGTTTCGAGCGGGCGCGTGATGGCATTCACGCCGTGCGTGCCGCTTGAATGTCGGAGAAAAGCGGAAACACCTTGTCCAGGCGCGCCAGTTGCAACACCGACATCACGGGCGCGCTGACCGCGACCAGACCAAATTGCTGACCTTTGCCGCGCGCGCTCTGAAAACCTTCCACCAGTGCCGCAATGCCGGATGAATCGATGTAGCCGACTTGCGACAGTTCGACTCCGACTTTGCCGGTTTTATCGAGCGCATCGAGAATCGCGCGGCGCACCTGTTGCGACCAGGACAAATCAACTTCGCCGCTCAATCGCACCACGACGTAATCGCCCAACATTTCGCTGACGCATGCGTTTTCGGTCTGGCTCATTCGTCATCCCCGTTGATGATGCGCTTGCGCATGCGCAGTATGTTGCCATTGCCGCCAGGACACGCGCAAAGCTTCCAGTCGTCCATCAATGTATCGATGAACGCGACACCCAACCCACCGGGCTTGCATTCGTCCAGATCGCGCGATTTCAGGCGCGCCGGATCAACGACTGGTGCTTCATCGCGCAACTCGAACGCGAGCATATCGCGCTCGCGCGAAAGATGCAGCGTGATCCTGCCCGAGCGCACCTCGCAGTAAGCGTGGCGGATGATATTGGTACACGCCTCATCGACCGCCAATACCAATTGGTCGCGCAATTGCGGATCGACATCCTGCGCGTCGAGCGCGCCGCGCAAGGCAGCGCGTACGCCGCGCATCTCCTCGGCGCGAGCAGGAAACTCGAGGTTCAAAAGTTCCTGCACGGACTTGCCGCGCGGCTCGGCGATCAGCATGATCGTGGTGTCATCGACCAAACGCAGGCGCTTGAGGTCGCCAACCAGCGCGCGCAGACGCGCTTCCGGCGCAAGCTGGGAATGCGCGGCAATCATGTCGCGCAAACCACTGCTGCCCAGTGTGTTGCGCTGCGCGTCACGCACGTCGGTGGCGCCATCGGAAAACAGGTACAACGCGCCATTGCCCAATTCAATGTGGCGCTGGCTGTATTGCACTTCGGCCAGAATTCCCAGCGGCGGACCGTCGGCGATGAATTCCGCAAACTGCTCGCCATCGTGCAGAAGTGCCGGCGGGAAACCGGCGCTGGCCAATTCGACGCTGCGTGTGGCGTGATCGTAATACCCAACGACTGCGCAAACGAAGCGGCCATTGCGCAAGGTCTGGCACATTTCCACATTGACCTCACCCAGCCACGTCGAAGGCGCCGTACCGGCCTTGCCGCACCAGCGCAACAGACTGGCCGCGCGCACCATCAGAAACGCCGCGTCGAGTCCCTTGCCGGAAATATCACCAACGACGAAACCGATGCGGCCGTCGTCCAGATCGAAAAAATCGTAGAAGTCGCCGGAAATTTCGTGTGCCGGCACGTTCACGCCAATCACGGGAAAATCGCCGCGGCGACGCTTGGGCAGCAGCGATTTCTGGATGGTGCGGGCCAGATCCAATTCGCGCTTGATGCGTTGTTGCTCGATCAATCCGCGCGCCAGTTGCGCGTTGCCGATCGCCAATGCGGCCGGTGCCGCAATCAGACGCAGAATTTCCGCATCCTCGGCTGCAAACAACCCGCCATCGCGACGATTGATGACTTCCAGCGCGCCGATCGCGCCGTGTGCCGTGGACAATGGCGCACACAATATTGAACGCGTGGCAAAACCGGTCTCGGCATCGACACGTGAATTCACGCGGTTGTCGCTGGCCGCATCGAGCACCACCTGAGTGGCATTGTCGGCGACGCAGCGGCCAACCACGCCTTGGCCCAACGCGAGTTTCAGTCCGAGGATATCCACCGGGCCCACACAAACGCGGCATTCGATGACACCGCTGTCCGCGTCCAGCAGAAACAGCGATGCAGCGTCGGCATGCATGAAATCGGCAATGCGCGTGACGGCGACACGCAGCGATTCCTTCAAATCCAGCGACAATGCCAGCGACTCGCTCAGATCGGCGAGAAAGCGCAATGCACGCCGCTCCTCGACACCAGCGGCCGCCAGCGCCGGTGCGTTCACGGCTCGTGCGGTCCCGCAGTCCGATCATGCCGGCGGCCCATGCGCCAGCGTCCCCACACGGTAACGACCGGACCGGACAATGCGTACAGCGCCAGGATCGCGAACAACACGCGCGGCGGGTTGATGGCGAGTGCAACCAGCACCAACACCGCAATGGGAATCCACACAAAAGGCACGGTTTCCGAGCGCGGCCATGCCTTGAAGCTGAAGTAGCGAAAGCGACTGATCATGAGCAGCCCGGTGACAATGGCGACAATCGGGGTGATGAACTGCACGTCGTCGCCGCTCAGATCAAGGTCCAGCACCGTCCACACATACGCCATTACCACACCCGCACCCGCCGGTATTGCCAGGCCCTGAAAATAGCGCTTGTCGGCAACGCCGGCCTGGGTGTTGAATCGGGCCAGCCGCAGCGCGCCACAAGCGGCAAAGATGAAAGCGGCGGCCCAGCCGAGCTTGCCCCAAGCCGGACCATACGCCTTGAGCGACTGCAGCGACCAGACATACATTACCAATGCCGGCGCCAGGCCGAAACTCACCAAGTCCGAAAGCGAGTCGTATTGCACGCCAAATTCGCTCTGCGTATTGGTCAAGCGCGCGACCCGACCATCCAGTCCATCGAGAAGACCAGCCACGAATACGGCAATCACGGCATCCGAGTAATGACCGGCGATGGCGGCAACAATCGCGTAGAATCCTGCGAACATTGCACCAGTGGTGAGCAGATTCGGCAGCAGATAAATGCCGCGACGCGGTTTTGGCTGGTTGGAATTGGTGTCCATCCGGGCAGAATTTTCTTCAAGCACAATATCGGCAGTGTAACCCAAGCCCCGCGCCGCAATCGCTTTTATCCATCGATACCCTTGTTTCCTGACCCGACAAGTGCTATCCAGTGCCGGTGTACAGGGGCAAGCATCCATTACGCGCCGGCCGGACCGGTACAGGAGAATCATTCATGAACCACAAATTGCCACTGCTCGCATTGCTGTGCGTTGCCACTGCCACATTCACGGCGCCCGCGCCCGCCGCAAAGGCGCAGGTGTACAAATGGGTCGATGCGTCTGGCGTGGTGCATTACGCCGATGCGCCGCCACCACGCGGCACACCCAACGTGCAAACGGTGCGTGTGACTTCCAGCGGCGACCAGGTACAGGCCGCTGCGGTGGACAACGCCGAACCCGGCTCGGAAAATTCGACGACCGCTTCCAATTCGCCAGCTTCGACCAGCACTGCCGTTGCCGATGCGGCCAAGGTGATGGCGAAAAATTGTGCGACTGCGCGCAGCAATCTGGATCTGCTCAACACCCATTATCCGGTGAGTACAACCGGTGCCGATGGCAAGCCGCAGCCGGTTGACGACAGCCAGCGTCAGGCAAAGATCGCTGACGCACAAGCTGAAATCAAGCTTTACTGCCGGTAGTCCAAACATGCACCGTGGCGGCCACGTATTCGCGCCAGCGATGTCCGGTCGCGGCGCGATTGCCTTGTTGATCGTGCTTGTGCTGGCCGCTGCAGCCTGGTGGTATTTTGCGCCAAGCACGCTCCCAGCCCCGGTTCGCGCACTGGTTCCGCCCTCTGCAAAAGCCAGTCCGACTTTGTACAAATGGCGCGACGCCAATGGTCATCTGCACGTTACCGACGTGGCACCAAAAGACCGTCCCTTCGAAACGCTGCAGGTGAACCCGAACGTCAACGTGGTGCGCGGCGTGGTGCCGCCGCCGGCCGCGCAATCGCGGTAAGCCAACCATTCCGCGCAACAACCCGGCGTGGAGTTTGGCCACGCGTGGTGCAACCGCTACAATCCACGTCCTTTTTCCCCGCCTGGCGATCCGCTCATGCGTCTGTCCCGTTTTCACCTTGTCACGTTGAAAGAAGTTCCTGCCGACGCTGAAATCGCCAGCCACCGACTGATGTTGCGCGCGGGAATGATCCGCAAGCTTGCGGCAGGAATTTACACATGGCTGCCGTTGGGTTTGCGCGTCTTGCGCAAAGTGGAAGCCATCGTGCGCGAGGAAATGGATCGCGCCGGCGCGCAGGAAGTACTGGCCTCGATGGTCGTGCCGGCCGAACTGTGGCAGGAATCCGGACGCTACAACAAATACGGCCCCGAGTTGCTGCGCCTGAATGATCGTCATCAGCGCGATTTCGTGCTTGGACCGACGCATGAGGAAGTCATCACCGATTTGATTCGCCGCGATGTCAAAAGCTATCGTCAGTTGCCAATCAATCTGTACCAGATTCAGACCAAGTTCCGCGATGAGATCCGCCCGCGATTTGGCGTGATGCGTGGACGCGAATTCCTGATGAAAGATGCCTACAGCTTTCACATGAACGATGCCGATCTGGAACGCGAATACCAGAACATGCGCGAAACCTACCAGCGCATTTTCACCCGCATGGGCGTGGACTTTCGCATCGTCAAGGCGGATACCGGCGCCATTGGTGGCGATCGCAGCGAAGAGTTTCAAGTGCTCGCCCAATCCGGCGAAGACCAACTGGCGGTATCGGATACGTCCGATTATGCGGCCAATATCGAAGTCGCCGAAACCGGGCCGCAAGCGCCGCGAGGACCCGCAACTTTGGCAGTGGAAAAAATCTCCACGCCGACGCAGAAGACCTGCGAAGAAGTCGCGCAACTGCTGCAGGTTCCTCTCGACACCACAATGAAGCTGATCGTGGTCAAAGCCCGCGATGAAGGCTTGGTCGCATTGGCCGTGCGCGGCGATCACACATTGAACGCGGTCAAGGCCGCCAAACATCCGCGCGTAGCCACACCGATGACCCTGGCCAGCGACGAGGAAATCCGCGCCGCATTTGCCTGCGAACCGGGATTCCTCGGACCCATCGGCGTCGACGTGCCGATCATCGCCGACCATGCCGCAGCCGCGCTTGCCGATTTCATTTGCGGCGCCAACGAACCCGGATTCCATTTGCGCGGGGTCAACTGGGTGCGCGATGTAGCCGAACCGCAAACCGCCGACCTGCGTAATGCCGAAGCGGGCGACCCCAGCCCGGACGGTCACGGCGTGCTGCGACTGGTGCGTGGCATTGAGGTTGGTCAGATTTTCCAGAATGGGCCGTTGTATACCAAGGCACTTGGGGTAACCGTGCTCGGCGAAGACGGTGCGGAATTCGCACCAACGGCCGGCTGTTATGGCATAGGCGTGACGCGCACCGTCGGTGCCGTGATTGAACAATGCCACGACGATGCCGGCATCATCTGGCCGGAATCGATTGCCCCGTGGCGTGTTGCCATCTGCATCATCAATCCGAAAAACAAGCCCGAAATCGATGCGGCCGCCACCGCGCTTTACGATGAACTATGCCAACGCGGCATTGAAACCTGCCTGGATGATCGCGGCCTGCGCGCCGGCTCGATGTTTGCCGATATCGAACTGATCGGCATTCCGCACCGGATCGTCGTATCCGAACGTGGCCTTGACGCTGGCACCTTCGAGTATCGTGGTCGCCGCGACCCGGAAAGTCGCAATCTGAGTCACGCAGAGTTGTTGCGGATTTTCGGTTGAGTGCGGGGCGGGAGTAGCACAGCGAATCCCGCCTTTTGAGGACGAATCCGAGCGGCGGGATTCGCTGCTGCGTGGCCGTTCCTGCCCTACCCGGTTGGGGATGCAATCGCCGGGGGCTGAGGCTGGTTCCTTCCAAAACCTCCGTCGCGCCGTTTCACCGATCCTTCCTGACCAATCCCTTGAGCCGGCCGAACAATGACGTATCGGCGGGTTTGACACCAGCCGGTTTGTCCTTGCCGACGAGTTTGCCGAGTTTGCTGCCGATGCTTTGTTCGCGTTTGAGTTGGCCGAGTTCGGTTTCCTGTTGCGCGCTGATTTTGGATTCCCAGCGACGCTTGATTTGTTCCTGCTGCACGCGGCTGCGCAGTTGCTTGCGATAGTCATCCGGCAGCGCTTCGCGAAACAGGGTACTCGGCTCGAACGTGAGATAACGGCCGATTTCATCGAACAGCGCTTCGTTGAGTTGGGCCGGTGAAACATTCTTCGTGGCCGTGCCAAGCCCGTCGAAGTTGACGAAACTCATTTTGACGGTAGCGCTCTCCAGATCGGCGCCAAACGATGCATTGAGCACAATTTTGCCCTTGGCCTTGAAGGTAGCCGCAACGACCGATCCGCTGACGTCCTTGCGTGGATTGAGCATGCCACCCAAATGGTAGCGTTGGAACGCACTGGCAACCGTGCGTACCTTGCCGATCGTTTGCACTTCAACGGTCGGGCATTCCTCAGTGGCTACCGCGCAGGAGAAAATCAGCACGATTTCCTTTGATGCGGGTTGCTGATTGAGCTTCAGATCGTAATCGTGTTCGACGTAGCCGACGATATCGCCATAACCATTCAGTGCGTAGGTCAACTGCTTCTTTGGCTGCAGGATTTTCAGATTCGCGACAAGCTTGCTCAGGTACTCATGCAGCGCGGTTATTGCCGGATCCAGTTGCGTGCGGAAAATTTCCTCACGCTGAGCCTTGATCTGTTCAGCATCGTTGGCGCTGGCCTGGCGTTGTTGCGCCTGTTGTTCAAGTTCGTCGAGCAAGCCCACAATCATCGTCCCCTGCTATCCACTTGCGCGACGGCGTCAACCGGCCGGAATGCCATCCGGATGGTTGCTGCGCATGTTCCGGCTACGTTAGTCCCAGAGCGTGTCTTGTGCAAGACCCATCACGCCCTGGAACGTGGCGAAACGTGGATCGCTTCACGGATTCTCCGATCCGTCGCGGTCGATGCGCCAGAGTTCCGGTCAGCCATACTGTGGCAATCCCGGCTTCAACAAACTCGTCGGCAAGTCGCCTCGAAGCGCTGTTCGATATTGCTCTTGCCACGCCGCTAATCGCATGCATGAAATAAGCAACACGAATGCGTATAATCGCCGCCACGCACAATTGCCCATACGTTCACAATTAATATCGAGTGAGGAAATCAATGGCTATTGACCTGAAGAGACTCAATCAAAAACAACTCAACGAACTCATCCAGCGCGCTGAATCGCGCAAGCAGGAATTGCACGGGGAACGTCTGGCCAAAGCACGAGCGAAAGTCGTCGAATTCGCCAATTCCGAGGGCTTCAGCATCGAGGAATTGTTTGGTGGTCGCGGCCACAAGAAGACCCGGCGCAAAGCGGCTCCGAAATATTGCAATCCGGCCAACCATGCGGAAACCTGGTCCGGTCGCGGCAAACGTCCGCGCTGGTACAACGCCGCATTGGCGGCTGGCAAAAAAGAAAAAGACCTGTTGATTTGATCGACGTTGTCGAAGGTGTGTAAAGATGCCGGCCAATGCCGGCAT
>DASSXQ010000167.1:0-8065 GCA_035703725.1 Rudaea sp.
GCTGGACATGACCGAAGACCTTTCGCATGTGCTGGCGCTGGAACTGTACACCGCTGCGCAGGCGCTGGAATATCGCCAGGACATGCTCAATGCGGCACGCACCCTCGCAGCACGCGGCGATTGGCAAGCACTCGCACGCAAGATATCCGGTGCGCCAGCAAGCAACAGTCCGCACTACGCGCAATTCGAAGCCGAAGTAAAAGCGCTCATGAAGGCACTCGCCGCCAGCGAAGATTTCCATGCCGGCACCGGCGTCAAGCCCGCATTCGACGCCATCCGCAAACACATCGATTTCATGCGCCGCGATCGCTCGATGGATACGGACATTCGGCGCATCTGCGAATTGGTGGCCGGGCAGGGCGTTTGATTGGATTTTCCGAAGTAAAGCGGAGCGATGCGCGAGGTTCTTGTTTGTCGGTGACGCTTCAGGTCACGCATGGACGCATCCGTGAAGCGTTGCACCAGCCGATGCGCTGGCGATTGCTCCATCCGATAGCCCATGCCTTCTTCGCGCCCATGACCGGCCGGCGTTTCTTCCGGAACTGATGCAAGCGCCTTGTCTACGGCAGCATTCTTGCCGAGCTGTGCTTCCAGGTGGCTCAGGATGATCGTCATCGTGTCCTCGCCGACGACAGCCTTGATTCCCCAATCCCCCGGCCATCGCGGGTGAATTTCTGATTTGATCGAGCAGTCATCCACAGGGATGCGCTCGCAGGTCCGTTTATCCAGCCTGTCGCCGCAACTTCACGCGTTGGGTTACGCCGCAAACTGCAACCGTGCCAGTTCTGCATAGAGGCCACCATCGCGGAGCAATTCGGCGTGGGTGCCGTTGGCGACGATGCGGCCGGCATCCATGACGACGATGCGGTCGGCTTGTTGAACGGTGGCGAGGCGGTGCGCGATCACCAGCGTGGTGCGGCCGTGCATGAGGCGTTCGAGGGCGTGCTGGATGGATGCTTCGGATTGCGCGTCGAGATTGCTGGTGGCTTCGTCGAGCAGCAGGATCGGAGCGTCCTTGAGCAAGGCCCGGGCGATGGCAATGCGTTGTTGCTGACCACCGGAAAGGCGTACGCCGCGCTCACCCAGATACGTGTTGTAGCCGTCGGGCTGGGCAAAAATGAAATTGTCTGCCTCGGCTGCTTTGGCGGCATCGATTACGGCCGCGTCGTCGGCATCGATGCGTCCGAAACGAATGTTGTCTGCAGCGCTGGCGCCGAAGATGATGGTGTCCTGCGGCACCAATGCGATGGCTCCGCGCAGGTCGGGTACGGCCAATGCGTGCAAGTCGATGCCGTCGATGCGAATGGTGCCGCGTTGCGGATCGTAGAAGCGCAGCAACAAGTGGAAAACGGTACTTTTTCCGGCACCGGATGGACCCACCAACGCCACCGTTTCGCCGGGCGCCACGTGCAGGGTGAAATCGTGCAATGTTGGTGCGTCGGGGCGGGTGGGGTAACGAAACTCGACATTGTCGAAGCGGATTTCGCCGCGCACGGGAACAGGCAATGTGACCGCTTCCGGTGGCGAGGCGATGGCAGTTGAAGTATCGAGCAATTCGCCGATGCGCTCCATCGCGCCGCCGGCGCGAGAGACCTCGCTCCAGATTTCAGTCAAACCACCGACGGAACCGGCGGATATTACGGCATACAACACGAATTGGCCGAGGATGCCGGGATCCAGATCCCCGCTCATGACCGACCGCGCTCCGGCCCACAACGCCAACGTGATGGCACCGAAGATCAGCAGGATCACGAGTGCGGATAATCCCGCACGCTGGCCAATGCGACTTTTTGCGGTGGAGACGGCTCGCGCGATGGCGTTGTCGTAACGCGCGGTTTCCATCGGTTCGCGGGCATAGGCTTGCACGGCATAAACGGCGTTGAGTGTCTCGTTGGCGATTGCCGATGCATCGGCAATGCGATCCTGATTGGCGCGCGCGAGTTTGCGTTGACGCCGACCGGCAATGACGATGGGCAGCACGACCAGCGGGATTACCAACCCTGCGTATCCGGCAAGGCGCGGACTGGTGGCGACCAGCATCACCGCGCCACCAATGGCCGTGACGATGCTGCGCAGTGCGACCGACATGCTGGAACTCACGACGGTCTGCACCAGCTCGGTATCGCTGCCCAGACGCGAGGTCAACTCGCCGACGCGCGTGCGCTCGTAGAAGGCTTGATCGAGTGTGAGCAGGTGCGCGTAGAGCTTCTTGCGCAAATCGGCAACGACACGTTCGCCAAGCAAGGCAACGCAGAAATAACGGCCTGCCGTTGCAATTGCCAATACGGTGGCGACGATAAACAAGCCCAAAAAGCTGCGATTGACCGTGGCCGCATCGGTATGTGCAAATCCATGATCGATCATCACGCGCACGGCCAACGGCAGCGACAGCGTGGCGGCCGACGACATTGCCAGAAACGCCAGCCAGCCAACGAACAGGTGGCGATACTGGCGAAAATACGGAAACAGCAGGCGCAACGAGGCGAAACGACGAGCGGGACTGATTGGGGGACTTTCGATGGAAGCGGCCATTGGTTCCGATTGTTGTCTGCGGCGGGTTATTGATGGTGGCGTCACTGCCCGATTCAATGTGCCGGCGTCGTGGTCCATTCGATATTCATTGCTGCCCGTCGACCCTGCGCAGTTTACTTTGCCCTCGGCTGAGATCAGACAGTACGCGTTGCAGGTCCTGCAGGTTTGCCTGGGCAATGCTCACGCGCAGGTCGGCACCGGTCGCGCAGAAGTGTTCCGCGACCACGGTTGCGTCGAGCAGGCCCAAACGCGATCGCAACAGCGGCAATAGCGCAAACTCGACCGAAATTTCCACAACGGCCAAATCGATGCGTTCGGTTTTCTCGGCCTGACGCAAACATTCCGCTGCGCATCCACCATAGGCACGCATCAGTCCGCCGGCACCGAGTTTGATGCCGCCGAACCAGCGCGTCACCACAACGGCAATCTCGTCCATCGCCTGGCCATCAATGGCCAACAAAATGGGTTTGCCTGCGGTGCCGGACGGCTCGCCGTCGTCGTTGAAGCGATAGTTCTGGCCAATGCGCCAGGCCCAGCAGTTGTGCGAGGCAGTGGCGTCGGAAACCCGTGCGACGAAATCCAGTGCGGCTTGGGGTGACGCGACATTTGCCGCGTTCGCCACAAATCTGCTTTTGCGAATTTCCTGGGCAAATTGCGCTGGCGAGATCAGCCCAAAGCGGGTGTTCATTTCTCGCGATCGACAAACTTTTCAAGATCGGCGGGAAGGTGATAATCGGGATATTTCTTGCGGAAATAATCCAGATTTTCGCGCGCTTCCTTGTCATGCCCGTCATGAATCAGCTTCTGGATTGCAGCAATCCACGATTCCGGATACAAGCGGGAATTGCGCAGCAATTGTGGAGAAGGCGGTGCGGTTGCCTGACCGTGTGCAGCGGCCGGCGGCGGCAAGGCTTGTGCGCGAGGAGCCGGGGGCGCGGCGGACGCAGGCGGCGGCGGGACGATTGCAGGATGCTCGGTCTTGGCTGGCTTGTTCAACTTGCGCTGCGGTTTCGCCTGCATGTCTGCATTGGCGTCGGACCTGGTTTGCGTTTCGCTGCGCGCCGGCGCTGGCGATTCCACCGGGAACGCCTGCGGCGCCATCGCCGGAACGGCTCGATCTTCGTGCTCAGCCTGATTCGCCCGGTTTTGCAGCAATCGTGCGGAAACCTTCGGTGTAACCACGCGCGCACTGGATTGCGGAATGATTGGCGGGGCAGGCGGTGGTTGCGGCATGGCCGAAGCGGCTGGAGGTGGAGGCGGCCCTGATTCCCGACTGAGCTGTTTGGCGGGTGCCGCAGGCGCCGTCGCCGGTTGCGGCGCAAGTACAGGTAGTGATGCCGATCCCGCGTTTGACTTGGCGTCTGGCAAGGTGCTGGTTTGGTCAACCGCATGTTCAGTCTTTTGGAGGTGCGAATTCCAGACTTGCGGACCAAGACGAATCGCCACACTCGCTGCAATCAACACCGCCGCAGCAATACCAAGTCCGGGGATCCAGCGCGCACGTGGCGCACGCACCGACGAGCGTACCGCGCGATGCGCCATCGCCAGCACGGCCGCATCGATTTCCGGGCCGGGCTGCACTTGTGGCAGTTTCCGGTAAAGCGCGGCCACGCGCGAATCCTCTTCGCCGAGGAAGGATTCAAGTTCGCGTTCGAGTTGCTCGTTGCCGCTCATTGCGCAAATTTCTCCCGGATCTTCGCCAACGCATAACGCAATCGCGATTTCACCGTTTCATGTCCTGCCCCGGTCACCGCAGAAATTTCTTCGATGCCCAGACCGCCTTCGACGCGCAGCAGGAACGCTTCGCGCTGTTCTGACGGCAGCGCATCCAGCACCAACTGCAAGCGGCGACGCTGCTCGAACTCGCCGAGCAATTGCTCGGGGCGCTCGGATTCGGGTGCATCCAGTTCGCGAAATACCGCTTCGGCCTCCTCCGCGCCAGCCTGCGGACGTGTGCGACGAAATGAATCGACGATCAAGTTATGGGCAATCTGCAATAGCCACGTGGTGAACTTCGCCTCGACGCGATATCGCGTACGCGAGGCAACCAGACGCGTCCAGGTTTCCTGGAACAATTCATCGGCACCAGCGCGATCATTCACGCTGCGCAGAATGTAGCGATAAAGCATGCCGCGCGTACGCGCGTACAGTTCATCGAACGCACGCGTATCGCCACGAGCGTAGGCGAGCATCAGTTTTTCGTCCGTCTTTTCGACCCCCATGCGCACAGATTACGTCAAACCTGGGCATCGGGTAAGAGTCGAGCCATGCCGAAACAAGCTTCGGCTGCAGGGTAAACGCGCCATGGGACGAATCGGGGTCAGGATGACGGGGTTGATTGGCTGCCCAATGGGTCGAGGAAGTTGATTGCGTTCACGCTGGTCACTACCCGGCGCGGGAAAAAATCAAGGGCAAGAGCTGCTGCTGCTCCCATTCCGCACCGTCTCGTGGCTTGCGGGGAAAGTACGAAGAAATGTTCTTTCCCCCGGCCGATCAAGCGTCGCGCATCACCATCAGGCGCAGTTCGGTCATGTCTTCGATCGCATAGCGGATGCCTTCGCGACCCAGACCGGAATCCTTGACTCCGCCGTAGGGCATGTTGTCGACGCGGAAGCTGGGCACGTCGCCGATAACCACGCCGCCGACGTCGAACTCGTCCCATGCCTGCATGGCTTTGCGCACGTCGTAGGTAAACAGGCCGGCTTGCAGGCCGAACTCGCTGTCGTTGACGCTGCGTATGGCCTCGTTGAAATGTTTGTATTTCTGCAAGATCGCAACCGGGCCGAACGCTTCCATGCAACTGACGTGTTGCTTTGGATCGACATTTTCGAGCACGGTGGCTTCGAGCATCGCATCGGTGCGCTTGCCGCCACTGAGTATCTTCGCACCCGCTGCGACGGCTTCTTGAATCCAGCCGTCCAGACGTTTGGCTTCCTTGACGTCGATCATCGGGCCGACGAAAGTTTTTTCGTCTTTCGGATCGCCGGCAATCAGTTTCTTCGTTGCGGCGACAAACGCGTCGCGGAAGCGGTCGTACAGGTCTTCCTGCACCAGGATTCGCTGTACGCCGATGCAGCTTTGCCCGGATTGGTAGAACGCACCGAAGATCACGCGCTCGACCACGAAGTCCAGCCGGTCGGCTTGATCCGAATCGATGACGCACGCGGCGTTGCCGCCAAGTTCGAGCACCACTTTCTTTTTGCCGGAGCGCGCTTTCAAATCCCAGCCGACGGCCGGCGATCCGGTGAAGGAGAGCAGCTTGAAGCGATCATCGGTAGTAAACAGATCCGCACCATCGCGGTGTGCGGGCAGAATCGAAAACGCACCTTTCGGCAAATCCGTCTCGGCCAATACTTCGCCAATGATGATTGCGCCAATCGGCGTGCGGCTGGCCGGTTTGAGCACGAACGGACAACCCACCGCGAGTGCCGGCGCAACTTTGTGTGCGGCCAGGTTCAGCGGAAAGTTGAATGGCGAGATAAACGAGCACGGACCGATCGGCACGCGCTTGCTGAAGCCGCGATAACCGCGGGCCCGCTCGGAGATTTCCAGATTGATGACTTCGCCATCGATACGCACGGATTCCTCGGCGGCAACCTTGAACGTATCGATCAGTCGCGTGACTTCACCGCGCGCATCGCGGATGGGTTTGCCTGCTTCGATGCACAAGGCCATGGCCAATTCGTCGAACCGTTCACGAAAACGTTTGACGCAATGTTCGAGGATTGCCTGGCGCTGGTACGGTGGCATCTTGCGACACGGTTCCTGCGCAGTCACCGCAGCGGCGATGGCCGCGTCAATGGCCTTGGCATCGGCCAGCGCCACGCGCGTTGCCACCTTGCCGGTAAATTTGTCGGTGACTTCCAGATCCGTATTCGGCTGCTGCGCCTGATTGGCAAGGTAGAACGGGTAGGTCGGTTTGAGCATGATGAGTCTCGCTGCAACGTTGTCGGGTGATTCTACTATTCAATTGACCATGGTTTTGACCAAAGCGCGCAAATCGATCGACGATCACCCGAAGGTCACTGATTTTCGTCACCGCTTTGCCGCAGGGCGTGGTCATCCTCGATGAACACGTGTTACTGGTAAATGCCAGTACTGGTTGCTGGTCAAGTGGCACGTTATGCTGCCGTTTTACGATTATTGATTGTGCAAGTGTGTAATTGGCTTGGGCCAATGTCCGATCAATCGAATTGGGAGACGCTGATGAAAACGCTGCTTGGAGTTTTTGCCGTGTTGATGGCGGCATGCGGCACGATCGCCGTGGCCGCTGACGGCACGTGGTCCTCCGAGGGCCCCTACGGCGGAGCGGTATATCGTCTGTACGTGAATCCGGCCACGCCGAGCGTACTGTATGCGTCCACGCGTGGCGGGATTTTCCGCAGCGACGACGGCGGCGTGAGCTGGGTACGCAAGGAAGCAGGACTGGGCGGTACCGCTTCATTCGCGTACGCGGTGGCGATGGATGCCGACGCACCCGCTACCCTGTGGGTGGTGGACAGTTTCGGGCACTTCCAGCGCAGCACGGATGGTGGCGACAATTGGGCACCTACCGGCTACAACGTTCCCGTTGACGATACGGTCGCACAAATTGCCGACGTTCCCGGAACGACCGGAAAGCTGTTCATTGCAACGCGACTGCATGGGGTGTTGGTGAGTGTCGACAATGGCGCGAGCTTCTTGCCGAGCAATACGGGCCTGCCTGCCGGCGTGCCGATCAACAATATCGCAGTCGATCCGAACGATCCCATGCGCGTGATTGCAGGCACATTTTACTCCAACACGGTGGATTCGCTGCATCCACAATCGGTCTACCTGAGCATGGATGGTGGCGTTACCTGGAATGGGACCCTGGCATTTCCCGGTCCGCCAGCAACCTATCAACAAGTGGTCGACATCAGTTTTGGCGCCGGCACCAAAGTTTACGCAAGCATTGGCAGCCTGCTGTTTCGCAGTGACGACAATGGCGCAAGCTGGGTTGGTCCGTTGGGTACGATCCACGATGTCGAATCCGTCGCAGCCGATCCCGCAAATGGCGATACGGTATTGATCGGCGGAAGATACGGCGTTGCGCGCTCGACCGATGGTGGCGTTACCAGTACGCCGCTGAATACGGGTCTGATCGTGACGGGCGGAATGGCGGCCACGGTGACACGCATCACATTGCATCCAAACTATCCGACTACCGGCCAGATCTGGCTGGGCACGACCGAGGCAGGAATTTATTTCAGTGCCAGTAGTGGCGCCACGTGGATTGACCAGAATGATGGACTTGCGGCGACCGAGATCCGCGCGCTGGCGATGTTCCATGATGGCAGCACGCATCGCATGTTTGCCGGCTACGGAGATGCATTCGAGCCGTCGCCTGCGCTGTTTCGCGGCAACAACAGCGGGCCGGGCACGCCATTTTCTTCCTGGACGCCGTCGAACACGAATCTGGACGCTTATCAGATCCGCTCCATCACCATCGATCCGACGACGGTGGGCGCGGGCATTGGCAGTACGCGCATGTATGCAACCGGGAGAGCCGATT
>DASSXQ010000212.1:0-10213 GCA_035703725.1 Rudaea sp.
CCGGCGGCTCGATGCGCGCCGATCCGAGCTTGCGCAGGGTCGTGCGTTCGACCCGTGGTGCGTGGATTGGCAAGGTTGCGGCGCGGTAAATGATGACTCCGTGACCGGGCGGGTAATCCTCGGCAAGCCGATCCGCAAGCATTTGCCGATAGGCATTGTCGGTTGCCGCACGTGCGCGCGCCTGATCGCCGATCACGCCAGCCTGCCACAGCACCAGATACGCTGACGGATCGATGCGGCGCTTGTAATACAACAATTGGCTGGCCTCAAAATGCTGGCATCCGAACGCGCCGGGGTCGATGCCCAGATCCGCGTACAGGCAATCTTCGGCTGATATGCCCGGTTCCATGTGTGCTGCGAAGCCTTCGCGCCGTGCGATTTCAATTGCCTTGTGTGGTGCCCAGGCAAAAACTCCCGGATGGCCATAGAACGCCGCGCAGACTTTTTTTCCCGCGCGAACCTCGGTCATCATGGCGCGCACCATTTCACGGTATGTCGCCACGCGCGATTTTCCTTCTGCGTACAGCGGTTGCAAACTGCGTACGTCTGTATGCAAGGTCTCCAGCCATTTTTCGACGATGCCATCGGACACGGCGGCAAAGACGACATCGGACGTTTCAATGCAACTGCGCGCCAGCGGCGCAAGATGCGAACCCAGAGTAATGCCGATGCCCACGCAGGCAAGCGATCCGCGTGCGGCGGTTGCAGGCAGTTTGCTTGCCGATGGCGATCGTTTCATGGCAGTAGCATGTCAAGTTTTTGCGGGCGGCGAAAGGCCGCCGTTCGCGACGGCCGCACAGACCGCCGCGGTCGCTGTGGCTCACGTTGCATGCGGCCGGCATCTGTGACGCAAGTCGGCTCGGTTTGCTATTTGCAATCGGGTGGGGGAGTCGTTGCATGCAGTGAGCGACAACGCTGCGCCAATGCGGCAATTTGCGAACGCGCACGATCGATGGCGCCGAAATCCGGCGACACCGTTGATGGCTCGACATCGAACGTGCGTTGGTAGTGTTGGCCTTCAAACTCGGCCAGAATGGTCCAGGTTCCCGTTGTCGCATCGGCTGGAAGGGTGAATTCCCAGTCGAATGCCGTGCCGGCATAAAACGGTTTTGCCGCGTTTTCGTCGGCCAGATCAAAATTCCAATGCTCAAACACAATGCCGTCGGGTTGCAGGATGCTGAACTGGGTCACTTCGCCATTGCGTTGATCGCGATAGGAGGCGAAAACCAAAAACGTATCGCCGGGAGCAAACAGGTTTTGGTAATGCGGCGAATCGTCGAAATTCTTGCCGCCGACATAACCGCAAACGATCTGGTTGGGCTCGGCCGAATGGGTGCTCAGCGAATCGATATGCGGATCTTCGTAGGGCTGGAATACTGTCCAGCGATCCGGCCCGGAATTGCATTGCCCGTGGCGCGGATCCACGACCACGCCGTTGCCATCGCGCAGTTCAAAATGCAGATGTGGCCCGGTGGAATTGCCGGAACTGCCAACCAGACCAAGCAATTCGCCCGTGGCGATGCGCGCACCAATCGGCAGTGGCGTTACCGAGCCGCGGCGCATGTGCAGGTACAGCGCATACAATCCGTCGTCTTGCAAAATCTCGACGAAGTTCGGATCGGTCTCGCCCTGAATGGCGCAATCGCGATCGAAATTGCCATCGGCCTTGTTGATCAGGGTTCCTGCTGCGGCCGCGACGATGCGCACCTGGCCTTGATCCATCATCAGCCACGGAAACGGCCACAGAAAATAGTCCGTGCCCGCGTGGTTATAGCCGCTGGCCAAGTCGTAGCTGCGCGTGGCGCAAGCGTAATCCTGCACAAATCCCGGGAAACGGGTGTCGTGATCGACGTAGTTGCTGACGCCGTGATAACCAAACTGATCAAAGCCATCGATGGGCTGCAGCGGCCATTGCAAATCAGCCGCGTCAGCTTGCGATTTTGATCGGGCAAGCAGTCCGATACTGCGTAACGCGGCGACATTGCGCCGCGTTGCACGTTGCTCGCTTTCGCGCCATTGCGGCGACTGCGTATCGGCAAAATCGGCGGCATCCACGACGCGCGCACTCACCGGCGGCTGGGCACCGGCGTGGGTGGCAAAAAGCGCGCCGAGCAACACAAACGCAATTTTCATCCGACCCTCGCTGTCCCGCGCCTGCGCGCGAGCGCGAACGTTACGCCGCCGACTCGCGCACCGCAATATCCGCACGACCCAGTGCGGCTTGAACATCGGCCAGCAAATCCTGCACCGATTCGATTCCGACGGACACGCGCAGCAAACCGTCGCCGATACCGGCACGGTGGCGTGCGGCGGCATCCATGCTCGCATGCGTCATCGTGGCTGGATGGGCCACCAGGCTTTCGACGCCGCCCAGCGATTCGGCCAGCGTGAAGTAACGCAGGCCATCAACGAATGCCCTGACTGCAGCCTCGCCGCCGGCCAGATCGAAACTGAGCATCGCGCCGTAGCCATCCTGTTGTCGTGCCGCGAGCACATGGCCTGGATGTGTCGTCAGACCGGGAAAATACACCTGTTCGACGGCAGGGTGGTGCACCAACAACTGCGCCAGCGCATCGGTGTTTTGCTGATGTGCGGCAAGGCGCGGACGCAAGGTACGCAGTCCGCGCAAGGTAAGGTAACTGTCGAACGGCGCGCCCGCAAGACCCAGACAATTGCACCACCAGCGAATTTGCTCGCCGACGGCTGCATCTTTCCAGACGACTGCGCCGCCGACGACATCGGAGTGGCCGTTGAGATATTTCGTGGTTGAATGCACCACCAAATCGGCACCAAGCGAGATCGGGCGTTGCAGTGCCGGCGACAGAAACGTGTTGTCCACCGCGACCAACGCGCCCACGCCATGCGCCAGACGCGACACGGCAGCAATATCGGTGATGCGCAGCAACGGATTGCTCGGCGTTTCAATCCATACCAGTTTGGGTTTTTTCGACAATGCCGCCGAGATTGCCGTGCGATCCGAGAAATCGACAAATTCGACTTGATACAAGCCGCGTTCGGCTTGTGCCTTGAACAGCCGGTAGCTGCCGCCGTAGCAATCGTGCGGCGCGATCAACAAATCTTCGGGGCGCAATTGCGCGGTCAGCAGGGAAATTGCGGCCATGCCCGATGCGGTGACAACGGCGCCATGACCACCTTCCAGTTCGGCCAGCGCTTCAGCCAATACGTCGCGCGTCGGATTTCCCGAGCGCGAATAGTCATAGGCGCGCTTGACGCCGAAATCGGCAAAGCTGTAATTGGTCGAAAGGTACAGGGGCGGCATGACCGACCCGTGCGCACTATCGGCATCAACGCCGGCGCGTGCGGCAATGGTGGCGGCTTGACGATTCATGCCGCAATCTCCAGGGCTGTTCGCAATACGTCTGCGACGGCTGGTTTCTCCTTGAGGAACGCATCGTGTCCATACACCGATGACACCTCCACGAGATCGCATTCGCCGCCGCAAGTCTCGGCGAATTCACGCAGCAACGAACGTGGCACGAGCAAATCTTCGACAACGCCAAACAACGTGGTCGGTACGTGGATGCTTGCTGGATTGATGCGATGCGTATCCAGTGAGGCGCCCAGACATCGATAAGACGAAGCAGCAAAGTTTTGCGCAAACTTTTCGCCGTGATGCGCCAGCCAGCCAATCACGTCGGCAGCGGCATCCACATCGGCAAAGCGCTGTTCCAGGCCCTGCGGCGTGCGATATCCAAGCAGCGCCAGCGAGCGGGCGATGCTCAGCGCGACCGGACTGTCGCTGTCCAAATCCAGTATCGCGCGCTGAATTTCGCGAAACCCCAGCGCAAATTGCGACGACCGATGTGCCGCACACAACACCACCAGGCGACGCAGGCGCGAACCCAGCAAAATGGCCAGTTGTTGCGCCACTGCGCCACCGTAGGATGCACCAACCAGCAAGTGCACCTGACTCACGCCAATGCGGTTCAACAACAACAGCAATGCGCGCGCTTGATCTGCCGTAGAAAATTCCAGCAGCCGCCGTGGACCGCCCGCATTGCTGGAATCGCCGGTGCCGCCAAGCCAGTCAATTCCGAGCAAGCGGAATCGACGCGAATCCAGTGCCTGGCCCGCCCCGCATTGGGACTGCCACCAGCCCGAATCGTCTGGGGCGCAGCAGTGCCGGTCGGCCGAAATGCCGCCCAGTACCACAATCAGAGGTGCGGTTTCCGGCCCCGCGCATTGCCAGGCCAAGTGCCCGCCACGCAATACCTGGCCCGAATCCAGCACGAAAGCCTGCGGCAACGCCATTACTCCTTCGCGCCATTGATCCGGGCCCTGATCTGGCGTTTGCCGCAATTGATTCGAATGTGCACTCATGATCGCCTGCCTTGTGTGGTGGCGCATCGTAAGTCATCAATGTTTGGACGTCAAGACGTTTAGACGTCTATATTATTCGTGCCGGGCGGGGCAATCGATTCGCATGACGCCTGCGGGTGGCGTGCCGTGGATCGCGACAAGATTGTTGCTGGTTGCTATGCTGGATCAGGCAGCAGGTCAGCGTCCGCATCCGGCGCGGCGCGATCCTCGGACAACTGCGCATCGAGCGTTTGCGCAATGGTGCGCGCGCGCGGCCATTCGCTGTCCGGCACCATGACCTTTACCAGGCCGACAGCCGGCAACTCGCCGATGGCTCCGGTGAGGTATTGCCCGCTGATGAAGGTGGGAATGCCCTCGCTTTCGAGTACATTTTTGACCAGATTGGCATCAATGATGTTTTCAGCTTCGTAGGCAATTTTCACACCTGCCTCCTGCACGTCGGCGCTGCGGCATTATGCGGCAAGGCAGCGATTGACGCAGCCACACTGCCCAGTCGTGGCCTGAAGGGCTATTGTCCCGGTTCCAGCCGAAGGTCGAAAGAACGGTCTTCGGCCTTCGGCGCCTTGCACCGCCGCGCAGAAGAAGACAAAAAAGCGGATGCCGTTACTCGCGGAGGATACGCCGGGTGAGCAGGGTGGGTATTGACCCGCCGTGGTGCCTCAGTTTTTCAGGCCGAGAGCGGAAAGATCGGAACGGCCGCGGGGCGACAACGCAAAAACCACGACCTGGTTGTCATGGTAATCCGGCGCACCGAGCGTTTGTTCAATCCGGGCCAGACACGCTGGAACATCGGGCCAGCGCGACGCCGGTCCCGCGTTCGGTGGCCAGTGCTGCAGGTGCATAATCAGCAAGTCGCCGTCGCTCGATGCGCCATCGAGCACATCGGAAATGTTCACGAACTGGCTCAGTTGCATACCACCGTGTGGCGGGAATTCGCCGTACGCGGGTGGGCCGCACAGCGGCGACAGAATGCCAATCCTGATGTATTGCCGATGCACGCGCTGATACATTGGCTGTGGATCGAAATAGGTGAGAATCGTCCACGGCGATTCGATCAAGGTCAAGCTGCGCGGCGGCAGCGAAGCCAGCGCATGATAGAACGCCGGGACTTGCACCGGTGGGAGCACGGTGAAAAATACATTGCGATCCGGATCGTAATCGAATTGGAAAAACGGATGCCCCATGAACTGATTGGGATTGTAGAGATAACCGGGTATGGGGCCGACGAAATACAGCGCGCAAATCAGCGCAACAGCAAGCAAACCATGAACCAGCGCCGGCAATCGTTGGCAAATCGTGGTGACTCCCTGTGCCGTGAACAGCAGCAAGAATGGGATGGCAGGTTGCATGTAGCGCGTGTACACGCCGGGATTCTGTACCCAGGCCGGATGCGAAGCGGCAATTGCAGCGGCGCTGACCAGAATGATGGCGCCAACGTAGCCGACGAACCCCGCATCGCGTCGCCACCACGCCACCACGCCAACGGCGAGTAGCACCAGCATGGCGGAAAATGACCACGGATCGCCCAGCCCGAATGCCATCTGTGCCGTGCGGTAGATGCTGTCCAGCGTGACCGTGCCGGAACCGGCCTTGCCGGCCAGCGACGCCCAATCGCCAAGTATGGGTGGCAGGAGTACGGCAGTGAGTAGCCCGGCAATCAGTACACCAAGCAACACCAACGCGCCAATGCGGCGCCAGACGTCGTTCCAGCCCGAAGTGAATCCGTCACGCAATGTGGCGATACCAAAGAAAACAAACGGCATCAACGTGAACGGCAAGGTGATCAGGTGCAACCAGCCGGCAAGCAACGTGCACCCGAGATACAAACCGGCCCAGCGCTTGCGTGCCGGTGCGCCATGCCACCATTCACGAAACGCGATAATGGCGACAAAACAAAGCAGATCCGTGATGGCGTACGGCCGGGCCGTACGCGTCAAATACACCAGGACCGGCGAGATGGCCATCAACCCAATCCACACGGCCAGGGTGGCTGGCTTGGCCATGCGTCGCAGCAGCCACGGCGCGAGGAACAGGATTCCGATTCCCGTGATCAACATCGGCGCGCGCATGCCCCACTCGCTCAGGCCGCCATGCAGATAAAGGAACTTGTCGTAAAGGGTCAGCGGGATGGAATAGTCGGCAACGCCAAAATGCGTGGCAATCTGCCACGCCTCGGCATGCAACAGTTCGTTGATCGCATGCCATTCGTCGTCAAGCAATATCTGTGTGCTGATCTGATAACAGCGCAAGAATATGCCGACAATCACAGCCGCCACCAACAGCACCGACCACACCAAGCCGGAATCACGCCAGTTGCGCAGTCGCGTACTCAATTTCGTGTCGCCGCCGGCGCTGCCATGGGTAACCGCCATTGCGCCTGCGCGGAAAGAAAACGCGGTCGCGCCAATTTCCATTTCCACAGGCGGTAGCGCACGCTGGTCGCGAGCACGCCCATGCCGTAGCGCAGCGAGCGGCGGAAGCTGATCTGGCTGGCTTCGGCAAAGTATTTGGTTGGGCATGAAATTTCGCCAATGCGCATGCCGAACGCCAACGCCTGCACCAGCATTTGATTGTCGAACACGAAGTCGTCGGAGTTCGCCGCCAGCGGCAGGGTTTCCAGAACCCGACGCGAAAACGCACGGTAGCCGGTGTGAAATTCCGACAGCTTGGCGCCGACCAGAATGTTTTGCGCAAACGTCAGCATGCGATTGGCCAAATATTTGTAGCGCGGCATGCCGCCGGCAATGGCCGTTTTGCCGAGAATGCGCGAACCCAGCACCACGTCGTAGACGTCCGATGCAATCATGGCCGCCATTGCGGTGATGAGACGCGGCTCGTATTGATAGTCCGGATGCAGCATGACCACGATGTCCGCGCCGGCTTCAAGCGCCAGCGTGTAGCAGGTTTTCTGATTGCCGCCGTAGCCGCGGTTTCGGGCGTGGCGATGACTCTGGATTCCCAGACGTTGGGCAACTGCCAGAGTCGCGTCGTCGCTGGCATCGTCAACCAGCAATACCGTATCGACAACATCGTGCGGAATGGCGCGGTAGCACGCTTCCAGTGTGCGTTCCGCATGGTACGCAGGCATGACCACGGCGATATTTTTTCCATGCAGCATGTTCGGGTGCCTGCCAGTGCGTGCGAATCGGGATTGCGGATTGTCCCATGCCTGACCGAACCGACCAAGAACGCGTCAAATGTTCGCTTTCCCCGGCCAGCCCGGTAAACTGGCGCATTCTCTTGCCCATGCAGCCATGACCGACGCCGCAACTGCCAATCCCGATTTCATCCGCCAGATCGTCGCCAACGCAAGCACTGGCGGCCGTGTGGTTACCCGCTTCCCGCCGGAACCCAATGGTTACCTGCATCTGGGTCACGCCAAATCCATCTGTCTGAATTTTGGTATTGCAGCCGAATTCGGTGGCGTGTGTCATTTGCGTCTGGACGACACCAATCCATCGCGCGAGAACCCCGAATACGTCGAAGCGATCAAAAGCGATGTGCATTGGCTCGGCTTCGATTGGGATGCACTGCGGCATGCTTCGGATTATTTCGAGGTGTTCTATCTTTGCGCGGAAAAATTGATCGGCGATGGCAACGCCTATGTCTGCGATCTGAGCGCCGACGAAATTCGCGAATACCGCGGCACATTGACCGAACCCGGGCGCAATTCGCCGTATCGGCAACGATCGGTTGCCGAAAACCTCGATCTGTTCCGGCGCATGCGTGCCGGCGAATTTGCCGATGGGGCCAAGACCCTGCGCGCAAAGATCGACATGGCCAGCGGCAATATCAACTTGCGCGATCCGGCCCTGTATCGCATCCGCAAAGTGCCGCATCAGAACACGGGCGACGCATGGCCAATCTATCCGATGTACGACTACGCGCATTGCATTTCCGACGCGGTGGAAGGCATTACCCATTCGCTGTGCACGCTTGAATTCGAGGATCACCGTCCGCTTTACGATTGGTGCCTGGCGCAGATCGATTTGCCGCATCACCCGCAGTTGGTGCAGCCGTTGCTCGACGCCGGTCTGAAAACCAACGTGAGCACGCCACGACAAATCGAATTTGCCCGCGGCAACCTCGACTACACCGTGATGAGCAAGCGCAAACTCATGGAATTGGTCAATGAACGCCTTGTCGACGGGTGGGATGATCCACGCATGCCGACGCTTTCGGGCGTGCGCCGGCGCGGTTTCCCGCCCGCGGCAATCCGCACGTTCTGGGAACGCGCGGGTGTGACCAAGCAGAATTCGACGATCGAATTCGGCGTGCTCGAAGGCTGCGTGCGCGACGTGCTGGATGCAAGCGCACCACGCCGCATGGCGGTGCTGGACCCGCTCAAATTGACGATCACCAACTTGCCCGCCGAGCATGTGGAATTGCTGAGCTTCCCAAATCATCCCAAGAACGAAAGCTTCGGTACGCGCGTCGTCGAATTCTCACCCGAGTTGTGGATCGAGCGCGACGATTTCATGGAAGTCCCGGTGAAGGGATTCCATCGTCTCGTCCCCGGCGGCGAAGTGCGCCTGCGCGGCGTCGGTATCGTCAAGTGCGAAGAAGTGGAAAAAGATGTCGATGGCAACGTCACCGGCGTGCGTTGCACGCTGGATGCGGATACGCGCCATGGCGAACCCGGCGCCAATCGCAAGGTCAAGGGCACGATTCACTGGTTGAGCACGCGCCATGCCGCGAGCGCGGAAGTGCGTTTGTATGATCGCCTGTTCGACGTGGCTCAACCCGATGACGACAGCGACGGCAAAACGTTTCGCGATCACATCAACCCGCAGTCGCGCCGTGTCGTACGCGCATACATTGAAGCTGCCGCGACCACGGCGGTTGCCGAAACCGCCTTCCAGTTCGAGCGCCTCGGCTACTTCACAACTGATCGCCACGATCACACGCCCGCCAAACCGGTATTCAATCGCACCGCAACGCTGCGCGATTCGTGGGCAAAAGTGGCAGGGAAATAGACGCATGCTTCTGGCCCAACTTCATCTCACCCTTCCGATCTGGCTGCGCGAAGAAATCGACGCGGCGCGAATTTATGCCGACGACGAAGCACGTGTCGAACTCGCCATCACGCTGGCGCGGCGCAATGTGGAAATGCGCAGCGGCGGTCCGTTCGGCGCAGCCGTGTTCACTGGCGAAGGTCGTCTGGTTTCCGTCGGCGTCAACCGCGTGGTGCCGCAAAACTGTTCCGTGGCACATGCCGAGATGATGGCGTACATGTTGGCGCAGCAACGCCTGCAACGCTATCGTCTGAATGAATGCGGCGAAAAATTCGTACTGGCCACCAGCGCGCAGCCGTGCTGTCAATGTTATGGAGCGACAGTTTGGGCAGGCATCGACGAGCTGTTGATTGGTGCGCGTTCCGAAGACGTTGAAGAACTCACCGAATTCGATGAAGGCCCCTTGCCTGCGGACTGGATCGGCGAGCTGCAAAAGCGCGGTGTCGCGGTCCGACGCGATATCCTGCGTGATCAAGCGCGCCAGGTCTTCGTGCGCTATCGCGAACTCGATGGCGCGGCATACTGACGGACGCGCACCGGCGTCGTTCGGGCGGTAGACGAGACAAGCGGGCGTTACGCGTGCATCGACCACGTCCGGTCAATCGCGAGGCCCGATATCAAAGTGCGTCACCCAGATCAGTTCGCATGCGCCATCGCCGGAATCGCTGCGGGTGAGGGAGCTGCGCCATTTTCCGCCGTTTGGCCAATCCGCCTCGACCAGGTATCCATCGAGACTGATCACATCGCCAGTTCGCGTGCGCGCAATCTGGCGCGCGACAGCAGAATCGGCCGGGATCATGTGCATGTTCGCGCTGGATTCAATGATTTCGCGTTCCGGAATCGGGAATTCATCCACA
>DASSXQ010000042.1:0-3079 GCA_035703725.1 Rudaea sp.
TGGTCGGACCCTACGCCAATGCCAGCGATACGGAAGCGACGAAAAAAATCCTCGCCGACAACGGGATCAAGGCAATTCCGATGAAACAGGCGGGCGGATCACCATGACCAGCGCTGCTTGCCGAAACAACGGGACATGAAAAGCCGTTTGCGTTGAGCGAACGCAAACCGGGCAAGGCAAAACGCCGCGAAGCCGGTTCGGCGCCGGCGCGAAGGTTCGCGCCGAAAAATTGGACAAGCAGGGTAATTGCCCTCTCAATCCAGTTCGAATCCGTCGAGGAAGACTTCATCGAGGATGTACTTGTATATTTTTCCTGCGCCACCGTCGGCGAGATAGACGTCGCCAGCCTCGCTTTCGCCAAAGCCATACACATGGGTGATCGACACGCCGCCGGGTGCGAATGCACTCAACGTCCAGATGCTGCCGTTGTGTGTGCCGATCAAAGGCCCGCTACAAAGATCGCCAAACAGATAGGTGCCATCCAGCCGCGAATACGGGCCTCGATAGCGGTAACCACCAATAACCGAGCAACCGGAAATTGCTCCGCCATTATGGAAAAAATGCAGAATCGGCAAGATGCCAATCGTGCAGGTTGCCGATGTTTGCCCGCGCGGAAACGGCCCTTCGCAATCGCGCCAGCCGTAGTTGTATGCACTCGCTGCGCTGCTGGCTGCGGTCTGGAAATCGACTTCTTCCGTGGTGCTGTAACCAACATCGCCAATCAGCATGTCATGGGTTGAGCGATCAAAGCTGAATCGAAACGGATTGCGCAACCCGTAGGCCCAGATTTCGCCGCAGCGCGTGGCATTGGCCGGATCGTTCAAGTCCGCATACGGATTTGTGGCGGGAATGGAATATTCCGCGTGCGCGGCAGGCGTCGCACCGCAGGCATTGGCTTGAGCCGAAGCAGTGGGATGATCCACGTCCAGGCGCATGATCTTGCCGAGCAGGTAATAAAGCGCGCCGCTGCCACCGGTCGTGCTGCAGTTGCCGGGATTACCATCGGCGCGCTTTTTCCACAGGCACTGAGCGAAACCGTTGGGGTCAGGCTGCACGCCTCCATCGCCCATCGACCAATACAGATAGCCGTCTGCACCAAAATGAATATCGCCGCCGTTGTGGTTATCGGCCAGATCCGGCACGCGCAGCACCACGGTGCCGGTGGTATTGGCACTATCGGGATTGCTCGACACCGTGAACCGCGCGAGCACCTGATCGTGATGGGTGCCCAGCATGGAGCCAGGGTCGGTGTAGGTAACGTAAAAGATGCCGTTGTGGATGTAATCCGGGTGAAACGCGAGACCGAGCAGACCCTGTTCACTGTTGCAGGCGACACTCACGCTGAGGAACGGTAACGCATTGACCACGCCGTTTTTGACGATTTGAATCTTTCCGCACTTCTCGATCACGAACAGGCGGCCCGAGCCATCGTTGGCGTTGCGTACCGCCAGCGGCGTATCGAACGAGCCCCCGGGAGCGGCATCCACCAGCATCAGGTCCGGTGGCACCTGAGCGCTGGCGTGCGCCATGAAAAAAAACAAACCGGCGATCCAACCGAGTCGATACATGGTCTGCTCCACGCACTGGGGTGTTTCGATGAATACACCAGTACCCGTGAGCAAACCGTAATCGTCGTCACACTCGCCGCGCGGCCACCGATTCCGCTATTGTTGGCTTTTGCCCGGAGCATGCAATGACCGTCAAAACCATACTCGTCACCGGCGCCAGCGCCGGCTTCGGCGCCGCCACCGCGCGGCACTTTGCGCAAGCCGGTTGGCGCGTGATTGCCTTGGCGCGACGCGCCGACAGGCTGCAACGTTTGGCCGACGAATGCGGCCCTCATGTGCACACCGCGGCCTTCGATATCCGCGACGCGAATGCGATGCAAGCGGCCCTCGATGCGTTGCCGGAAGAATTTCGCGCCATCGACGTGCTGGTCAACAATGCCGGCCTCGCGCTCGGCACCGCCAAAGAGCCGCATTGCGATCTCGCGCAATGGCGGCAGATGATCGACACCAACATCAGCGCACTGGTCACGCTCACGCACAAGCTGTTGCCGGCGCTGATCGAACGCCGCGGCACCATCGTCAACCTCAGTTCCGTGGCCGGCAGCTATCCGTACACCGGCGGCAATGTCTACGGCGCGACCAAGGCATTTGTCACCCAGTTTTCGCTCGGGCTGCGCTGCGACCTGCACGGCAGCGGCGTGCGTGTCACCTCCATCGAACCGGGAATGGCCGAAACCGAATTTACCCTCGTGCGCACCGGCGGCGATCAGGCCGCGTCCGACAGGCTTTACCAAGGCGCGCTTCCGATCACCGGCCACGACATCGCCGAAACGATCTGGTGGGTCGCGAACCTGCCGCCGCACCTGAACATCAACCGCATCGAGGTGATGCCGGTGACGCAATCGTTTGCGGGGTTTCAGATCGCCCGGGACGCTTGAAACGTCAGGACGCGGCTCGGCTCCGATTGGGGATCAGGAATCCGCTTTGGCAGGCTTTGGCGTTTCGCCAGGCCTCGAGGAAAGTTCTTGCAGCCGTTGCTGCCAGATCGTGCTCTTTGCCGCGCCGGCACCCGCTTTGTCGTGGAGATTTGCAGCCGCTTGCGCAGTCTCGCGCTGCTCGTCGGTGTTCTTTATTGCTTTCGCAGCCTGCCAGGATTGCTCGTAGGATTGCTCCGCCGCATCGAGCTTTCCCTGCCCCTGCAGGCTTTGCCCAAACAAACGCAAGGCCAGCGCAACGACCTGCTGCTTGCCGTGTTGCCGCACATCGCCAAGCAAGCTTTCGAGCAGATGTTGCGCCGCTTCGAATTTACCTTGTGGAATCAAATCCTGCACCACGTTCAGACCGGTCTGCACGCTGCGGGGATCGTGCACGCCTATGGTCTTTTGTAGTCCTTCATAAGCCTGTCGCTGCAGGGGTTCGGATTGAGCGAATTGGCCGAGGCGGCGCAATTGCACTGCCAGATTGTTCAGGCTGATCAAGGTCGCATAATGTTGCGCGCCTAGCACTTCGCGGCGCGCCTGGTAGACGTCGCGATACAACGATTCGGCCTCCACCGCGCGGTCGAGCTTGTT
>DASSXQ010000052.1:0-6593 GCA_035703725.1 Rudaea sp.
AGTCCAGACCCATGACGCGTGACATCTCGTGGGTGCAGGCGGCATACATGCCGAGTGGAAACACCGCGCCCCAATAAAGTGGATCGTATTCGAACGGGAAACGTTTATACACGTAACGCCACACGCCCAACACCAGCAGAATGGGTATCCACCACGTTCCGGTGGCCCAGTAGAACACGGTGTATCCTTTCAGGAACGGCAGCAACGAATGCAGGTACGGAGCATCCGGCGCGTTGTCGATCAGGCGCGCGCCCGCCAGCGTGGAGATGGCCATGGCGCCCATGTTGATCCAGTAGGGCGGCGCAAGATCGCCCGGCGAAAAATGAAAGAACGTGTACCGGTAGAAGATCAGCGACATCATCCAGATGTACAACATGCCGCCCCACAGCCACATCGACAAGGCAAAGAAGTTCAGCTCCAACTTCCATGGCTGGCCAAATCGTGCAGCAATGAGCGCACTCAATACGGCAAGCGATTGCGTCGCCACCACTGCCAGCAACCAGCCACCGGTGATGCCCTTGTCGAGCGTCGGTTTTTCTTCCTTGATCGTGAAGGCCGTAAAGATGGTGTAGGTGAGTCCAAGCCAGAGCACGATGGAAATTCCCCACAAGGTCATGGCGAAATGAAAATCGCCAGCCAACAAGACCATCTGCGAGCCGAGCACGGCGCTGCCGGCAACGGTGGTGAAAAATCCCGGACCGCGCATGTGATCGACGAGATCCTGGGCGAAGCGCCGCATGTGGCGCGCCAGCCGCAACAGGGTCAATGCCCACAACACAATCCATGCAAACAAATTCAACCCAAGCAAGGCCATGGCCGCGCGATGCATGCCGAGCTGGTCCATCGCAATCGAAATGATTCCGGTTGCCATGATCATGGCGAAGCTGGCTGGCGATAGTTCAGGCAAATCCGCGAGCGCGCGGGCAAAGCGTCCCGATGCGGTTGCAGCGTTGACAGCCGCGTCAGGCGCGTTCATTGACCGGGAATCGCGATACATCAGGCATGGGTCGTTGGTCGCGTTTCAAGCGTTCACGTGGAAGTCCCGATGGGCGGCGGTTGCCTGCCACACTCTCGGTCCGCCGGCGCATTGTTGCCGCAAACGTGCGCGCGGGAATTGATCGCGGTCATGGACTTGACAGTGCCAAGCACCGAAAATGCAGCCCTTTCGTCAAGAGGCAGGACGCGAGTGAGCAACCGGTTGGAGACTTTTGCAGACTTGCTGGACATGGCGCGCGCCGAACAAGATCGCCCGCGCCTGTTGTTCGTATTTGCCGCGGCAGAACTGCCAGGCGATGCCAGCGCAGCGCAGCAGGCAAGTTTTGCCAGCGGCGAGGGCGGGGCGCTTGCGCCGGTGCTGTGCGTGGACAAAGCGCCTGATGAAATCGAAAGCTTCGCCGAACTCGAGGCTGAATCGCGACGCACGAACACCCATTGGGACATCGTGTTCGTGGCCGCGTTGCCGGGACGAGCCGGCATTGCACCGAATGCGGACGAAGCCGTGCAGCCCATGCGTCTCATGGTCGAGGCAATCAAGTCCGGACGCATTGCCGAGTTTCTGGCCGTTGATCGACGCGGCGATCTGGTCCAACTCAGTCGCGCGTGAGCGTCCGCGCGACTGCGCAGTCAGGCGGATACCACAACGCCTGAATTATTGAACCGCAATATTTTCCTGGCGTGCGGCTTCCATGATCTCCGGCAAATCGGTCTCGCGCTTGATTTGCGGAAAGTGTTTGCGCTCCATGCGCCGAATGGCAAAGTGCATCCAGGCCAGATTGACGGCCGCGATGCCGAACAGCAACATGAAACAACTGGTCCAGATGCCAGTCACATCGTCCATCATGCCGAATGCGATGGGCAGGAAGAAGCCTCCCAAACCGCCAATCATGCCGACCATGCCGCCAACGCTGCCAACGTGACCGGGGTAGTACACCGGAATGTACTTGAACACGGCGGCCATGCCCAATGACATCACGAAGCCCAGCGTGAACAAAACGATCGTGCGTTCCACGACGCCGGGAGCAATGGTGAACTGGATGGGTCCGTGGATGCCCTCGATGGTGTACTGGGTATTCGGGTACGACAACAAGAACAGGCACGTGATCGACACCGAGAAGGCGACGTACATGATCGTGCGTGCTCCGAAGCGATCAGCCAACACCCCGCCAAAGGCACGAAACACGGCCGCCGGAAGCGCAAAACTCGCAGTCAGGATACCGGCGGTGCGGATATCCAGATGGTGCGCGCCCATGTAGTAACGCGGCAGCCACGAAGTGAGCGCAACGAACCCGCCGAAGACCAACAGGTAGTAGAGCGAGAATCGCCAGACTTGCAAATTGCGCAATGGCTGCAGGCGTTCACTCAGCGAGGTCATATTGCTGGTGCCAGCAGCCCGATTGCGCCTTGACGGCTCGTTCCGGGAACCGAACCAGAAGATCAAGGCCATGACCAGCATGGTCGCTGCATAGACATCGGCAACGTGACGCCAGCTCATGACCGCCAACAATTGCGGTGCGCCAAAGCTGGTCAATGCGGCACCCGCGTTGCCCATGCCGAACATGCCAAGTGCCGTGCCCTGGCGTTCTTTGGGATACCACGCGGAAACATAGACGACGCCTACGGCGAAACTGCCGCCGGCCATGCCCAGCCCCAAGCCGACCAGAAGCAGCATCGCGTATGAATGTGCGAAGGGCAGCACGAAGACGCACGCTGCAACGAACAGCATCAACAGGGTGTAGACGCGTCGTCCACCGTACATTTCTGTCCAGATTCCCAGCGGGAGTCGACTCAATGAACCGGTCAGGATCGGCGTGGCCACCAGCAAGCCGAAAGCGGTATTGGAAAAGCCCAGTTCTTTCTTCAGCTCGACACCAATGATCGAGTAGATGACCCAGACAGCAAAGCACACACCAAAAGCCAACGTGCTTAACCACAGCGCACGCGAGCGTTGCGCTGGCGTGACCTCGGCAATTTTGTTCATGCGGTCGGTTTCCGGAAAATTGACCCAGGGATCGTTGGATGATCAGGCTGCCGCAGCTTCGATTTCTTCAAGCCCGCGCACGCCAAAGCGCTCTTGCAGCGTCAATAGATAATGTTGAAGTTCGCGATGGCGCACTTGCAATTCGAGATAATCGGAAATCTGCGCATGCACATCGGCGAATTCCCGTGCCTGTCCGGTTTGAATCGCATCGATGCAGACGACGTGATAACCCCAGCGCGATTCCACCGGGAACGCGGCTAGTCCTTCGCTCAAACGGAACACCTGCCTGTCGAATTCCGGTGTGGTCTGGCCGCGCTCGATCCAGCCCAGTTCGCCGGCTTGCGTTTTCGACGGGCAGTCGGAATGACGCATGGCAAAGTCGGCGAACAGCACCGGACTTGCAGTCAATTCGGATATCAGGCGTTCGCCCTCATTGCGTGCGCGCAATCGGCCACCCACATCGTCGGGCGCTGCACCCAGCAGGATGTGGCGGATGCGGATGCGATCCGGCGCATGGAAACGTTCGCGATTGCGTTCGTAATAGCGTAGACAGGCTTGCTCGTCGGGCGCGCGTTCGTCCAGTTCGCGCTCCAGCAAAACGCGAATGGCCGCCTCTTCGCGCGTTTCGCGATCCAGCGGTTCGACACTGGCATCCAGTTGCAGACGTTCGATCTCGCGCTTGAGCAATTCACGCACGACCAGCGCGCGTGCCGCGTCGGCGCGCGATCGCTCAGGTTTCAGCGCGCGGTGATGCTGCATTTCACGCGCAATCTCGGCTTCGCTGATCGGTGTTTCGCCAACAAACAACACGCATGGTGCCGGCCGGCCCAGTGTGCGCGGACCATCGCTCGAGTTGTCGTGATGATGTTCGGCATCCTGCGCGATTGCCTGGTTGGAGTCGATGACCGTGATCGGCAGAATGCGCTTTGCCAGCGTGGATGTGGACATCAATCAACTCCTCGACCCGTAATCCAGCGCTTTCTGCCGACGCCGGACAATCTGATAGGGACGCCACAGGTAGCTGATCGGGATGCTCCAGATATGCACCAGGCGCGTGAACGGCGTGAGCAGGAACAAGGTCAGACCGAGGATGATGTGCGCCTTGTACACCCAATGCACGCCGGCCATCATTTCTGCCGCGCCGCCGCGGAAGGTGGCGATGCGCTGGGCCCACTCGGCCAGCACGATCATCACGCTGCCGTCCAGGTGATGGCTGGAGATGAAGATCGTGTACAGGCCGAGCAGCAGTTGCGCCATCAGCAACGCCAGAATCAGGATGTTGCGAAAATTGTCGGTGGCGCGAATGCGTGGATTCATCAGATGGCGTGCCATCAGGATCACCATGCCGACGAGGCACATCACGCCAAATACGCCGCCCACGATCATTGCCAGCAGTTGCTTGTGCTGCGTGCTGATGAAAATCGAGTACACCGAATGCGGCGTGAGCAAGCCAACCACGTGACCGGCAAGCACGACCAGAATGCCGACATGGAACAAGTTGCTGCCCAGACGCATGCCGCGGTTGGACAGCAATTGGCTCGAACCGCTGCGCCACGTGTACATCGAATGATCGAAACGAATCCAACTGCCGATGAAAAACACCACCAACGCGATGTACGGATAAATCTGGAATGCAAACTCGTCGAAGTAAGTCATGATTGCACCTGGCCGGCAATGGCTCGCGTGGATGAATGACCGGTGGGTGAGCAGCCCGTGTCGGGTGCGTCGTTGCCGAAGCGCACGGCTTCTTCTTCCCACACTTGATCCATGAATTCGGGTGTGTTGTCGAGGGGTTCGGCGGCCACGCGTTGCCGGAACACTTCGATGTCGAGCTTGCCTTCGCTCAGCTCCACCAGAATCTCGAACAGCGTCGCATACGGACTGTTGCGCTCGCCCGCGCGCGCAGCGAGCAAGCCGACAATATGATTGATATGGTGCAGCCAGTCGTGGACTTGTTCTGCCGGTTGCAACGAAAGGTATTCCAGCAGCAATGGCAGATAGTCCGGCAATTCCTTGGCCGCCAATTCAAATCCGTTCTTGCGGTAGTTGTTGATCAGATCAACCATGGCCTGACCGCGATCGCGCGATTCGCCATGGATGTGCTCGAACAGCAGCAGGCTCATCGAGCGGCCACGGTCGAACAAGCTGAGCCACTCGTCTTGTGCAACCAGCGAATCGGTATCGAGCAATTGGCCGACGAAGGCGCGCAGATCCTGACGACGTCGCGGCGACAACTCAGGTGCATTGCAAGCGCCGAGCAGTTCGTCACGATGCTGCCACAATTCGTCCGGCGGATAATCCATCAACACGCCGATCAATTTCAGCACACTCATTGCGCCACCTTGTCGGGTTTCTGCCGGTTCGGATGCACGAAGTAACGCGTGGTCTTGCGTTGGGTGAAAAGATCCATCGGGGTGTCACCGCTGCAACCATTGCCGAAGGTGAATCCGCAACCACCACGCTCGCCAAACGCGTCATCGGCGTATTCGCGATGTCCGGTTGGAATCACGAAGCGATCCTCGTAATTGGCAATCGCCAGATAGCGGTACATGTCCTCGGCCTGGGCAACGGTCAGACCGGCCTGATCCAGGACTTTGGTGTCCTCGATGCCATCGACGTTTTTGGCACGACGCCACGCCCGCATCGCCATCAATCGTTCCAGTGCGCGAATCACCGGCGCTTCGTCGCCGGCCGTGAGCAGGTTGGCCAGATAGCGCACCGGAATGCGCAACGAGGCGATATCGGGCAGTTCGCCAGTCATGCCGACGCGACCGCGTTCAGCCGCAGACTGGATTGGCGACAGCGGCGGCACGTACCACACCATCGGCAAGGTGCGATATTCCGGATGTAGCGGCAGCGCCAGCTTCCAGTCGATCGCCAATTTGTATACCGGCGAAGCCTTGGCGCCTTCCAGCCAGTTGTCCGGAATGCCTTCGCGACGTGCCGCTTCGATGACTTCGGGATCGAATGGATCGAGAAAAATATCCAGATGCGCCTGGTACAGATCTTTCTCTGCCGGCACCGATGCGGCTTCCTGGATGCGATCGGCGTCGTAAAGCATCACACCGAGGTAACGGATACGCCCAACGCAGGTTTCCGAGCACACCGTGGGCTCGCCCATCTCGATGCGCGGATAGCAGAAGATGCATTTTTCGGACTTGCCGCTTTTCCAGTTGTAATAAATTTTCTTGTACGGGCACGCCGATACGCACATGCGCCAGCCGCGGCACTTGTCCTGATCGATCAGCACGATGCCGTCTTCCTCGCGCTTGTAGATCGCACCGGACGGGCACGCCGACACGCAGGCCGGATTCAGGCAGTGTTCGCACAGGCGCGGAAGGTACATCATGAATGTTTTTTCGAACGCGCCGTAGATTTCCTTCTGCACGCCGTCGAAATTCGTATCCTTGGAACGCTTGGCAAATTCGGTACCGAGGATTTCCTCCCAGTTCGGGCCCCAGTGAATTTTCTGCATGCGCTGGCCGGTGATCTGCGAGCGCGGCCGGGCGGTCGGCTGATGTTTGACGTCGGGCGCTTCGTGCAGATGCTGGTAGTCGAAGTCGAACGGTTCGTAGTAATCGTCGATCTGCGGCAGGTCGGGATTGGCGAAGATCTT